>DATLGM010000254.1:0-8588 GCA_035540515.1 Egibacteraceae bacterium | reverse complement strand
CTCCACGGCGTCGGCCGGCGTGACGGTCACGTCGACGGTGATCCGGTCCTGGCCGGCGGGCGAGGTGCGGATCTCAGCGGTCGCGTCCGGGGCGGTCCGGGGCAGCGGCACGGCAACGGCCACGAGGACGGCGGCCAGGGCGACCGCGACGGTGCCCGCCCGGATCCCCGGTTGGCGGTGACCGATGACGCGGCCGAAGGCCCCGCCGAGCACCGCCGCCGCGATTGCCGCGAGCAGGCAGAGCGCCACATCAGCCGGGCGCAGCTGCCAGGGGTGCCACGCCCACCATTGGGTCATGGCCCACGCGCCCGCCAAGCCGACGGTGCCGATCCCGCCGCCGGCAGCCAGCGATCGTTGCAATGGGGTGCGGTCGCGCAGCGCCGCGAACACCGCTTCGACGGCGACCGCGGAGGCCAGGTACGGCACGAAACGCGGGATCGACAGTCCCCAGACGCCGGCAGTCAGGACGGCCAGCGCCCCGCGCACCGCCACGAAGAAGCCCATGGTGATCAGCGCCCAGCCCGGGCCCAGGGCGGCGCGGGCGCCCGTCAGCGCCATGCCGGCGGCGAGCATCACCAGGATCGGGTGGTATCGCATCTGCCACTGCGGCACGCCGAGGTCGAACTCCAGCTGCCAGGCGGACAGGCCGATCAGGGTCGCGCCGGCCAGCAGGACGTGGAACGCGATGCGGAACAGCGGCTTGCCGGCGCGCGGGCCGGCCTCGGCCAGCAGGATCCAACCGGCCAGGGGGGACAGGGCCGCCGCAGAGATCATCGTCAGATGCGGTGGGCTCCACATGGTGACGTCGAGACCGTAGGCCCAGTGCCACAGCTCGTCGGCGGCGAACCCGCCGAACGCCGCCGCGCCGGCGACCAACAGGGCAGTGGCACCGAACGGCACTCGCCACTTGTCGACCTTCCACCCGACGCGGTCAGCTGGGCTGGTGTCCCGTGTCGCCACCCCGGCGCCGACCATGCCGGCCACACCGATCAGAGACAGGCCGAGGAGCAGGCAGACGTGCGGCGGGCTGAACAGGAACTCGTCGCGGCCGATGTCGATGTGCCACGCGACGTCCCACAGAAACCCCTGGACGGCGATGATCAGCGCGCCGGCGAGGATCACCAGCGGTCCGGCGCACCAGGGCGGCAGTCCCGTGAGGGCAGCGGCGCCGTGGCTGGCGCGCCGCAGGGGGCCGGCCGGCTTCGGCAGTGGCGACCGGCGGGCCAGCACCGCCAGGACGCCCAGCAGCGTGAGGACCGGCACGGCGACGTAGAACCAGTCGGTGCCGAAAGCGAGAAACGAGGATGGCGGCTCCATAACGTTGCACATTATGATGTCACATAGGCGATTGCAAACATGGCTCGTTATGGTTTCTCACCGTGGAGTGGAAGATCGACGAGCTGGCGCAGCGGGCGGGGACGACCACCCGCAACGTGCGCGCGTACCAGACCCGCGGGCTGATCCCGCCACCGCGCCTTGTGGGCCGGACCGGGTACTACAACGAAGAGCACCTGCGGCGCCTGGAGCTGATCGGGCATCTCCAGGAGCGCGGGTTCTCCCTCGCCGCGATCCGCCAGACGCTGGATGCGTGGTCGCAGGGCGGCGACCTGGCGCACCTCATCGGACTGCACCATCTGCTGACCGCGCCGTACACCGACGAACAGCCGGTGCGCATGACACCGGAGCAGCTGGTGGAGCGGTTCCCCGAGGCCGCCGGTCACCCTGAGCTGTTCGATCGAGCCATGGAGCTCGGCCTGATCGTTCCGGAGGGGAACGCGTTCATGGTGCCGAGCCCGACGATGATCGAGGCGGGGTCGGCGCTGGCGAGGTCGGGTGTGCCGCTGGCGGAGATCTACGACCTGGTGGTCGCCGTCCGCGCGGACGTGGACGACATCGCCCAGCGGTTCGTCGACCTCGTCGGGCGGCACATCGTCGAGCCTGTCGCCGAGGGCCAGGTGGCGCCGGAGGACGTCGCGAGCGTCAGTGCCTCGCTCGAGCAGCTGCGACCGATCGCGCTCGAGGTCGTCCGGCCCTTCCTGGCGCAGGCGATGCGACGGGTGACCGACGAGCGGCTGCGGGCGTTCGGGTCCAAGCTCAACCAGGAGGCGCCCGAGACGCAGTGACCGGGAGGTCTGCCATCGCTCGGGGCAGGGGCGCGGGCCGTACCAGCAGGAACAGCCCCAAGCCCAGGAGCGCCACCACCCCCGATCCGAGCGCGACGACCGCCCACAGCAGCGACCGCACGCGCAGCTCGCCCCGCTGCACCGCCGGCCGCGGGTCCGGTATTCGGATGCCCAGCCCCTCGATGAGCGGATCGTCTGGAACCGCCGCGATCTGCGTGCGGGTCGAACCCCACTGCAGCAGCGCCCAGCCGCTGATCGCCCCGAACGTCACGGCGACCACCACGCCGACGGCGGCGATGCGGCGCCGGAACCCCGTCACCGTGCGGTGGGTAGCCTCGGCATAGACCAGCAACGCCTCGGCCTCACGGCGGGTCAGCGGCTGTTCCTCGGCCATGGCGGGCAGCCTGCCATGTCGCACCCCCGCCGTACCATGGTCGGCCGTGGGTGCGTTCAAGGTCGTCAGCGAGTTCGAGCCGTCCGGGGACCAGCCCCGGGCGATCGAGGGCGTCGCCGAGGCGGTCCTGCGTGGCGAGGCGGACACCGTGCTGCTCGGCGTCACGGGGTCCGGCAAGACGTTCACGGCGTCAAAGATCGTGGAGGCGGTCCAGAAGCCGACCCTGGTGATGGCGCCCAACAAGACGCTGGCCGCGCAGCTGGCCAACGAGTTCCGCGAGTTCTTCCCGAACAACGCCGTCGAGTACTTCGTCAGCTACTACGACTACTACCAACCCGAGGCGTACATCCCGTCGTCGGACACCTACATCGAGAAAGACTCCTCGATCAACGAGGAGGTCGAGCGGCTCCGGCACCGCGCGACGATGGCGCTGCTGACGCGCCGGGACACGCTCATCGTCGCGAGCGTGTCGTGCATCTTCGGCCTCGGCTCGCCGGAGGAGTACCGCAAGCACGTCGTCATGGTGTCGGTCGGTGAGGAGGCCGGCCTCGACGCCACGTTGCGCCGGTTGGTGGACCTGCAGTACGAGCGCAACGACCTGAACTTCGTCCGCGGCAAGTTCCGCGTCCGCGGCGACACGCTGGAAGTCATGCCGGCAGACAGCGAGCTGGCGTTTCGCATCGAGTTCTTCGGTGATCAGGTCGACCGGATCACGCGGCTGGACCCGCTGACCGGCGAGGTGGTCTCCGAGGAGCAGTCAGTAGGGATCTTCCCGAACTCCCACTACGTCGCGAGCTCGGACCGCATGCAGCGAGCGGTGCGCACGATCGAAGCGGAGCTGGCCGACCGGCTGGCGGAGCTCGAGAAGCAGGGCAAGCTGCTGGAGGCCCAGCGACTGCGGATGCGCACCACCTACGACCTGGAGATGATGCGCGAGATCGGGTTCTGCTCCGGGATCGAGAACTACTCCCGTCACATCGACGGTCGGGCACCGGGGGAGACACCCAACACGCTGCTGGACTACTTCCCGAAGGACTTCCTGACCATCATCGACGAGTCGCACGTCACCGTGCCGCAGATCGGTGGCATGTACGAGGGCGACCGCTCGCGCAAGGAGGTCCTCGTCGAGCACGGCTTCCGGCTGCCCAGCGCACTGGACAACCGTCCGCTGACCTTCGAGGAGTTCCGCGCCAGGACGGGGCAGACGCTGCACGTCTCAGCGACCCCGGGCCCGTTCGAGAAGCGCGTCGCGACCACCGTTGTCGAGCAGGTCATCCGCCCCACCGGGCTGGTCGATCCCGAGGTCATCGTCAAGCCCACGAAGGGACAGATCGACGACCTCATCGCCGAGATCCGCCAGCGCGCCGAGGCCGACGAGCGGGTTCTGGTCACGACGCTGACCAAGAAGATGGCCGAGGACCTCACCGACTACCTGCTCGAGTCGGGTGTCCGAGTCCGCTACCTGCACTCCAACATCGACACCGTCCAGCGCATCGAGATCCTCCGCGAGCTGCGCCTGGGCGAGTTCGACGCGTTGGTCGGCATCAACCTGCTGCGCGAAGGCCTGGACCTGCCCGAGGTGTCGCTGGTGACGATCCTCGACGCCGACAAGGAAGGGTTCCTGCGCTCGGAGACGTCGCTGATCCAAACGATCGGCCGGGCGGCGCGAAACGTCAACGGCCAGGTCGTCATGTACGCCGACAACCTCACGGACTCGATGCAGCGGGCGATCAACGAGACCAACCGCCGGCGCAAGCTGCAGCTGGAATACAACGCCGAGCACGGCATCGACCCGCAGTCGATCCGCAAGAAGGTCGGCGACATCATCCAGATGGCCCGTGCCGCCGAGGCCGGGACGCCGTACCAGGCCGCGGTGCCGAAGCTGCGCGGCAAGCGCCGGCGCGGTGGGCAGCCCGACGGCTTGCCCGACGTCAGCGAGCTGCCGCAAGAGGACCTCGCCAAGCTCATCCAGTCGTTGTCGGACGAGATGAACGAGGCCGCCGCGGACCTGCGGTTCGAGTACGCGGCCCGACTGCGCGACGAGATCGCCGACCTCAAGCGCGAGCTGCGCGGGATGCAAGAGGCGCTCAAGTAGGCCGCAGGCCGTAGCGCCCAGGGGGAGAGCGCGCTCAAGTAGGCCCGGCCAAGGGGAACGTCAGGGTGACGCGGGCGCCGCCGCCCGGGGCGTTCTCGACGGCCAGGCGGCCGCCCGCGCTCTCGGCGACGCGCCGGGCGATGTCCAACCCGAGACCGGTGGAGCCGGCACCGCTGCTGCCTCGCGCCGGCGCGCCCTGAACGAACCCGGGACCGTCGTCGGCCACCGTGAGCACCGCCTCGTCATTGATCGCGAGCAGACTGATCCGGCAGCCTGCAGGCTCGTCCGTGTGCGTGAAGACGTTGCCGAGCACCGCGTCAAGGGCGGCCGCCAGTTCTTCCCGGTCTGATGCGACGGTGAGTGGCCGGTCGGGCACGGTGACCGACCAGGGCCGTTGCTGTTCCTCGGCCAGCGCCGACCAGAACGCGGCGCGGTCACGCACCAACCCGACGAGGTCGATCGTGGAGGCGGGTCCACGGAAGCCACGCCGCGCCTGCTGGATAACCATTGTCAGGTCGTGCTCCAGGACGTCGAGGTCCTCTCGGACCCGCTCGGTGGCCGGGCCGGGCGGCAGCTGCTCGGCGTCCAGCCGCAACACCGCCAGTGGGGTTCGCAGCCGATGCGACACGTCGGCGACCAGCTCGCGCTCGGCCGTCAGGAGCTCGACGATCCTCTCGGCGAGTCGATTCGTCACTTGGCCGACCTCGGCGATCTCGGGTGGACCGGCCGGCGCAACCCGGGCGTCGAGGTCGCCGGCGCCCAGTCGACGTGACGCCTCCGCCAGGTCACGGACGGGTCGCACGATCCGACGGCCGAAACGGTCCGCGAGGAGCACCGCCACCACGACCAGCGCGACGCCGAGCAGGGCGAGCATTCCCCAGGCTCGTCCAACTCCGCGGGTGAGCTCGTCGCCAGGGACGAACACGGTGATGACCGCGGAGGCCGCGGCGCCCTCGACCGGCACGACCGCCGTCGCCCCGCGGTCGTCACGGTGGACGAAGGCCCTGCCGGCCGCCGCGGTGGACACGACGTCATCTGGTGGAGCGGGTCGGCCGATGACGCGCCCCCCTTCGAGCTGAACGGCGACCTGCGCGTCCCGGCGACTCAACGCGGCGACCGCGTCGGCCACCGCCGCTGCGTCGTCGCTGACGGCGATCACCGGGGCGATCGACCGGGCGGTCAGGTCAGCGCGGGCGACCGCGCGCTCGGCGACCAGGGTCCGCACCAGCACTCCGAGCGGCACGAGGAAGGCGAGCGCCACGGTGATCGTCAGCGCGGCGGCGCCCAATGCGAGCTGACGCCTCATGCGGGCGCCGTCAGCTTGACGCCGACCCCGCGGACGGTGTGCAGGTAGCGAGGCTCGGCGGCCGTCTCGCCCAGCTTCCGTCGCAGCCATGACAGATGCACGTCCACGGTCCGCTCGCCGCTGGACCACGGCTGGTGCCAGACCTCGCTCAGCAGCTGACGCCGCGACACCACCTCGCCGGGCCGGGCAGCCAGATACGCCAGGAGGTCGAACTCCAGCCGCGTCAGGTCCAGCGGGCGGCCCGCCAGCCGCGCTTCGCGGGCGCGGACGTTCACGGCCAGATCGCCGACGCGCAGCTCGGAGTGGTGCTCGTCGCCGGCAACCCGCCTGAGCACGGCCCGGACGCGCGCGTCGAGCTGACTCGCCGAGAACGGTTTGACGATGTAGTCGTCCGCCCCCAGGTCGAGCACGCGGACGATCTCGCGCTCGTCGTCCCGCGCGGTCGCGACGATCACGGGAACCTGGCTGACGCCTCGGATCATGCGCAGCCATTCGCTGCCGTCGACGTCAGGCAGGCCGAGGTCCAGGACGACCACGTCCGGTGGGTCCGCCACGGTCCGCTCCAGCCCCGGCATGCCGCGATCCACCGCTTCGACGTCGTGGCCGAGCTGCACCAATCCACGGACCAGCGCTGCACGGAGCCGTGCGTCGTCCTCGACCACCACCACGGTCGCCATCAGACGTCACGGTACGCGGTGATCGATACTTCGGGTATGCGCCGCCACCTGCCCCTGATCGCCGGCTGGGCCGGGGCGACAGCCGTCGTGGTGTCGCTGGGCTGGGCGGCTGTCGCCACCGTGGCGGGGGCAGTAGCAGATCCGCCACCGTTGGCGCAGCCGCCCGACGACGTGCCGGCGCCCGCGGCGCCGGCGGCGCCGGGGCAGACGCCACCGGCCGACAATCCGGCGTCGCCGGCCCCCGGGGGGTCGCAGACGTTCTCGCTCGTCGGGGGGACCGTGGGGGTGCGCGCCGATGAGCGCGAGGCGCGGTTGGTTTTCGCCACCCCCAACGACGGCTTTGCGGTCGAGGTGCGGTCCCGGGGACCACTCCGGGTCGACGTCCGCTTCACCGCCGACGGCCACGAGACACGGTTCAGGTTCGAACCGGGCGTCGGTCCGCAGGTCGAGGAGCGTCCCGACTGATGACCGCCCGCACGGCGCGCTCGATGCGCCAGGCCGCGAACACCACGGCCGCGCTCAACAGTGCCAAGCCGGCGAGCAGCGGAAGCAGTGCCGTCGGTCCCGGTTGCGCCGCAGCGGCCGGTGTGGCCAGCAAGGCCGGCGCGGCAACGGCCGGTAGCGGGTCATCTGCCGTCGGTGTTCCCGTGGCAACCACCGCCGGACGCGCGGCGGCGTCTTTGCCGGCTCCATCGGCGGTGACGGTGACCGTCCCAGCCATCTGCGGGTGCAACGAGCACAGGTAGGCATATGTGCCCGCCTCGTCGAACGTGTGGGCGAACGATCCGCCGGCATCGATGATGCCGGAGTCGAACTCGCCGCCGTCAGCGGTCACGGTGTGGGGCGCGTCGCCTGTCTGCTGCCAGGTGACCGTCGTCCCCGACGGCACCTTGAGGTCGGCGGGTGCGAACCTGAAGTCGCGGATCTCCACGCCCGCATCGGTGCCTGCGGGCGTGTCCTTGGCCGGCTTCTCGGCGGGGGACCGGCCCGCGTGCCCACCGCCTCCGGGCGATCCGCCGCCGACGACGACGGTCCCGCGCATGCCCGCGTGCAGTGCACACAGGTAGTCGACGGTCGCGGGGGCGTCGAACGTGTGGGTGAACCGCGCACCCCGCTCGAGCTCACCGCTGTCAAACGAACCGTCCATGGCGGTGACGGTGTGCTCGTCGTCGTCGTCGTTGACCCAGGTCACCGTCTCACCGACGCGCACCCGAAGCTGGCCAGGCGTGAAGGTCTCGTCGGCCAGGGACACGTCGCCGGCCCCGCCTGTCGCGCGGACCCCGCCGTCATCTCCGCCGGCGACGGTCACGACACCGTGGTACCGGCGGTTGTCATCGTCCCGAGCGTCGGCGTAGCGGTACACGCCGGCGGCGGTGAACGTG
This sequence comes from Egibacteraceae bacterium, assembly GCA_035540515.1. Lineage (GTDB taxonomy): Bacteria > Actinomycetota > Nitriliruptoria > Euzebyales > Egibacteraceae > WHTG01. Next base: position 611 of record DATLGM010000254.1, on the reverse strand, counting down.
TGCGCCCAGCTCTCACCGGGCTCCAGGTTGCCCGAGTCCAGCCTCTGGGGAGCGTCCGTCGAACGGACGCGATGCCGTTGCCGGTCGTGGTTCGTCCAGGTGACGGTCTCGCCGGCGGCGACCGCAACCTCTGCGGGTCGTAGGCGGTCGGTGATGTCCACACGCTGATCGGCCGCGGCAGCGACGGCGGGCATCGCGACGAGCAAGCCGACAGCGAGTCCCAGTGCCCGGATCACTGCCTCACCGTCACCGTCGCCTGCATCTCCGGGTGGACGGCACAGACGTAGTCGAAGGTCCCCGTCTCGGCGAACGTCGCGGTGAACGACCCGCCGTGGTCGAGCTGGTCGCTGCTGTCGGGCCCTCCGTCGGAGAAGGTCACCGTGTGGGGGACGTCGTCGCGGTTCGTCCACGTCACGGACTCGCCGGCGGTGACGTCCACCGTGGCGGGGTCGTAGCTGTTGTCACGGATCTCCACCGTGGCGGAAGGCGCAGCGTCAGCGCTGCCGCCACCGCCGCACGCGGCGGCGGCGACCACCAGCAGCGCAGACGCCGAGAGACGGACAGGACGCGAGGTGAGGTAGGTCTTCATGCCGTCACGGTGCGTCCATCCG
>DATLGM010000253.1:0-4853 GCA_035540515.1 Egibacteraceae bacterium | reverse complement strand
CGACATGCCCGAGCCGACCGGCGCCTCCGCCAACCCGAGTGACTCGCTCGTCGCCGACAGCAGTTCGCTCGCGGTGGTCGACTCGCGGTGCCGCCACTGCGTCACTGTCGAGCGGTCGGCGCGAACGACGTTGTCGTACTCGTAATGGAGGCTCGACCCTTCCGAGAAGACGGTGACGGTGTGCAACGGACGGCCGCAGGTCAGCGCGAACCCGCCTGCTGAGAGGACCATGTCGTCGGCGTGAGGCTCGACGGCGACCAGTGGCCGGCCGCGGCGGCTGCGGCGGCGGACCGACAACCACTCCTCAGCGTCGTGCAGCGCGGCTGCCGTGGGGACCGCGCGCGTGACAAGTTCTTCCTGCGGCACCGCGACCGCGAGCCTGGCGAGATGCTCACGGTGGCTCTCCAGAAGCGTCGGTCCGAACGACCACACGCCATGGACATCGGGCTCTGGCAGGGACATGGTGGCTCCGGTCACATGCGCCGCGTCGCGAAACGTTCGTGCGGTGCTTGCTACCTTGCCGCGATGCCACTGACCGTGCTGGCGATCGAGGGGACGGCTCTGACCGGCAAGACGACTCTCGCGCATGCGATCGCCGCGGCGCGCGGCGCGGCGCCGACGCTGGTCGTGCCGTGCTACATGGAGATGCTCGCACCTGGCGAGGCACCGCCGAGTGTCGCCGCGGGGCGGGAACAGCAGTTGGCAGCGACACGCATGTTCGTACGCGTCGAGGCGAGGCGAGCGGCTCGGGTTGCAGTGCTGACGGAGGCCGACGACGGCTTGGTCATCCTGGACCGGTCCGTCGACACGATCGCGGCGCATCCAGCGGGGACATCACGCATGCTTGGCGAGGACACCGGATACGCGGAAGCCGTCGAGCTGGTCGCCGGCGCCCGCGAGAAGGTGATCCCGGACGTGACAGTGCTGCTGGACGTTCCGCCCGCGGTGCTTGCGCGCCGCGCGCGCACCCGGCCGGGTTTTCCGACCGTCTACTACGACACGAGGTTCGTCGACGGGTTCATGGCGCACTTCGCGTCCGACCGCGTGTTCACCCGGCGCGTCGTACCGCTGGACGCGCAGCGCGACCCTGCGGCGCTACGGCAACACGCCATCGACATCGTCGAGGAGGCGTCTCGTGCTTGACGCCGCCGCACACGCGGTCGCGCCCCGGGCTCCCGATTCGGAGGTCAGCGGCGGCACGTCCGGCGCCCAGCAGCCCCGCCTGCCCATATGGAGGGCCGCCGTGTTCTTCGACTGGCACGGCGTCATGTCTAGCGACCGGTTCTGGTGGAGCATCCTCAACAACCCCTCGCACACCTTCCACGGCCGCCTCGCCGCCTTGTCCACGCGCCTGTTCCGCCAGTCGGAGCTGGTCAACGCGTGGATGCGCGGAACGGTCACGTCGCGGTCGGTGGTCGCTTCCATGCCCGTCACGACGACGAGATGGAACACCTCATTCCTGTACCGGCGGCTGGTCGAGGACTGCGGGGCGATGCCGCTGGACCGTGACATGGGGTGCATCGCAGACAGCGCACGCGCCGACGCGTTCGTTGCCCTGGCGACCGACAACATGGACTGCTTCAACGAGCGCGCCGGGCGGCGGCGCGACCTACGGCGGCTGTTCGACGAGGTGCTCTGCTCGTCGTCGCTGGGAGTGCTGAAGGCAGAGGACCCCGCCGCCTTCTTCGGCCCCACGCTTGAGTCGGTGGGCCTGTCGTTCTCCGACGCCGTCCTGGTCGACGACGACGACGGGAACTGTGCGGCGTTCGAGCGCGCCGGCGGCCGCGCCATCCGGCACCGCAGCGCCGACGCGACGCGCGAGCAGCTTGACGCCCTGCTCACGACGACGTGAATGGGCGGGCACGCGCTGTTCGTTTGGCGCCGGTACCCGCCACCGCTGTTCCTGGGCGGCGCCGAGATCAGCCATGCGCTACTCGCCGAGTCGCTCGCCGAGGCCGGCTGGACCGTGTCGTACCTGGGGTCCTACGAGGACCCCTTCCCACCCGGCGCTGACCGCCTCACCGAGCTGCTTGAGGCCCTCAAGGACAACCGCGCAGCGGTCGAGTTCGACGACGCGCGCAGGACGCTCACGTACACCCTCGGGCGCGTCTCGTGCCACGCCGTACCCCAAGCGGCTATCGAGTCGCAGATGCACCGTCTCCTGCGCGAAGGCGACGTCACGCTCGCCGTCACCGCGCAGGAGGGCAGCGCCGAAATCAGCGCCGCCCTTGCTGGCAGGACTCGCGTCGTCGGGTGGCTCCACTCGGTGACGCCGACCGGCCTCGAGGTTCTGGCCGGCGCGCCTGCCGTCGCGCTCGCCACCTCCGACTTCGTCGCCGGGATCGCCACGCGACACGCCGCTACTGGCACTTCGCTCCACCGCTTCTACCCGCCGTTCCGCCGTCCTGCGACGGTCGAACCGCGCGCGACCTTCGCTGACGCGATCACCATGGTGAATCCGATCCCGTCCAAGGGCGTGGCCGTGTTCCTCGAGGTCGCGCGGCGGCTGGCGGACCGGCGGTTCGTGGCTCAAGAGGCGTGGTACCCGGTGCGGCCACAAACGACGTCGAACGTGGAGGTCCGCGCGAAGTCGCCGGACCTTGATCGACTGATCTCAGAGACCCGATTGTTGCTCGTGCCGTCAGCCGCGCCGGAAGGCTTCGGGCGGGTCGTCGTGGACTTCGGGCTGCGCGGGGTGCCAGCCGTCGTCCACGACATCGGCGGACTGAGGGAAGCGGCGGGGTCGTCGGCGCTGCTGCTGCCGACGCTTCACGCGGACGACTGGGTGACCGCGGTGGCGTCGCTGGACGACCGCGCTGCGTACGGGGCAGCGGCGGAGGACGCGAGGTCGCACAGTGCCCGGTTCCTCAGGGACTGCGTTGCGGAACTGTCCGCAATCGGGGTGCTATGACGTCACCGCGGCGTGCGGTCGCCGTACCAGTGGCGCCAGAAGCGCGACGAGCGGCGGAAAAGCTTGATCGTCCACGGGTTCGTCCACAGCAGCGTGCGCCAAACCGGCCACTGGTCGAGCCGACGCGTCGACGGCAGTACGCGCAGTACGGGGTCGACGTACACGCCGAGTCCCCTGTCCGCGGCAGCGGCTGTAAGGCGCCAGAAGAAGTCGTTGTCCTCCCCCATGTGCAGGGACGTGTCGTAGCCGCCCAGGCGCGTGAAGAACTCGCGGTCGCAGAACTGCGCGACTCCCTGCGTCATGTTCCGCTTGGCGGCATACCGGGCCCAAGCCTCGTGGTACAGCCGCAACATCCGCTTCTCAGGTTGGTAGTCGGCGATGAACGCACCACCCGCGTAGCTGCCCGACCGCATCACCTCGCACACCTTTGCGACAGCCTCGAGGGGGAGGATGGTGTCCGCGTCCACAAAGAACAGCGTCTGGGCCGCCGTCGCCCGCGCGCCGGCGTTTCGTGCCCGCGCTATGCCGCGCACCGGTTCGCGCACCACTCGACAACCCAACTTGGTTGCCACCGCTGCTGTGGAGTCGTCGCTCGCGTTGTCCACCACGGCGATCTCCACCTCCGCGTCGTCGATGGACAGGTGCCGCAACGACTCCTGCAGCCTGGTGACCGTCGCGGGCAGCCACCGTTCCTCGTTGTACGCGGGGATCACGATCGCCAATGAGACTCGACTACCGTCGGATGCCATCTCGAATACCTGTGACCCTCCGGCGCGATCGGCCTACGAGTAGGCGTCAACTTCGACGCCGCCAAACGCACCCCGTGAACGGTACGGGTGCGCCGACCGGGATCTAACGCTGCCACGGCAATCGCATCGCGCGGGCTGTGTGGCTGCGACAGCCGGGGTGCCGCTGGCCCTGGCCGCGTCACGCACGACCGGCGCTTCGGAGCCCGGTGCCGGAGACCGGGCACCCCGTGCGCATAATCGCAGCATGACGCGCGCGAGAACCGCGGGCGCCGTTCCCGGCGCGCCGACAACGCAGCCGCGCCCGTCGCCCTCCGTGGCGCCGGGCGTCGTCGAGGTGTTCGCCGGTGTCGGGTCGGTGGCCGCCGGCTTCGTCGAGGTCCTCGGCGGAGACATCATTCTCCTCAACGACGTCGATCCGCTCGCGAAGCAGGCGGCTAAGGACAACCTCGGTGAGGACGTGCTCTACGACGACGGCGACGTCCGCGAGCTAACCGGCGAGCGCGTGGTCGACGCTGCTGATGGTCGGGACGTCACCGCGCTCCTCGGCTGTCCGCCGTGCCAGGGGTGGTCGGCGGCCGGGCTCCGCCAGTCGAACGACGCCCGCAACCTCCTGCTCGGGGAGTTCTTCAGGCTGGTGCGCGAGCTGACACCGCGTTTCTTCGTCATGGAGAACGTCGCCGGCGTCGCGGGCCGGTCGGAGTTCGCCGGTGCGTTGGCGAGCGTGAACGATCGCTACTCGTGGTGGGCGGGCGTGCTCAATTCCGCGTCGTATGGCCTGCCGCAGACGCGTCAGCGGACACTGGCGCTGGGCTACCGCAGAGACCTCGGTGTCAACCCGACGGCGCCCAAGCCGACGCACGGCGGCGCGCGGGGCGTTTGGGACTACCGTTCGGAGTCTCTGATGACGCCGTCGGCGGAGACGCTGGACGCCATCCTCGGGTCAGCGCCGCGAGTGCAGCCCGGCCGGGGGTCGTTCCACTCGATGACCGCCCTCTACGACGACATCCACGACTTGCCGAACTTCGTGACGGTGGAGGACGCCATAGGCGACCTCGACGGTAACGACCCGTCGGAGTACTCACTCGCGCTGCGAGGCGCCGGGCCGCTGCCGGTACCGGTGCCGGACGACCACGTCGCCTGGGGGCACGGCCCGGCGCCTCGCAGCGCGAGTGAGTACTCCGACGGGTCGTTAC
>DATLGM010000252.1:0-4896 GCA_035540515.1 Egibacteraceae bacterium | reverse complement strand
GGGTGAGCGCCCCGAGCCCCAACCCGAGGACGGCCAGCAGGCCGGCGCCGCCGCCGGTCGCCGGCAACGTCGGCGCGCCGCCTCCTTCGACCACGTCGCCTTCCTCGCCGACACCGCCTCCGCCGCCGTCCGGGTCAGGGGTGCCGCCGCCGCCACCACCGCCGCCACCACCTTCGGCCGGCGTCAGGCTGTCGGCGCCGACCGACAGCGGCAGCTGCAGGTAAGACTCGCCGCCCAGCGTCAGGGTGTTCGTCGCAGGCCCGCCCTGGGGCACGGTGTCGTCGTCGGGCAGCGCCCACACGATGTTCGACGACAGCACGGCCACACCGAGGCGGTCGCCGGCGGGAATCTCGTAGTCGACGTCCCAGATGTCGACCGGCGCCCGGTATTCCTCTCCGGGCGTCAGCGGTGTTGAGGCGCGCAGGCTCTGATGGTTCTTGGCGTTGAGGAACCCACGGGTGATGATCCGCCGCTCACCGTCGGCCGTCTCGGTGAACAGCACGGGGGTGTAGTGCGTCGACGGCTTGTCCGAGGTGGCGGTGAGCCGCAGCAGCGGGCCTCCGCTGATCCGGATCGGCTCCGCCAGCGGGTCGGTGATGAAGACCAGGCAACGGCCGTTGCACTGACCCTCGAGCGCCATCTCCTCGGTCACCGTCTGGTCGCCGACGTAGGACGGCTCCTCGGCATCGGCCAGACCCAGGTCGCGCTCCGACGGCGCCAGGGTCAGCGGCACATTGACGCGCCGCGTGCCCGGCGGCGGCCAGTCCTCGTGCTGGTAGCGCGTGCCCGTGTTCGTCTGCGTGTCCACCTGGGGCAGGTCCATCACACCGGTGTCGATGCCCAGCAGCCACTGGTCGAAAAAGGCGTGGCGGATGTCCACGGCGTCGTCGAACTGCGATCCGGCGTGCGCCCACTGTCCGATGACCATCTTCTTTGGGTGGTCGTCCGGGAGCGCCTCGTAGAAGCGCGTCGTCCCCCAGTGCTTGACGTTGTGGTCCAGCCAGCCGCCCTCGAGCAGCACGGCCGCCTCGACCTTGTCCGCCGACCGCCGGTAGTCGCGCTCGTCCCAGAACTCGTCGTACACAGGGTCGGGCTCGTAGGCCCGTTCGGTGTGCAGCAACCGGTCGCACGGGTCGATCCGCTCGGCGAGCACCTCGAGGTTGCGGGGCGCGTCGTCGGAGGTCGGCGGGATGAGAGCGAACCCGAAGTCGAAGGCGAACGGCGTGTCAAAGCCCTCGTCCGAGGGATCCTCGGAGTTGAGGAAGTAGCGGACGCCGCCCCCGAAGGCGTAGTCGTACCAGCGGTCGATCGCGACCTGCGGGACGATGGCCTTGAGGTGCTCGGGCTGCTCGATGGCCGCGGCGATCTGGGTCGTGCCGTCGTACGAGCCGCCGATCATCCCGACGTTGCCGTTGGACCAGTCGCGACTGCCCAGGAAGTCGATGACGGCGGCGCCGGTCTCACGTTCGCGGATGCCGCCGTAGTCGTAGCAGCCGCCGGACTCCCGGGTGCCCACCACGTCGAACTGTGCGTACGCGTATCCCCGCTGGGTGAAGTAGGCCTGCTCGGCGCGCGCCAGCGTCGGCGGGGCGGCGTGGACCGGGTGGTAGATCGAGTTGTACGGCGACAGCACCAGGACGGTCGGGACGCCCGGTCCCTCGGTGCCCTGCCCCTGGGCGTACAGCTCCGGGTAGGCGTCGGGGTCGGGCCGCGAGACCCACCCGACCATCGTCCCGTGCTCGGTGGGCACCTCGTACTGCTCGACGACCTGATCGGGGAAGTTGGGCTCCGTGACGCCCTTGGTGGTCTTTGCTTCCTGTGGCGCCGCGCCGGCGCCCGCCGGCAGCGCGAGCGCGGCGGCGAGCAATGACACGACGATGACGACCTTGCGCATGGTGGTTTCGACCCCCGTAGGTGATGGCCGCGCGGCGTTGTACCCGTTCGCCCGGTTTGTCACGCCCCCCGGCGCGCTCGGCGCACGACCACGCCGGCCACCAGCAGCCCGAGCGCCGGCCACAGCAGCCCCCCGCCGGTCGCGGGAAGCACCGGCGGCTGCGTCGCCGCGTCGGCCACCGCCTCTTCGTCGTCTCTGCGGGGCGACTGCTCGTCGTTGTCGTCGCGGTCGTCACCGGCGAGGTACTCCGAGCGCACGACCGCCATGCGCATGCGTTGGGGGTGCGTGCCCACGTCGATGCGCGCGACGACCTTCTCGGTCGCGTAGTCGATCACCACGACCTGGTCGTCCTTGCTCGCCGAGACGAAGCAGTACTTGCCGTCGGCGCTGTTGGTCGACCAGTAGGGCTTGGTGACGCCCTTGTGCAGGGTCGGCGTGTAGGTCTTGGTGTCGACGATCGCGGCGTAGTCCGACATCGTCCCCGCCACGCACAGCTTGGTCCCGTCGGGGTTCAGCGCGATGCCGTGATGCGCCGAGTCCAAGACGTATTCCTCTCGCTGTTGCTCCGGCTTGAGGTTGGGCAGGTCGACGATCCTGATCGGCTTGTCCTCGACGAGGTCGAACACCACGAAGCCGTGGAAGAACGACAGCTGCAGGTACACGATCTTCTCGTCAGGGCTGAGGGCCATGGGCCGAACAGCCGAGCTGAAGTCCTCGTGACCGTGCTCGGCGAGGATCTCTCCGATGTCCAGCCGCTTGACGACCTCGTTGGTCGAGGCGTCGACGACCTGGAACCAGCGGTCGCCCTTCGTTGTGTCCAGCGCCGGGCGGTCCAGCGGGGTGTAGACCATGCCGATGCTGGCGTGAAAGACCTTCGAGCCATCCTTGGAGTAGTTGTTCTCGTGCGGGGTGTCGCCCGACGCGAACTCGCCCACCTTCTCTCCGGTCGCTGTGTCCAGCTCGTGGACCTTGCGCTCGGTCGAATCGGAGACGAGCAGCCGGCTGCCGTCCGGAGAGATCGCCATGTGGTCGGACCGCTGCCCCTCCATCGCAAAGCGCCATGCGATGTCACCGGTCGCCAGGTCGATCGCGACGACATCGGCCAACGATGGTCGGGACACGTACATGAACCGACCGTCGTGGGAGCTGAACATGTCGTCGACGTACTGGTCGTTGCCCTCGCCGAGGAACTGCTGGATCGCCAGGTAGAAGGCAAGGCGCTCGGGATCCGACCGGATCTCGGCCATCCGCTCGTCGATGTCGGGGATCACGTTGATCCGCTTCAGACGCTCGAACGTGTGCGGGTCGATGACGTCGGCGGTGCCGTCCCAGTTGTTGCCGACGAACAGCACCGACCGCGTGCCCTCGGTCACTGGCGGCGCCTGCGACGCCGAGGCCGGCGTTGCCACCACCGCCAACGAGATCAATGCCACCAGCAGCGCGCGCACGAGCGATTCCCCTCCCATGACAAGACGGCCGGGTGGGTCGTACCCCTCCCGGCCGTCCGTCACGCCGCCGCGTGCTACAGGTTGCGGAGCAGGCAGTAGGGGGCCGTCTCCGCCGAGAGCTCGACCTTGGGCAGCGCTCCGCTGCGCAGCGACAGCTGCTGGGGCGTCAGCCACTGGCCGGTGGCCTGCGGCTGGGCGGAGGGCTCGTAGCGGTACACGTCGAACCCGCGGGCCTGGTCGTTGCCGAACAGGTAGAACCCGTCGCGGCTGACGTGCGGCGCCTTGACGGCCCAGGTGTTGGAGTCGGGGAACCGGTAGAAGCCGAGCTGGGACATCCCCACGCCGGTCTTGCCCAGCGCCACGCCCACGATGCCCGACAGGTCCACGACCCGGACGCCGCCGTTGTAGTAGGCGATGGTCATCAGCGCCTCGTCCTCGTGGATCTCGAAGACGTGGGCGGTGCAGCTGTGCATGTCCAGCGGGCCGAACGGCAGCTGCGTGCCGGTGTTCGTGATGCCCTTGTCGGTCTGGCGGATCTCGTCGATGTTCCAGTAGCCGACCTTCACCGGGGCGTTCTCCAGCGGGCCGGTGATGTCGTAGACGTGCACGCCGCCGTTGGGGCACTGGCCGGTACCCAGGGCGCCGGCGACCTCGTCCTCGATGAACAGGAAGTCGCGGGTCTGCCCGGTGGTCTTGTCGGTCAGGGTCGCCGGGTCGGACTGGTGGTGGACGTTGATCGTCGGGTCGATGATCACGCTGATGATCGAGGGGTTGGCCGGGTCCTCGGTGTTGATCACCACGGTCTGCGACAGCGCCGCGGAGTAGGCGCGGGTGCCCTCGGTGTTGAACGTCAGGTCGTGCGATTCGCTGCCGAGACCCGGCGTCGGCGGCAGCGACAGCTTCGCGACCCGCTTGGGGTTGGCGAAGTCGCTGATGTCGAACACCTCGATGCCGGCGTCGGCGGCGGTGGTGTACAGCTCCGAGTTCGACTCGTACAGGTACAGGCCGCTGGGGTGCACCGTCTGGTTGTGCGAGCCCTTGGCCGTGGCGACGTAGGAAACGGTCACCGGGTTGGCGGGGTCGGTGATGTCGGCGATGTACGTGCCGATGCCCGCCTTGCCGTAGTCACCGAAGACGTCGATGGCCAGGTCGCCGACCGGCGCGCCCTCCCACAGGCCCATCGCCTTGGCGTCCTTCACGCACTGGGAGTCCTCGTGGACGGTGTAGACCGCGTCGGCGGTGTAGGTCGCGTAGGTGCGGCCGTCGCGCTTGAAGACCTGGACGTCACCCTGCGAGATGCCGCAGTCGTACCGGCCGGTCAGCACAGGGTTGGTCGGGTCGGTCACGTCGATGATGTGCATCCCGTTGTCGTAGGAGCCGGCGACCGCGAAGGTCCGCTCCTGCGCGACCGGGGGCGCCGGCGGGGTGCTCCCACCCGCCTTGCCCTTGCCCTTGCCGGCGCCCTTGCCCTTGCCGGCCTGCGCGATCCCTGCCGTCTCGCTGTCGCTGGGCACGCTCAGCGTCGTGAACTCCAGGTCGGTGCCCTGGTTCTTG
>DATLGM010000251.1:0-2779 GCA_035540515.1 Egibacteraceae bacterium | reverse complement strand
CGGTCACTCTCCCACGTCGAAGGCCCGCCGGAGACGCGCGGCGTCGTCGCGATCGCGCGGTCGGACCGTGTCGTGCTTCATGAGGTACAGCGTCGCGGGGCTGACAACACGCAGGGTGCTCGTACCAACCGATGTGGTGAGGATCTCCAGATCGTCGAAAGCGAACGCATCTCCCAGGCGACCCACGATGTCGATCGTGTAGTCCGCGTCGGCTGGGCCGTACTGGATGACTGGGTACTCGCCGGCAAGATCGTCAGCGGTGATCTCCTGGAGCTCCGGGTCGTCGAACACGGTGCCGAGCGCCTGACGAAGACGCGCGATGTTGTCCTCGTCGACCGCCACGAACAGACCCAGATCTCGGGTTGCCCGCTCCAGGCCGTGAGCCGCCATGGCCATCGCCCCGAAGACGGCATAGCGCACCTCGGCCTTCTCGAGGGCGTCGATGACTGCCATGACGTCGTCTAACCGCATGTGGGTAAGGGTAGGGGCCGAGGTCTGGGGATCGGCGGTGCGGCGACCGTCAGCTTCTCGGGGGCGACCGATGAGTTGTGCGCCGCCGTAGCGTCATAGTGAGGGAAGCTGACCAACCGAGGCGGAGGCACTGATGGCTGTTCACCCGTACCTGTTCTTCAGCGGCACCTGCCGCCAGGCGTTCACCCGCTACGAGGAGATCTTCGGCGGCAAGCTCGAGATGATGCCGGCCTCGGACGCTCCCGAGGGGCAGTGGCCCGGCGAGCCGGGCGACTACCTGATGCACGCGGCGCTGACCTTCGGCGACAACGTGCTGATGGGCTCGGACGACCCGACCGGCGACGGCGGACCCATGAAGGGGATGGCCATCAGCCTCAGCGCCGACGACCCGTCCGAGGCCGAACGCGTCTTCAACGCCCTCGCCGACGGTGGCGAGGTGACCATGCCGCTGGCCGAGACCTTCTGGTCCCCGCTGTTCGGCATGTGCAACGACCGGTTCGGCGTCCCGTGGATGGTCGACGTCGGGGCGCCCGCGCCGGCCTGACGTCGATCGCCCGAATCGCGCCCCGGCCGCTGGCCCGAGGCGCCCGATTCTTGCCTTCACCGGCCACGCCGGACAGGATCGACGACATCCGCCGCCCACCTCGGCCTTTTCCGTGAGGTGTCCTTGCCATGTCCGTCGTCGTCATCGAGCAGCTGCGCAAGTCCTACGGTGACACCGTCGCCGTCGACGGGCTTGACCTGACCATCGAGCAGGGCGAGGTCCTCGCCCTGCTGGGGCCCAACGGCGCGGGCAAGACCACCACCGTGGAGATCCTCGAGGGGCACCGGCGCCGCACCTCGGGCAACGTGTCGGTCCTCGGCTTCGATCCGGAGACGGGCGGCCGCGCGTTCCGCGAGCGCATCGGCATCGTGCTGCAGGAGGCCGGGTTCGACGAGGACTTCAGCGTCGCCGAGCTGTGCGCGTTGCACCGCGGCATGTACCCGCGCCGGCGCGACGTCGACGAGGTCATCGCGCTGGTCGGCCTGACCGAGAAGCGCGACGCCCGCGTCAAGACCCTGTCCGGGGGACAGCGCCGACGCCTGGACCTCGCGCTGGGGCTGGTCGGCGACCCCGACCTGATGTTCCTCGATGAGCCGACCACCGGATTCGATCCCTCGGCACGCCGTAACGCCTGGAGCGTCATCGAGGGGCTGCGCGCGCTCGGCAAGACCATCCTGCTGACGACCCACTACATGGACGAGGCGCAGCACCTGGCTGACCGCGTCGCGGTCATCGTCCGCGGGCGGCTGGTCGCGCTCGACACGCCCGAGGCGCTGCGCCGGCGCGCCGCGGGCTCGGTCATCAGCCTGAGCGTTCCGCCGGGCGTCACCCCGCCCGCGTTGGACGGGCACACGCCCCGCCCCGGCGAGCGCTTGGAGGTCGCCTCCGACGACCCGACCCGCGACCTGCAGCGGCTGACCGCCTGGGCCGCCGAGCACCACGTCGACCTGTCGAGCCTGACCGTGTCGCGTCCGACGCTCGACGACATCTACCTGCAGCTGACACGCGACCAGGCAGGGCCACGATGACCCCCGTCGGCGAGACGGTGCAGGTGGTCGGGCGCCCGTCGGTCGCCGCGCTGCTGTGGCAGCAGGTGCGGTACGCCAACACCGGCTACTGGCGCACGCCGATCGCGGCGTTCTTCACGCTGATCTTTCCGTTGATGTTCCTGGTCCTGATCGGGCTGGTGTCGGGCAACCCCGTCATCGACCCGTCGTCGGGGCTGCGGCTGGCGCAGTTCCTGACCCCGGCGATGGCCGTGTTCGGCACCGCGATCGCCGCGTTCGGGACGCTGGCGATCATGGTCGCCACCGAACGTGACCAGGGGATCCTCAAACGGCTGCGCGGCACCCCGCTGCCGGCCTGGGGGTATCTGGCGGGCCGGCTGATCTTCATCTGCATGGTCGGGCTGGTCAGCGTCGCGCTCGTCGTGGTCGTCGGCGTCGCGCTGTACGGCGTGCAGATCGTGTGGAGCAAGGCACCCGCGGCGCTGCTGACGCTGATCGTCGGCCTGGCGTGCCTGGCGGCGCTCGGCCTGGCCGTGGCCGCCCTGGTGTCCATAGCCGAGGCCGTCAGCGCCGTCACCAACGGCATCCTGATCCCGCTGGCCTTCATCTCAGGGCTGTTCACCGCCGGCGAGCTGCCCGACTGGCTGCGGCAGGTGTCGGCGGCATTCCCGCTCCGACCGTACTTCGAGTCGCTGTCCGAGGCGTTCAACCCGTTCACGCCGGGCGCCGGCGTCGACTGGGGGGCGCTCGCCGTGAT
>DATLGM010000250.1:0-9993 GCA_035540515.1 Egibacteraceae bacterium | reverse complement strand
CAGCCGACCACCGTCGCGCGGGCAGCCGAGGCGGAGCTGGTCGTCGTCGCCGTCCCCGACGACGCGATCGCCGAGGTGGCGGCCTTCGCCGCCAAGGTCGACGCCGTCGCCGAGGGCAGCCGTTGGATCCACGTCGCCGGCAGCCACGGCCCGGACGTGCTGCGCCCCGCCCGCCTGGCCGGCGCCGCGGTCGCCGCATGCCATCCGGCGCAGACGTTCCCCGACCCCGAGGCCGGGCTGGCGGCGTTGAAGGGGTGCTCGTGGGCGGTGACCGCTGCCGAGGCCGACCTGGGCTGGGCCCGTGTGCTCGTCACGGACCTGGGTGGCCGCCCTGTGACTGTCGCTGCACGCAATCGCGGGCTGTATCACGCGGGCATCGCCGTCGGCAGCAATGCCACCACGACGGTCGTTACGCTTGCACGCGACCTGCTGCTGGGCGCCGGCGTGGACGACCCGTCGCCGTTCCTCGGACCGATCGCCACCACCAGCGCGGGCAACGCCGCCCAGGCCGGCGCCGCTGCGCTGACGGGTCCGGTGCGGCGTGGGGACGCCGGCACCGTGCAGCGCCACGTCGACGAGCTGCGCACCGACCTTCCCGAGGCGGTGGACGCCTACCTCGCCCTGGCGCGGCTGACGTTGCGCTACGCGCGACGGGCGGGTCTGGATGCCGAGGCCGCCCACGCGGTGGCGCAGGTGCTCGGCGAGGAGCCGGCTGGATGAGCGTGGACCCCACGACGGCTCAGCTCATCGCCCTCGCTCTGCACGAAGACCTCGCCGGCGGCGATGCAACAGCCGCCGCGACGGTCCCCGCCGAGGCCACCGCCGCCGCGCGGTTCGTCGCCCGCGGCAAGGGCGTGGCCGCCGGACTTGGCACCGCCGCCGCCGCCGTCGACGCGGTCGACTCCGCCCTGCGCTTCGAGGCGGCTGTGGCCGACGGCGACCGGGTGGGGCCGGGCGTGACGTTGGCGCGGGTCTCCGGGCCGGCGCGGTCCATCCTGGCGGCAGAGCGCACGGCGTTGAACCTGCTCACCCACCTGTGCGGGGTGGCGACGGCCACCGCGGACTACGTCGCTGCAGTCGCCGGCACCGCCTGCCTGGTCCGCGACACCCGCAAGACCCTGCCTGGCCTACGGGCCGCGCAGAAGGCCGCCGTCGCGGCCGGCGGCGGCACGAACCACCGGTTCAGTCTCTCCGACGGGCTGCTGGTCAAAGACAACCACGTTGCCGCCGCCGGCGGCGTCGGGCCCGCAACGGCGCAGGCGCTCGCGGCCGCCGGCGGGCTGCCGGTGCAAGTCGAGGTCGACGACCTCGAGCAGCTCGACCAGGCCCTCGGCGCGGGAGCGACGGCGGTGCTGCTGGACAACTTCGCCATCCCCGAGATGACCCGCGCGGTGCAACGCTGCCGGGGCGCGGGGCGCGAGGTGTTCGTGGAAGCCAGCGGCAACGTGACGCTCGACACGGTGCGGCAGATCGCCCAGACGGGCGTGGACGCCGTCGCGGTCGGAGCGCTGACCCACTCCGTGCGGGCGCTGGACATCGGTCTTGACTGGGAGGAGCGCTAGATGCTGCTGGCAGTGGACGTCGGCAACTCGCAGACCGTCATCGGGGTCTTCAACGGCTCCGACATGGACCACCACTGGCGGATCTCGACGGATCCGGATCGCACGCCGGACGAGCTGGCGCTGATGTTCGGAGGGCTCATGGCCTTCGCGGATCTGTCGTTCAGCCGGAACGTGCACGGCGTCATCGTCTCGTCGGTGGTGCCCGTGGTCACCGAGATGCTGCGGGTGATGACGCACAAGTACTTCCACTTCCCCCCGGTGATCATCGGACCGGACGTCAAGACCGGCATGGAGATGCGCGTGGACAACCCGCGCGAGGTGGGCGCCGACCGCGTGGTCAACGCCCTTGCGGCACACAGCGAGTACGGCGGTCCCGGGATCGTCGTCGACTTCGGCACCGCCACCAGCTTCGACGTGTACAGCGACGACGGCGCCTTTCTGGGCGGCGCCATCGCGCCAGGTGTGGCGACGTCGATGCGCGCGCTGTCGCTGCGGGGCGCACAGCTGCCGCGCATCGAGCTGGCTGCACCGCGTGAGGCCATCGGGCGCAGCACGATCGAGGCGATGCGCGTCGGCGCCGTGTACGGGTTCTCAGGCGCGGTGGACCGCATCGTGACCGAGATCGGCTCGCAGTTCGACACCGACCCGGTCGTCGTGGCCACGGGTGGTCTCGCCCCGTCGGTCCTCGAGGCCTGCCGGACCCTGACGCACCACGACCCGTGGCTGACGCTCAAGGGTCTGCGCGCGATCTGGGAGCGCAACGCCGCCTGACACGGTTCGGCGACGGCTGCCGGGGAAAGGCAGACACCGTCGTCGACGAAGGAGCATGACGTGGCCGTGTGGGTGCACGAAGGACACGCCGGGCAGGGTGACGTGGTCCTGGTCCCGGCCGGGAACGTGGTACGCGTCGGCGAGGTGCTCGCCGACGGAACGACCGCGTGGCGGGCGGAGGTGTCGCCGGAGCTGCTTCCCGGCTTGCCGCAGACCGACGAACCGCGCGAGATCGACGACGAGCAGACGCTGCGCGCGGTCCGGGGCGTGCTCAGCGCGGAACGCGAGCGCGGCGGCTGACGCGCTACGTCGCCTTGTTGCCGCGCAGCACCTTGGCGACCGCCGCGACCGCGCCGGCCAGGAAGACCCCCTTGAGCAGCTTCTTGACGCCGTAGTACACCGCTGCGCCCTTGGCGGCCGTCTTCGCGGGCGAGGTGTCCTTCTTGGCCATCGGGTCCTCCAGGGTTGTCAACATGCGTACCGGCACGGTTCTCTCCACCTGCATGGGGCGGCGAACGTGGCCGGTCGGGCAGACCACTAGCCTGCACCGCCATGGCCGAGCATTCCGACGACGACCAGCAGTCGCGCCTGTCCGAGATCGTCGCCGAGCGCCGCCGCAAGCTGGAGCGGCTGCGCGCCGAGGGTGTCGATCCGTACCCCGCAGGCGTGGTGGTGACCCACGCCCTGGCCGACGTGGCCGGGCGGTACGAGGGCCGGCTCGAGGCCGGCGAGGAGACCGCCGACCGAGTCGCCGTCGGCGGCCGCCTGGTCCTGCGCCGCGGTCACGGCAAGCTGTACTTCCTGGTGCTGCGCGAGGCCGACACGGACCTGCAGGTCATGGCGGCCGTCGACAGCCTCGGCGCCGACGGCATCGCACGGGTGGCGGACCTCGATGTCGGTGATTGGGTGGCGGCCGAGGGCGTGGTCATCCGCTCCAAGCGCGGCGAGCTGTCGGTGAGGGCCGACGCCGTCACCCTCATCGGCAAGTCGCTGCGGCCGCTGCCGGACAAGTGGCACGGTCTGCGCGACACCGAGACCCGCTTCCGCCAGCGCGAGGTCGACCTGACCGTCAACGCCGAGTCGCGGCGGGCCTTCACCATCCGTTCGAAGGTCATCCGGGCGCTGCGCGCCGAGCTCGACGACCGCGGCTACGTCGAGGTCGAGACGCCGATGCTGCACCACCTGCCAGGGGGAGCGCTGGCGCGGCCGTTCGTCACGCACCACGAGGCGCTGGACCTGCAGCTGTTCCTGCGCATCGCCGAGGAGCTGCATCTGAAGCGGCTCGTCGCCGGCGGCATGCCCCGCGTCTACGAGATCGGTCGGGTGTTCCGCAACGAGGGCCTGTCGACCCGGCACAACCCTGAGTTCACGATGCTGGAGTCCTACGAGGCGTACGCCGACTACCACGACGTCATGGCGCTGACGCAGGCGCTGGTGCAACGCGCCGCGCGTGAGGCGGTCGGGACGCTGGTGCTCACCTACGACGGCCGCGAGATCGATCTGGGCGGCGAGTGGGCACGGCGTCCGCTGCTCGACCTTGTGAAGGAGGCCACGGGGGAGCCCGGCCTGACCTACCGCACGCCGCTGGCCGACATCCGGTCACTGTGCGCCAAGCACGGCGTTCACGCCGACGAGGCGTGGGGCGCCGGCAAGCTGATCCTGGAGCTGTACGAGCACCTCGTCGAGCACACCCTGTGGGAGCCGACCTTCGTCATGGACTACCCGATCGAGGTCAGCCCGCTGGCGCGCCGCCACCGCAGCGACCCACACGTGACCGAGCGCTTCGAGCTGATCGCCACCGGCCGCGAGCTGGCCAACGCCTTCACGGAGCTGACCGACCCGGTCGACCAGCGCGAGCGCTTCGAGGCGCAGGCCAGGGCAAAGGCCGCCGGCGACGAGGAGGCCATGGTGGTCGACGAGGACTACCTGCGCGCGATGGAGCTCGGCATGCCCCCGACCGGTGGGCTGGGCATCGGGGTGGACCGCCTCGTCATGCTGCTCGCCGACGTCCACACCATCCGCGACGTGATCCTGTTTCCAACGTTGCGCCCGGAATGACGCCCCGTCCGCCACTGCGACAGCACCACCCCGCCGGTACCCTTGTGACCGGCGCCGCGACCGCTCAGGACTCCGGGATCCGAGCCGATACTCCATAGGGAACCGATCCGGTCTGGTGAGCGTTTACCACTCTCCCCTCCGGCAATTGCTTCCGAAGCCACCGACCCCGCGACGCGCTACAGTCACCACCCAGCACCCAGCAGGGGGCAGCAGATGTTCGAGAGGTTCACCGACCGGGCCCGTCGTGTGGTCGTGCTCGCGCAAGAAGAAGCGCGGATGCTCAACCACAACTACATCGGCACCGAGCACATCCTGCTCGGCCTCATCCACGAAGGTGAGGGTGTCGCCGCAAAGGCTCTGGAGTCGCTGGGCATCTCCCTGGAAGGCGTCCGCGAGCAGGTCGAGGAGATCATCGGTCAGGGCCAGACCGCGCCCGCCGGCCACATCCCCTTCACGCCCCGCGCGAAGAAGGTCCTGGAGCTGTCACTGCGCGAGGCGCTGCAGCTGGGGCACAACTACATCGGCACCGAGCACATCCTGCTCGGACTGATCCGCGAGGGCGAGGGCGTCGCCGCGCAGGTCCTGCAGAAGCTCGGCGCCGACCTCAACCGCGTGCGCCAGCAGGTCATCCAGCTGCTGTCCGGCTACGCAGGCGGCGAGCCGGGACAGGGCGGGCAAGGCAAGGCCGGTGTGTCCGGTGGCCCCGCAGACGAGGGCAAGGGCAGCCCGGTCCTCGACCAGTTCGGCCGCAACCTCACGCAGCTGGCCCGCGAGGGCAAGCTCGACCCGGTCATCGGCCGCACCCGCGAGATCGAGCGGGTCATGCAGGTGCTGAGCCGCCGCACCAAGAACAACCCCGTCCTCATCGGCGAGCCCGGCGTCGGCAAGACCGCCATCGTCGAGGGCCTGGCGCAGATGATCACCAACGGCTCGGTGCCCGAGACGCTGAAGGACAAGCAGCTGTACACCCTCGACCTCGGCGCGCTGGTCGCCGGAAGCCGCTACCGCGGTGACTTCGAAGAGCGGCTGAAGAAGGTCTTGAAGGAGATCACCACCCGCGGCGACATCATCTTGTTCATCGACGAGCTACACACCCTCGTGGGTGCCGGCGCCGCCGAGGGCGCGATCGACGCCGCGTCGATCCTCAAGCCGATGCTGGCGCGTGGTGAGCTGCAGACCATCGGCGCCACCACCATCGACGAGTACCGCAAGCACCTGGAGAAGGACGCTGCACTCGAGCGCCGCTTCCAGCCGATCACGGTGGAAGAGCCGTCGGTGGCGCACACCATCGAGATCCTCAAGGGTCTGCGCGACCGCTACGAGGCGCACCACCGCGTCACCATCACCGACGACGCGCTGGTCGCCGCAGGCAACCTCGCCGACCGCTACATCTCCGACCGCTTCCTGCCGGACAAGGCGATCGACCTGATCGACGAGGCCGGCTCGCGGCTGCGCATCCGCCGCCTGACCGCCCCGCCGGACCTGCAGGACCTCGAGGAGGAGGCCGGCCGGGTCCGCAAGGCCAAGGAAGCCGCGATCGACGAGCAGGACTTCGAGAAGGCGGCGAACCTTCGCGACCAGGAGAAGAAGATCCTGGAGCGCAAGGCCAACCGCGAGCGCGAGTGGAAGTCCGACGGCATGGACTCCGTCCTGACGCTGGACGAGGAGGACATCGCCGAGGTCTTGAGCAACTGGACCGGCATCCCCGTGTTCAAGCTGACCGAGGAGGAGACCGCCAAGCTGCTGCGCATGGAGTCCGAGCTGCACCGGCGCATCGTCGGGCAGGAGGAGGCCATCAAGGCGGTCTCGCGGTCGATCCGCCGCACCCGCTCCGGCCTGAAGGACCCCAAGCGCCCATCCGGCTCGTTCATCTTCCTCGGCCCGTCCGGCGTCGGGAAGACCGAGCTGGCCAAGACGCTGGCTGAGTTCTTGTTCGGCGACGAGGACGCGCTGATCCACCTCGACATGTCCGAGTACATGGAGAAGCACACCGTCTCGCGGCTGATCGGTTCGCCCCCGGGCTACGTCGGCTACGAAGAGGGCGGGCAGCTGACCGAGGCCGTGCGCCGGCGCCCCTTCTCGGTGGTCCTGTTCGACGAGGTCGAAAAGGCCCACCCGGACGTGTTCAACGCGCTGCTGCAGATCCTGGAGGACGGTCGCCTGACCGACGCCCAGGGCAAGCAGGTGGACTTCAAGAACACCGTGCTGATCATGACGTCCAACCTCGGTACGCGGAACCTCGGCGCGCAGGCGCTGGGCTTCGCCGCCAAGGAGGACGAGCGCGACACCTACGCCCGCATGAAGGAGCAGGTGGACGAGGAGCTCAAGCGCCACTTCCGCCCCGAGTTCCTCAACCGCATCGACGAGGTCATCGTCTTCCACCAGCTCACCCGCGAGCAGGTCAAGTCGATCGTCGACCTGCTCATGAAGCGGGTGAAGGACCAGATGAAGTCCAAGGACCTCGACATCGAGCTCACCGAGGACGCCAAGGCCTGGCTGGCCGAGAAGGGCTACGACGCCCAGCTCGGCGCCCGACCGCTGCGGCGGACCATCCAGCGGGAGATCGAGGATGTGCTGTCCGAGAAGATCCTGATGGGCGAGTTCCGCGCGGGTCAGCTGATCGTCGCCGACGTCGAGGACGACGCCATCGTCTTCCGCGCCGTCGACGCCACGCCGGACCTGCCGCCCGTGGAGCTGGCAGGTTCATCAGGAGACGACCGCGGGTAAAGTGAGCGTCGGCGAGAGCCGATAGAAGGATTCGGCGCCCCACCGATCAGGGGCGGCTGGCCGCCAAGAGGCCAACCGCCACCCGGGGGGCGCCGGATGACTCGGCTGGGACGGCCACAAGGGCCACCAGTCGCAGTCACACAGGCGGACCCGGTGCAGCAGCACCGGGTCTTTGCTTTTGGCTACCGGCCGTCCCAGCCTTCGGGCAGCCAGACGGCGCCGCCGGAAACCCGCGCCCGTGCGGGTTTCTTTGGTGGTGGGTGGGCCGGCCCCGCCGGAAACCCGCGCCCGTGCGGGTTTTTTACCGGCCGTCCCAGCCTTCGGGTAGCCAGACGGCGCCGCCGGGCTGGCGGTAGTAGACCTGCCAGCCGTGATAACCGCGGTACGCCCGCGGGTTGCGCTTCATGACGTCGGCGTAGTGCCGGACGGCGCGGACGTAGCGGACGTCGTTGTTGTACGAGTACAGCGCCCGGTCCATGTCCCGCGGCGCCCCGCGGGCCCGCAGGTACCGGCCGGCGGCCATGATCGCGTCGTGGTTGTCCTCGATGTCGCCGCGCCCGTACAGCTTCCACGTCGCGGGGATGAACTGCATCGGCCCGCGGGCGCCGGCGCTGCTGACGCCGTCGATACGGCCCATGCGCGTTTCGACGAGGTGGATCGCCGCCAGGTACTCCCAGCGGACACCGAACCGCTCCTGCGCCTTGCGGTAGTAGCGCATCAGCTCTCGGCGCGGCGCCGGCGTGACGATCCGCCACCGCGGCAGCGTCTGCGGCGGCCGCCCCGACGACATCGACGCCAGCTCCCGGTGCGCCCGAACGTTGTGGCGCGCGACCGGCCACAGCCGGCGCGGCAGGTTGCGCAGGACACGCGCGTCCCAGGCGGGGCGGTTGCCCCAGGCGCGGTAGGCGACCTGCTGCACGTGGCCGGCGCGCGCCGTCTGCGCGCGGGTGGCATCGGGGTCGCGGATGGTGCGCTCGGCACGCTCGAGCTGCCGCGCCAGCCGCCTCGGCGTGGAGGCAGCCACCGGTTCCACCGTGGCCGTGGCGGCCTGCTCCCGGGAGGGGTGCTGCGGTCGTCGGGGCGCCGGTTGACCCAGCGCTGGCGCATCCGGAGCCGGCTGCGCGGTGGGTGCCGCCTGCGGCGGCGTGATGTCAGCAGGGCTGCAGGCCGTCACTGCAAGCAGCGCGACGGCGGCGACCCCAAAGGTTGCGATGCGCACGGCCCCCATGGTGCGTGCCACCGGCGCCGCGTGCACGCACGAATTGGTGCTATCAATGTCCGATGACGAACCTGCTGGGGGTGGCCGTCACCGGCTCGCCCACCGTGGCTGGAATCTTCGCCAACGATGGCGGGGTGCCCAAGTTGCCCGTGCCCTCCGCCGAGGTGGGGCTGCGCGGACTGGTCGGGGACCGCCAGCGCATGCGCAAGTACCACGGCGGCCCCCTGCAGGCGCTGTGCCTGTGGTCGGCCGAGGTGGTTGCCGCGCTCCAGGCGGAGGGGCACCCCGTGTTCCCGGGGGCGTGCGGAGAGAACCTCAGCCTCGCCGGGCTGGACTGGAGCTTCCTGGAGGCTGGGGCCCGGCTGCGCATCGGCACCGTGCTGGCGGAGTTGACCCTTCCCACGACGCCGTGCAAGCAGATCCGCCCGTACTTCGCCGACGGGGCGATCCGCCGGGTGCACCACGACCGCTATCCCGGGTGGAGCCGCTGGTACGCGTCGGTCGTCGAGCCGGGCCGGATCGCGCTCGGCGATCGGGTCGCCATCGAGGTTCCCGCGTGACGGCGGGCGGTGACTCATTGCAGCGCGTCGCCGACGAGGTCCGCTCCTGCCCCCGGTGCCGTCTGGCGCAGACGCGGACGCACGCGGTGCCCGGTGAGGGCAACGCCGCCGCGCGGCTGATGCTCGTCGGCGAGGCTCCGGGCCGTTCCGAGGACGAGCTCGGTCGCCCGTTTCAGGGGATGGCGGGGCGGTTTCTCAACAGCGCGCTCGCCGGCGTCGGGCTGACGCGCGACGACGTCTTCGTCACGTCGGTGAACAAGTGCAGGCCGCCGAACAACCGCAACCCCCGTCGTGACGAGATGGCCGCCTGCGCCTCGTACCTCGACCGCCAGCTGCGCCTCATCAGTCCCCGCGTCGTCCTGGCCATGGGCGGCACCGCGGCGTCCCGTCTGCATCCCGAGGCTGTGGGAGGGAACGCCAACGTCACCGAGTTCCGAGGACAGGTCCACCCCCTGGGGCCGGAGCAGGCCCTGATCGTGACCTACCACCCCGCCGCTGCGATGCGCTTTCCCGCCAGGCGTCAGCCGTTCACCGACGACCTTGAACAGGCGGTGGCGCTGGCGGGCCTGTCGCCTGGCGGCGGTCTTAGCTGACGCGCCGGTACGTCACCCGGCAGGTGTAGGACTCACCGGCCGCGGCCGCCTGCGCCGCGTCCAGCTCGTAGCCGTTGGACCGCAGGGTGCGGTGCGCACCCGCCTGCAGGTCCCAGTTGTGGCGCACGAGGACGCTGGTGCCGGCGACGGGCTGCAGCGGCTTGTAGCCGTCGGACGTCCACAGCGAGATCTCGAATGCGTGGTTGTCCTGGGTGATCAGCCGGCGGCTGCCCGACGTCAGGGTCGCCACGCAGTAGAAGGTGCGCTTGGGCTTGTTCGACGCCTTGGCGCCTTCGTTGAATCCGACCTCCAGCCGCGCGGCGGCGGAGCGGTCGGCTTGCTGCTCCGCGGTCTGGTTGTCGTGGCCCATGATGGTCTTGATCAGCCAGTGCGCCGAGCCGTCCTCGGCGGCGTACGCCTCCGCGGTGTCACGGCTGAGGCCCTCCCCGGCTTGCAAGCGGAACTGCGAGGTGTCGGGGGTCGGCGACGGAGTGGGGGTGGGT
>DATLGM010000249.1:0-3605 GCA_035540515.1 Egibacteraceae bacterium | reverse complement strand
TCTCCGTGGTCCTCATGATGGCCGGGGAGATGTCGGTGATGGCGATCTTCATGGTCATGCTGATGATGAACCCCGCCGGGTTGAACCCGATGACGATGGTCCACCAGCACCGAGCTTCCGTAGCGGCAGGCGTCACGGCCTTCCTGGCACTGGCGGGCGTCGGCATAGTCGTCGACTTCCCCGACGACCCCGCGCGCCAGGACCCGGCGCAGGTGACCGCGGAGCTGGGCGTCGAGGAGCTCGGCGACTCGATGCTCGTGTTCCAGACGGCCGGCGCCGCGCTGCTCGCCACGATGATCGGCGGCATCGCCGTCACCAGCCGTCGCGGCCGGTACGGCACCGCGGACGAGGGATCCGTCCCCCCGCCTCTGGACCCGCCCGACGCCGAGTCCGCCCTGTGACGCTCGACGCGCTCCTCGTCGTGGCGGCCGCGCTGGTCGGGATCGGCGTGTACGGCGCGCTCAGCCAGCAGTCGTTCGTGATGATCATGATGGGTATCGAACTGATCATCAATGGCGCGCTTCTCGCCGCGGTCGCGCTGTGGGCATACAGCTCGGGCGGGAGCCCCAAGGGTCAGATGCTCGGCGTGGTGATCCTCACCGTCATGGCGGTGGAGGCGGCGCTGGGCTTCGCAGTCATGACGAACGTGTACCGCGTCCGCAAGGCCGACATCACCGAGAAGACAAAGCGGCTTCGCGGGTGACCGCCGCCGTCGTGCTCCTGCCGCTGCTCGCAGGGCCCCTCGTGTGGGCGTTCGGCGCGCGTGTGGCGCCGCGTAAGGTAGGCGGCGCCTGCGCCGTGACGCTGGGCGCCACGCTGGTACTGTCCGTCGCCGCCGCGACGACCGGGTCCTCGGCTGCCGTCGCATGGGCTGCCGGGCTCGCGCTCACCCTGTCCGCCGACGGGGTGGCCGGGGCGGTCGCGGTGCTCGTCGCGGGCGTCGGCACGGCGGTCGTCGCGTACGCGGCCGCGCACGAACCGCCGGCGTCGCTGCCCCGTCTGCTCGGCTTGCTGGTCGCGTTCGTCGGGATCATGGAGCTGCTGGTCCTCGCGGACGACCTGCTCACCCTGATCATCGCGTGGGAGCTCAGCGCAGCCGTGTCGTGGGCACTAATCGGCTCCGACTGGTCCGACGACGACGCCGTCGGCATGGCCGCTCACGCGTTCAACACCACCCGAGCTGGCAGCCTCGGGCTCGTCGTCGCCGCGGGTGCGTCGCTTGCCGGGTCCGGGTCGCTCGCCTACGACTCCCTGACCGCACTCGACGGGCGCCACCTGGCTGTCGTCGCCGGCGGGGTCGTCCTGGCTGCGGCTTCGAAGTCGGCGCAGGTGCCGTTCGCACCCTGGCTGTACTCCGCGATGGCCGGGCCCACCCCGGTGTCGGCGCTCCTGCACTCGGCCACGATGGTGGCGGCGGGCGCGTACGCCCTGATACGCCTGGGCGAGCCGCTCTCCGCGGTCCCGTGGTTCCAGCCGGTCGTCGTGGCGGTTGGCCTGACGACCGCCCTGGCCGGCGGTGTGCTCGCACTCTGCGAAACCCACGCGAAGAGGATCCTCGCCGCGTCGACGTCGGCGCAGTACGGGCTGATGTTCGTGGCGGTGGGCGTCGGCGCGGCCGGTGCCGCCGCCGCGCACCTGGTCGCGCACGGACTGTTCAAGGCGCTGCTCTTCCTTGCCGTGGGCGTCGGCCTCCGCGCTACGGTCACACCCGACGTCAGGCGGTGGCGCCTCGGGCGGCGCGTGCCCGTCGTGGCTTGGTCCGCGGCGGTCGGGGCCGCGGCGCTCGCGGCCGTCCCGCCGCTCGGGGGTGCGTGGACCAAGGGGCAGATCGCCGCCGCTGCGTTGGAGGCGGCCCCAGACATCGGCCGGCTCACGCTCGTCGCGGGGCTGCTGTCGGCCGCGTACGCCGGCAGGCTGCACCTGCTCGCGTTCGGTCGCGGTGAGGCTCCCGCCGGCACCGGGGACCGGCCCCCCTTCGCGGAGCGCGCGACGGCCGTTGTCCTTGCCGCAGCGTCGGTCCTGCTCGGCGCGCTGTGGCTGCCACCCGCCTGGCGGTTCGTGGAGTCGGTCACGGGGAGACCGGTTGTGCACGAGGGCCTCGCCGAGGTGGCGCTGTCCGCGTTCCTCGTCGCGGTCGGGCTCGGGTGGGCGTGGCTGGTCACCCGGGACGTCGACGACCCGTCCGGGTACCTGCCCCCCTGGTTCACGAGGTTCGCAGCCGGGTGGTTCGGAATCCCTGCGGCCGCCGGGCGGGTGGTCGTCGGGCCGACGCTGGCGCTAGCTGCCGCGCTCGCCCGGTTGGACGACGTGGTGGTGGACGCGCCGGCGCGTGCCGTAGGCGGTGCGGCACGCCGCGCGGCTACGGCGCTGCCCTGGTTCGACGATCGCGTGGTCGACATGGGACCCGTTGCGGTGAGCCGGCTGGCACGCGCGCTGTCGGACGCCCTCGCGCGGGTTTTCGAGCGCGGCGTCGACGGTGCGGTCACCGCGCTCGCGGCGGCGACCCAGCGGGTGGGAGATCTTTCTCGCGTGGGTGACGACCGCGGCGTGGACGGCGCCGTCGAGGGGTTCGCGCGCGCGGTCGGCGCGAGCGGCCGCCGGTCGCGGGCGCTGCAGTCCGGGTTGGCGCACCACTACTACGTCATAGCCGTGATCGGGCTGGCCATGGTCGTCGCCGTGGCCGCTTTCGGGAGGTAAGAATTGCTCACAGCCGCCGTGTTCGTCCCGCTCGCCGGCGCAGTCGTCGTGCTTCTCATGAGGCGCGCCTCCGCGCCCGCGCAGCGTTGGTTCTCGGTGGCCGTCGCCGCCCTCCCGCTGGCGCTCATGGTCATCGTGTGGACACGGTTCCAAGGCTCCGGGGGCTTCGAGCTGGTCGAGCACGTCCCGTGGATACCGTCGCTGGGCGTCGCCTACAAGGTCGGCGTCGACGGCATCTCCCTGGTGCTGGCGGCCATGTCGGCCCTGATATTCGTCGCCTCCGCCGCCTACCCGGTCGACGTGAAGGGCCGCGGCCACGAGTACTACGCGTGGCTGCTCTTCCTTGAATGCGTCTCGCTGGGCGTGTTCGTCGCCTTGGACCTGTTCCTGTTCTACGTGTTCTTCGACCTGTCGCTTGTCGGGATGTACTTCCTCATCGGTGTCTGGGGCCACGGCAACGCCCAGCGGGCGGCGCTGAAGTTTTTCATCTACACGCTGGCCGGGTCGCTGGTGATGCTGCTCGCAATCCTCGCGCTGTACCTCGCGACCGACCCGCTGACGTTCGACATCCCGACGCTGATCGAACAGCAGCCGCTCGCGGGGACGGGCCTGGCCGCGACCCTTGTGTTCTTCGGGTTCGCGTTCGGGCTCGGCGTCAAGACGCCTCTGGTGCCGGTGCACACCTGGCTGCCGCCCGCTCACGTCGACGCGCCCGCCCCCGCGTCGGCGATCCTCGCCGGTGTGCTCCTCAAGCTCGGCACGTACGGGTTCATCCGCATCATGCTCCAGATGATGACCGACACGTTCGTGCGGTTCGCCTTCCCCCTGGCGGTCGTCGCCGTCGTTTCGATCGTCTACGGCGCGCTCGTCGCGCTGGGGCAGCCGAACCTCAAGCGGCGCATCGCCTA
>DATLGM010000248.1:0-1596 GCA_035540515.1 Egibacteraceae bacterium | reverse complement strand
AAGTAGCGCGTGGCTGAACGCGACGTCGGCGCGGCCGCACTGCTCGGCGTGGTGGGCGATGCGCGCAGGGTCCGGGTCGGTGCGCGACAACAGCAGGTCGACAGCCAGATTGTTGAGGCCGGCCCTGCGGGCGGGGGGCAGCGCCGCTTCGACTGCCCGTCGTGCCAGTTCATGGCGGAATGCGACAGATCCTGGCGTGTCGGGGGCGAGGACGCCAGCGGAGACGCAGGCGTCGATGTCCGAGGCTTGCGCGCTGGCCAGTGTCTGGAGGAGTTGGTGCTCGATGCGCGTCGGAGCGATCGCCGCGGCTTCCGCCGCAGCCCGAGCCGGCGGTGGCAGCCGCGCGACGCGTGCCAGCACCGCGGCGCGAACCGATGGTGGAACGCTGTCGGTGCCGGCTGCCAGTGCCTCGGTGACGAAGAAGGGGTTGCCGCCAGTCTGCCGGTACAGCTCGTCAACCTCCCAGGTCGTGTTGCCGGCGAGGTCGGCCACCCCTTGCCGGCTCAACGGCCCGAGCTCCAGGCGGTGGACGGCAGCGCCGGTTCCCAGCTCACCTGCGAGCAGGGGCAGGGAATGGCTCGCCCCGATCTCCTGGTGCCGGTAGGTGACGATGAGCAGCGCCGGGATGTCCTCGATCCGACGGGCGAGATAGCGCAGCAGGTCCAACGTCGCCTCGTCGGCCCAGTGGGCATCTTCGATGATCGCCACGGTGACCCACGAAGGTGACGCCAGCTCTGCGAGGAACCCTCGAAACAACGCGTCCCTGGACGAAGTCGGATCGAGTTCGGTGAGCGCACCGCCCAGGCGGTCGATGATGTCCATCAGCGGACCCAGTGGACGGGGTGTCGCCAGCGCGTCGCACGCCCCCCGCAGGACCCGCCCACCACGAACCTGCTCGCAGAACGCCCGCACCAGTGCGGTCTTGCCAATGCCCGCTTCGCCGGCCACAAGGACGAACTGGCCCCTGCGCTGCCTGGCCGCGGACAGGCAGCCGGTCAGCAGGTCCATCTCGGCTTCGCGCTCGATGAGCGCCACGGTGACCTCCCCGGTGCTCGCCGGCGGTTCAGCATATGCCTGTAAGCCGGCAGGGGTTTGCTCCAGGGGCTCGGCATCGCTGTCGCGGAGTCGACACCTGTGCCGGCCGGGATCTCGGTCGCAGCGACTGCACGGCGCTACTGCCGCGATACTGCGTGGTTGCTGCGCTACGCGACGCAGGAGCCGGCGCGCTGATCTCTAGAACTGACGTCGACGCCGCACCCTCGCGCACTTGCGGTGTCCGGGGAGAAGTTCGAATGCTTGGCGCAGGCCTACCGCCACCGGGCAGGATCGTGGTGTGCAGAGGCGACCATCGATCCCATTCGCTGTTGCCGTGACGGCGCTGGTGCTGCTGCTCGCGGTCGGGATGGCCGCCTGGCGCTACCAACCACTGCGGCAGGTCGGCGAGGTCACGACCGGTCCTGACGCACTGGCAGCGACGGTTCCGGAGTTCGAAGAGGCCGGAGCGACCATCCTCAACTACGTCGACGGCGACTACGTCACCTATGCGGTGACCCTGCGCAACAGCGGCCCGGTGGGCGTCCGCGTCACCGGTCTGCC
>DATLGM010000247.1:0-4331 GCA_035540515.1 Egibacteraceae bacterium | reverse complement strand
GCCCACCGGACAGGTTCGCCGGCTTCCGGTCCAGGTTCTCGGTGAGCTCGAGGACCTGGACCGGAAGCCGGCGAACCTGTCCGGTGGGCAGCGCCAGCGCGTCGCGATGGGGCGCGCGATCGTGCGCGACCCGAACGCCTTCCTGTTCGACGAGCCCCTGTCGAACCTCGACGCGAAGCTGCGCGTGCAGATGCGCACCGAGATCGCCCGGGTGCAGAAGAAGTACGGCACCACCACCGTCTACGTCACCCACGACCAGACCGAGGCCATGACGCTCGGCGACCGGGTGGCGGTGCTCAAGAAGGGCGTCGTGCAGCAGGTCGACTCACCGCGGGAGCTGTACAACAACCCGGCCAACCTGTTCGTCGCCGGCTTCCGGTCCAGGTTCTCGGTGAGCTCGAGGACCGCCGCGGCCTCCTCGACGCGACGGTTGACCTCGTCGTCCGGGACCTTGGCCAGTCGCAGCGGGAACGCCATGTTCTCCCGCACCGACAGGTGCGGGTACAGGGCGTAGTTCTGGAACACCATCGCCAGGTTGCGGTCCTTGGCGGCCTTGCCGTTGACCACCTCGCCGCCGATGCGCATCTCGCCCTCGCTGATGTCCTCGAGGCCGACGATCATCCGCAGCAGCGTCGACTTCCCGCAGCCGGAGGGCCCGACGAGGATGACGAACTCGCCGTCGGCGATGTCGAGGTCGACGTCGTTCACCGCTGCCGTCCCGTCGGGGTAGCGCTTGGTGATGCCCTTGAGCGAGATCTCAGCCACGGTCAGCCCTTCACTGCGCCGGCGGTGAGGCCGGCAACGATGCGGCGCTGGAAGACCAGCACCATGATGATGATCG
The DNA here is from genome assembly GCA_035540515.1 of Egibacteraceae bacterium. Taxonomy (GTDB): domain Bacteria; phylum Actinomycetota; class Nitriliruptoria; order Euzebyales; family Egibacteraceae; genus WHTG01. The sequence goes on along the minus strand of DATLGM010000247.1, from coordinate 3,490 downwards.
GGACGGTCACGACGATGGCGGCAGCGGCGATCTGCCCCGTCGGGTTGATGAAGTTGCTGCTCGCCGTGAAGAACGCGGTGGCCGCCGGGACGGTGCGCGCGTTGTCGGTCGACGTCAGCGAGATGGCGAACAGGAAGTCGTTCCAGCAGAAGATGAACACGATGATCGCGGCGGTGAAGATGCCCGGCAGCGCCAGCGGCATGATGACCTGCCGGAACGCCTGGAACGGCGTGGCCCCGTCGACCTGCGCGGCCTCCTCGAGGTCGTAGGGGATCTCCCGGAAGAACGCCGTCAGCGTCCAGATCGCCAGCGGCAGGGCGAAGGTCATGTACGGCAGGATCAGCCCGGGCCAGGTGTCGTACAGGCCGATCGTGCGCCAGATGTTGAACAGCGGGCCGATGATCGACACCGGCGGGAACATCGCGATGGCCAGGGCTCCCGACAGCAGGATCGTCTTGCCGGGGAACTCCAGGCGGGCGATGGCGTAGGCGGCGAACGCGGCCACCACGACCGCGATCAGGGTCGTGATGAGCGAGATGCCGATGGAGTTGATGAGCGGCCGGACGAACTCGCCGCTGGTGAAGATGTCGCGGTAGTTGTCCAGCGAGAAGGTCTGCGGGATCAGCCGGCCGTCGCCGACGTCGGCCGCCGGCTTGAAGCTCAGCGACGCGATCCACAGCACCGGGAACATGGCGTACGCGACGATGACGATCGTCCCGACGATCCACAGGGTCTGCCCCTTGGTGCGGCTGGCGTCGGCCGCGGGCCTGTCGTCCCTGTTCTTCCCGCCCGGCCGACGGCGCTCGGCCCCGGTCTTCTCGCCGCCGAGGGTGGTCCCGACGCTCATGGGGTGCCTCCCTGCCCGGCGGCGGTGCGCGCAGCGTGGGGGGTCGTCGACGCGGTCACTTGCCCTTCACCGTCCCGAGGTTGGTCTTGAAGCCCTTCACGAACAGGAAGGCGATGAGGATGATCATCAGGAAGAGCAGCATCGACACCGCTGAGCCCAGGCCGAGGTTCACCCGGCTGACCAGCGTGTTGTAGCCGACCCCGCTGATGGTCTGGGTGTTGTTCGCTCCCGCGGTCTGCACGAAGACGGTGTCGAAGATGCGGAAGGCGTCCAGCGTGCGGAACAGCAGCGCGACGAGGATCGCGGCCTTCATGTTCGGCAGCGTCACCTTCCACAGCCGCTGCCAGGCGGTGGCCCCGTCGACCTTGGCCGCCTCCTGCATCTCCTCGGGCACGGTGGCCAGACCAGCCAGGAGCAGCAGGCTCATGAACGGCGTGGTCTTCCAGACCTCGGTGATGATGATCGTGGCGAACGACCCGATGCTGTTGCCGAGCGGGTTCAGGTCGCCGGGGAGGAACCCGGTGTCGGGGGAGACCGCGAACCGGAAGGCGAACGCCGCGATGACGGTGATGATCCCGTAGGGGATGAGGATCGAGGTGCGCACCGTGCGCCGGCCGAAGATCGCCCGGTGCATCACCAGGGCGAAGGCGAGCCCGATGACGAGCTCGAGGGCCACGGAGACGACCGTGATGATCGTCGTGGCGAGCACCGACTGCCACCACACGCCGCTGGTGAGGATCAGCGCGTAGTTCGACAGGCCGACGAACTCGTTCATCTCGGGCGTGCGCAGGTCGTAGCGGAACAGGCTCAGGTAGAACGCGTAGAGGATCGGGTACGCGGTGACCAGCAGCATGATGATCGCTGCCGGCGCCGCCAGCTTCAGCCCGAGGGCGCGCTCGGCCCGCGCCCGGTCCGTCATCGCCGGCTTGCCCTTCCCGTTCCCACCATCGGGCCCGGGCTGCGTCGGTCGGGCGCGGCCGGGTGTCGTCGTCGCCATGTCAGAGCACCGCCTGGCTGTTGAGAGCGCGCTCGAGCAGGTTCCGGAGCTCCTCGTAGGTCGCCTCCGGGTCGTCGATCGCGCGCATCGGGTGGAGGACCTGCCGCACCGCCAGGGACAGGTCGTTGTAGGCCGGGGTGACCGGACGCGGCGCGGCGTTCTCGAGCTGCTCGGTCATGATCGGCAGGAACGGCAGGACCTCGGTGATGGCGGGGTCCTCGGCGAGCTCGCGGAGCACCGAGGGCTGTCCGCCGACGGTGCTGATGGTGCGCTGCTGCTCGGGCTCGGTCAGGCAGTTGATGGCCGCCAGCGCCGCGTCGCGGTTCTCGGTGTAGGTGGAGATGCCGAGGTTGTAGCCGCCGAGCGGGGCTGCGGGCGGCGTGCCCTTCTCGACCGACGGGTAGGGCGCGACGCCGTAGTCCTCGGCCAGGGCCGGATCGGCCTCGAGCACGCTCGGGAAGACGTACGGCCAGTTGATCATGAAGGCGCTGTCGCTGTCGGCGGACTGGAAGGCCAGCCGGTTGTCGTCCTCGCCGGACGTGGACAGCGCCGTGGGCGCGGCGCTGGACTGCGCGTAGCGGCCCATGATCTCGAGCGCTTGGACAGTGGGCTCCTTCTCCAGCCCGATCCGGGCCTCGCCGTCCTCGGTCTCGACGATGGAGGTGCCGGCGCTCTCGACCAGGGCGTTGAAGAACACCATCAGGCTCTCTGCGCGGCGGCCGGTCTCCTGGATCCGCGTGCCGAGCTGGTCGGCGGTGTCGAGGAGCTCGTCCCAGGTCTCAGGCACAGGGGTGTCACCGAGCACGGACTTGCGGTACCAGAGCAGCCGCGTGTTGCTGTTCAGCGGCGCTCCGAACTGCCGCCCGTCGTAGAGGGCGCTCTCGTACGGCCCGGCGAGCACCTGCTCCTCGCTGCCGACGTTCGCGAGCTCGCCCTCCTCGAACGGCTGGATCCAGCCGGCCTGGCTGAACTCACCGGTCCAGACGACGTCCATGCCGATCAGGTCGATGGCGGAGTCGCGCGCCGCGAGGCGGCGCACCAGCTGCTCGCGCTGCTGGTCGGGGTTGGTCGGCAGGCTCGCGGCGCGCAGCTCGAAGGCGCCGTCGGCCTGGCCGTTGCAGGCCTCGATGACGTCCGGCAGCCACGACTCGTTGCCGACGTACCAGTTGACGACGGGAGCGCCGCCCGCGCCGACCTCCTCGCCGCCACCGCACCCGGCCAGCGGTGCCAGCACGAGTGCGGCCGCCAGGATCCCTGTGCTCGAGCGCATGCGCCCTCCACCTCTGCTCCACCCCACGACGGTGTGGGGCGGACCGGAACTGCCCCGTTCTACTCCGACGCACACGCGATGTCATGACGAAGGTCACTACGATCGCGTGTCGTGCCCTCCGCCCTCACCGCCGCCCTCGCCGCCGGACCGGGCTGGCCCGAGCTGCGGGACGACGCCGGGGCGCCGGAGGGGCCGCTCGTCGGGGTCCGCGTCCTCGACCTGTCCCGCGTGCTGGCCGGTCCGTTCTGCTGCACGGTGCTCGCCGACCTCGGCGCCGACGTGCTCAAGGTCGAGCGGCCGGGGCTCGGTGACGACACCCGGCACTGGGGTCCGCCGTTCCACGGCGACGACGCCGCGTACTTCTTCGCCGTCAACC
>DATLGM010000246.1:0-4733 GCA_035540515.1 Egibacteraceae bacterium | reverse complement strand
GTCGATGCGCGCCGACGAGAATCCCGGGTCGTCGCGCTCGACGACGAACAGGCTCAGGCCCTGGTGCCCCCCGCGGTCCGGGTCGGTCAGGGCGGCGACCACCACGACGTCGGCCCAGTGGCCGTTGGTGATGAACGTCTTCTCGCCACGCAGCACGTAGTCCTCGCCGTCCCGCATGGCGACCGTGCGCAGACCTGCGACGTCGCTGCCGGCCCCCGGTTCGGTCACCGCCAACGCGCCGATCGAGGTGCCGGCCAGGAAACCAGGCATCCACCGGTCGCGCTGCTCGTCGGTGCCGAACCGCCACACGTAGTAGGGCCCGAGGTCCTTGTGCGCGCCCAGCGCCGCCGCCACGCCCCCCGACCAGCATCCCGCCAGCTCCTCGCTGACGACCGCGTCCGCGAGCAGGTCCACGCCCAGCCCCCCGCGTTCCACCGGCACCTTCCACCCGAACAGGCCGGCCTGCGCTGCCGCTGGGAACACCTCCCGCGGCATGGCGGCACGTGCCTCCCACGCCTCGACCTCCGGGAGCACGTGCTCGGCCAGCCAGGCGCGGACCTTGCGGCGCAGCTCGTCGTGGGCGGGTGACCACAGGTCGTCCGGGGGTGCCATGACCGGCGGATCGCCGACGTCGGCGCTCATGGCATCAACGGCGGGTTCTCCATCGTGGCGAACCGCTGTTGGTCCGCGGCGATCTCGGCCATGGCGTCCAGGCGGCCGCCGAAACCGTCGACGTCCACCTTCTTGCGCTCGAGGTCTTTGTAGATGGAGAAGAAGTGCTCGATCTCGGCCAGCAGGTGGTGCGGCACGTCCTCGAGCTCGCGCACGTGGCTCCAGCGGGGGTCGGAGTCAGGGACGCTGATGATCTTGCTGTCCCGTCCCTTGTCGTCGGTCATCCAGAACACCCCCACCACCCGGGCGGAGATCGTGCACCCCGGGAAGGTGGGTTCGGAAAGGACGACCAGCGCGTCCAGCGGGTCATCGTCGCCGGAGAAGGTGTTGGGGATGAAGCCGTAGTCGCCGGGATAGTGGACCGCGCTGAACAGCATCCGGTCCAGGCGGAAGCGGCCTGTGTGGTGGTCCCACTCGTATTTGTTGCGTGACGCCTTGGGGATCTCGACGAAGACCTCGACGACGGCGTTGGGATCGGTCATGCGGTCACTCCTTGTGTGCCGTGCGCGCCTGGGGTGGGCGGACCCCCGGCGAGAACGGCCCAGGCATGGGCGTCGCGCCACGCGCGTGAGACGTCGAACTCCGTGGTGTACCCGTAGCCGCCGTGCAGCTGCAGGGCCACGTCGGCGACCTCGACGGCGGTGGCGGTGGCGTACCGGCACGCGATGGCTGGGTCGGCGCCCGGCCGCCACGACCGGACCGTGTCGCGGACCAGTGCCTGCGCCGCGGTCAGGCGCGTCGCGGCCGCCGCCAGCGCGTGGCGGTTGACCTGAAAATGCGCGACGGGGCGGCCGAACGCCTCCCGCTGCAGCGCGTAGTCGCGGGTCTGCTCCCACGTCCGCCACCCACCGGACACCGCCGCGGCTGCCTGCAGCAGCTCGACCAGGCCCCAGCCCTGCAACGCCACCGGGCGGCACCCCGCCTGTTGCAGCGTCACCATCGCCGGCGCCGCCCCCCGCAACCCGTGGGGCTCGTCCGGCACCTCCACCACGGCACCGGCCAGGTCGGTGACAACGCCCTGCTCGGCGATCACGCATCGCTGGGCGACCGCGCCGGCGGTGACGAACGGCAGGCTTCCCGAGGCGGTCTCCCCGGTGACTGCGACCCGCTGGCCACGCGCCACACCGATCGGTGCGCCGTCGGCGCCGGGGACGGCTGCCGCGTCGATCAGCGCCATTGCCAGCCCGGCCGAGGGCAGCCGCCCCAGCTCCTCGGCCACCACCAGTGCGGCGCGTGGGTCGCCCAGTCCCACGACGCCCACGGCGTCAAGCTCCGCCAGCGCCGCCGCGTGCGGGGTGGCGCCGGTCTCCGCCTCGGCCGCCATGGCCCCCAACCGTGCCTCGACCACGCGACGAACGGTGTCACGCAGCGCGTCGTGCTCGGCCGTGAACGCAGGCATCGGGGGCGAGGGTAGCGGGTAGTCGAAAGGCCACCGACACGCGAGGAGGGGCCGTGAGCGATCCGAACATCCCCAGCCCGGGCGAACCCGGGCCGCTGCCCGATCCCGGCCAGCCGACGCCCCTACCGGATCCTGGCGAGCCGACGCCGCTGCCCGATCCTGGCGAGCCGACGCCCCTGCCGGGTCCCGCGGAGCCCGAGCCGCTGCACTAGGCGGCCGTCGAGGCGGCCAGCCGCTCGACGATGGCCCGTGCCGCCGGGCGCACGACGGCCACGACCTCGTCGAAGCCTTCGTCCTCGCCGTAGTACGGATCAGGCACCTCGAGCGGCCCCTGACCGGCGTAGTCGAGGAACAGGTGCACCTTGGCGCGCGTCGCGTCGTCGGGCGCAAGGGCGCGCACGTCGCGCAGGTTCGCCTCGTCCATCACCAAGATGAGGTCGCTGTGTGCAAGGTCGTCCTGAGCGATCTGGCGGGCCGTGCCCTCCAACGCCAGCCCGACCGCGGCGGCGGCCCGACGCATGCGGTCGTTGGGTGGCTTGCCCACGTTCCAGTCGCCCGTGCCCGCCGAGTCGACGCTGACGTCGTCGGTCATGCCGGCGGCGGCGATCTCCTGGCGCAGGGCGACCTCGGCGAGCGGCGAGCGGCAGATGTTCCCCAGGCACACGACAAGAATCCGCATACCCCGCAGGCTAGCCGCGATAGTGACGCCCACCGGCGAGACGACAAGGAGCGCAGATGAACGTCGAGGTGGGCGCGACCGCGCCGCAGTTCACCCTGGTCGACCAGCACGGCGAGAAGTGGGCGCTGAAGGATCGTCGCGGCGCCCCCGTCGTCGTGTACTTCTACCCCAAGGACGACACCCCCGGCTGCACCGCCCAGTCGTGCGATGTGCGCGACCACTGGGGGGAGTTCGCCGAGCTGGGCGTCGAGGTCGTCGGCATCTCACCCGACGACCACCACAGCCACGCCGCCTTCGCCGCCCGCTACGGTCTGCCGCACACGTTGCTCGCGGACCCGACCCGCAAGGTGATCGAGAAGTACGGGGCGTGGGGCGAGAAGTCGATGTACGGCAAGAAGTTCACCGGCGTGATCCGCTCCTCGGTCGTCATCGACGCAAGGGGCAAGGTGGCGGCGGTGTTCCCCAGGATCACGCCCCCCAAGCAGTCAGAGAAGACCCTGGCGGTGGTCCGCGACCTGGTCGGAGTCTGACCGACCTACGCCCCGGGCACAGGGAGCTCTGCCCCGACCCGGCGGCGGACACGGCCGGTGACCTCGCCGACGACGACACCGCCGTCGCCCAGCACGCCACCGTCGGCTCCCACCGGCACCAGCGCCAGCGCCACCCATGCCTGCCCCGCCGGGGCGGCGCTGGTCACCTCGCCGGTCTTGCCGTCCACGGCCACCGCGTCCCCGGGCCGCACCGGCCCGGTCATCTCCAGAACCGCCAGCGCCCGTCGGGGTCGGCCCAGGTTGTAGATCTTCGCGATCGACTCCTGCCCGGGGTAGCAGCCCTTGCGCAGGTGGACGTGGGTCGGCAGCAACCCGAGCTCCTGGGGTCGGCGACCCTCGGCGATCTCCGTCCCCCACCCCGGGATGCCGGCGCCCACGCGCCACGCCTCCCATGCGTCGGCGTCGGCCAGCGGCAGAGCACACGCGTCGATCTGCTCGTCGACCCACCCCGCGGGCCCCACGATGTCCACGCCCCCGCTGCGGTCGCGCACCACGAAGCCGTCGTCCCGCGGCACTGCCGACATCGGTTCGCTGCGCGCGCCCAGGACGTCCACCGGCCCCGGACCGCGCACCGACGCAACGGCCCACGAATCGCTGAGGTCCTCGGTTGCGGCGTCGAGCAGGAACGTGAACCGCGCGAGGGCATCGGCGAGGCCGGGGGTGACGGCTGCGGGGGTGACGAGCACCACGGCGCCGGCGGTGACCACCGCCCGCCCCTCGGCCATGGCATTGCCCTTGGCGTCCAGGTACAAGAAGTCGGCCACGGTGCCCGGAGCGGCGTCCTGCAGGTGCTGGGAGAACAGGTTGTGCAGGTAGGGCTGGCGGTCAGCGCCAGTGACGCGCAGCACCCCAGCGTCGCGGCGGTGGATCGCGGGTTCGTCGATCAGAAGGGCCATGCTCCCAGTATCCGGTCCGGGACTTTTCCCCGCAGATGGTTGCCGCACGACCCTGCCGCTGTCATCCTTGCCGGACGACGGAAAGGAGGTGGTCCGAACAGATGAGTTCTGATAGTTCGTGCGTGACCGTTGAGGTGATGAGGCGCTAGGCCTGCCCGGTCAACTGGAGGCATCCGGACCGAACTCGGTCGGCCTCGCGAGTCCAACCTTCTCACCCGCTCGTTGCATTGTGTGGGCGTGGTCACACCCACCCGCCCGGTACCGGCTGCGCCAGCCGCCGCTGCTGGGGACCGTGATGTGATCCTCGAGTGTTGGATGCCCAGAGCCGCCCGGCCCCCCAGGGGTCGGGCGGTTCTCTCTTCTTCGAACTAGCCGATCCCGCTGCGTTATCGCGTCTCACCGCGACGAGGCGGCAAGGACACCAGCGGTGAGTGGTCCTCCAGCTCGAGGGTCTTCACCAGGTGCACGATCGTCCCCGACTGGGGGCGCGACTCGAAGCGGACGTTGTCGACCAGCGCTCGCATCAGCGAGATCCC
>DATLGM010000245.1:0-13309 GCA_035540515.1 Egibacteraceae bacterium | reverse complement strand
TGGCCGCTATCAAGTCGGATCCCGATCTCACCGAGAACCAGAAACGCATCCTGCTCGAGAACTACTACGAGCTCCGGCGTCGCCGATGACCGCCGCGGTGGTCCGGATCACACGCAGCCGGTCGAGCAAATCGCTGCGCTCCTCCTCGAGCTGCGTGACGCGGGCTTCCAACTCGGCGATACGGCGGTCCTTGTCCCCCATCGGTGTTCGGCCCCTTGGTCGGCGTCGGTGGTCGGCGTCGGGTGGCGTCGGTTTGGGGAAGGAGCGGAGCACCGTAGCGGCGCCCTGCGACAGCACCGAGGGTTGTATCGGCAGCGACTGTGACCTGTAGGCAAATCGACTGAGGGGGAAGCGATGACGGACGCCACCAACACGGAGCCGGGCCCGGCTCAGACGCCCGCGCCCGACAAGGGCGACGGCCGGAAGTGGCACGAGAAGAAGCGGGTGCTGTTGCCGCTGGTGGCGGCGGTCGCGTTCTTCCTGGGGATGGGCGCCGGCGGGTCGGCACCGGAACCCGAGCAGGCGGCCGACGAGCAGCAGGCACCGCCGCCGGCACCGGCTGAGGACGACGGCGCCGCCGGCGACGAGAGCGCCGCCGAGATCGAGGAGCTGCAAGGCGAGCGGGACACGCTGCAGGCGCAGCTGGCCGAGCAGACGTCGCAGATCGAGCAGCTGCAGCGGCAACTGCGTCGCGCTCGGCGGGCAGCCGCCACCGCGCAAGAGCCGGAGGATGAGCCGGCACCGCAGGGTGCTGGCGGCACATACACAGCGGGCGACTACCAGTTCGCGGACGTCCAGGTCGGGGAGGACTCGCTCGGGGACTTCACAATGCGCGCACGGGTTACAAACAACGGCAGCGACCGCGGCGGTGTGATCTGGAAGGCGACGATCTTCTCGGGCGGATCAGTGGTCGGCACCCTCGACGGCACCGCCAGCGACTTCGCCGCGGGCCAGACCATCACCGTGGAGTTCGTCAGCACCGACGACTTCGCCGACTGGGACGAGATCGAGTTCCAGGTCGACACGGAGTTCTGAGCGATGGCGATGCGATGGGAGTACCGGGTCGAGGTGATGGACTTCGCCGAGCGGTGGAGCCCGAAACGCCAGACCGAGGAGGTGCAGAAGTTCCAGGCCCGGCTCAATGCCATGGGCCAAGATGGCTGGGAGATGATCAGCTACGAGTCGATACCGATGTATGGGTCGATCAGCAACAAGCTCAAGGGCCACGCCTACCTGATGTTCTTGAAACGACCGGTCGCCGGTGGGTAGGCGCACCGCGGGTGAGGGCACCGTCCGTCGGTTGCCGAACGGCCGGTATCAGGCGCGTCGAAAGATCGGGTCGCGCGAATCGGCGGTGGAGCTGTCGGCGACCGGTGCGACCAGCGGTGAGGCGATCGACCGGCTGAAGGCCAAGGTCGCCGAGCATCGCCGCCGGCTGGACGTCGGGGAGTCGGCGACGTGGACGGTGCCGGAGTACCTGTCGTGGTGGACGGGCCAGGAGCTGCCCGCGCGGGTTGCCGACGGCACGTTGGCGCCGGCGACGATGACGTCGTACGAGGTGGCGTGCCGGCTGCACCTGTCGCCGCGGCTGCAGCGGGTGAAACTCGCCGAGCTGCGCGCGGGGCACGTCCGCGAGCTGCTCAATGGGGCGGCGCGTGCTGGGTTGTCGGCGCGGCATCGGCGGCACCTGCACGCCACGCTGCGGGCGGCGATGTCGACGGCTGTGCGATACGAGTACGTCGACCGCAACCCGGTGTCGTTGGTGCCGGCGCCGGCGGTAGCTCGTCGGCGCAAGCAGCCGGTGACCGTCGATGAGGCGAAGCGGCTGCTCGAGGCGGCCGCCGGCACGCGGCTGTACGCGTTGTGGCGGCTGCTGCTGACCGCGCCGTTGCGGCCCGGTGAGCCGTTGGCGGCGGACTGGGACGCGTTCGACTTGGACGCCGGCGTGTACCGGCTGCGGCGCAACCTGGTGCGCCACGACGGGCAGTGGTTGTGGCGGCCGACGAAGGGCAAGCGTGAGCGGACGGTGCCGCTGCCGGCGGTGACGGTCGAGGCGTTGCGCCAGCATCGGGTGGCGATGGCGCGTGAGCGGCTCGAGGTCGGCACGGGGTGGGTCGGGGCGGACCTGGTCGACGTTGACGGGTCGCGGGTGCGGCCGTGGCTGGCGTTCACGTATCCGAATGGGTCGCCGATCCATCAGACGTGGCTGCAGCGGGAGCTGGGGCGACTGTGCGAGGCGGCGAAGGTGCCACGGTTGACGCCGCACCAGCTGCGGTCAGCGGCGGTGACGTTGCTGACCGAGCAGGGCGAGCACCCTCGCGTCGTGCAGCAAGCCGCAGGGCATGCGGATCTGACGGTGTCGGACCTGTACGTGGGGGCGCTCGATGAGGCGTTGCGGGCCGCGGTCGACAAGCTCGCGGAGCGGCTCGGGTGAGGGCCGTGCGGATTTCGGTGCGGCACGCTGGCGGCTAATGCCGCCGGAATCGCTCAGCTGAGCCCTGCGGATGGCTCTGGGGGTGGGACTTGAACCCACAACCTACCGGTTAACAGCCGGTTGCTCTGCCGATTGAGCTACCCCAGAAGGCAGGCGGAAGTATAGCCGTGGGGATCCGGCAGCCCCCACCGGCGGGCAGGTGTGACGGGCATCACCGGGGGAACCCTCGCCGGAACAGACACCGAAAAGACCAAACCGACAGGAAGTGGACACCATGCGAGGACGTCTTGGAGTGCTCATCGGATTCGCGGCCGGCTATGTGCTCGGCACGAAGGCGGGCCAGGAGCGGTACGAAGAGATCCGCGACACGTTCAACCGGCTGATGGGCACAGAGCCGGCCCAGCAGCTGCAAGCCGAGGTTCGTCAGGCCGCCGACAAGGCCGCGAGCCTTGCCCAGGACAAGGCCAGCGAGACGATCGCCAAGGCCAGCGACAAGGTCGACGAGGTCGTCAACGGCAACGGCTCGTCGGACACCGCCACCGAGACCACCGGGGTCGCCGGCCCGCAAGGCACGTTGCCGTAGCTACTCGCCGAGGTAGTCGCGCAGCTTCTGCGCCCTGGACGGGTGTCGCAGCTTCGACAGGGTCTTGGACTCGATCTGGCGGATGCGCTCACGCGTGACGCCGAACTCGATGCCGACCTCCTCCAGGGTGCGGGGCTGGCCGTCCAGCATGCCGAAGCGCAGCTGGATGACCTTCTTCTCGCGCTCGGTCAGCGAGTGCAACACCCCCTCGAGCTGCTCCTGCAGCAGCATGAAGCTGGCGGCGTCCAGCGGCATGACCGCGTCGGGGTCCTCGATGAAGTCCCCCAGGTTCGAGTCGTCCTCCTCCCCCACGGGTGACTCCAGGCTGACCGGTTCCTGGGAGAACTTGATGATCTCGCGGACGCGCTCGGGCGGCAGCTCCATGACGCGCCCGATCTCTTCGGCCGTCGGCTCACGCCCCAGCTCCTGCAGCAGCTGACGCTGCGTACGGACGAGCTTGTTGATGGTCTCGACCATGTGCACGGGGATCCTGATCGTCCGTGCCTGATCGGCGATGGCCCGCGTGATCGCCTGGCGGATCCACCACGTCGCGTACGTCGAGAACTTGTAGCCCCTGGTGTAGTCGAACTTCTCCACCGCCCGGATCAGGCCGAGGTTGCCCTCCTGGATGAGGTCCAGGAACAGCAAGCCGCGCCCGACGTAGCGCTTGGCGATCGACACGACCAGCCGCAGGTTCGCCTCGACCAGCTTGCGCTTGGCCAGCTGTCCTCCACGTTCGACGCGGTGCAGCTGGGCGGTGTCGCGGGATGCGCCGTCGTCTTCGACCGCGAGCAGCCGCGTGGCTGCCAGCCCGGCCTCGATCCGCTTGGCGAGGTCAACCTCCTCCTCGGCGGTGAGCAGGCGGACCCGGCCGATCTCGCGCAGATACAACCGGACGGGGTCGGAGGTCGGCGCCCGCATCGCGAGCTCCTCCAGACGCTGGCGCTCTGCGCGCTCGTCGAGCTGCTCGGTCTCGTGCGGCTCCCTGCCGACTGCGGAGTCGACGACGTCGATGCCGTCTTTCTGCAGGAGGCTGTGCACGCCCTGGACCATCTCCGGTGGCAGGTCCAGGCCGTCGAGCGCCTCGCTGATGTCGGTGCGGGTGACGTAGCCCTGCTGCTGACCGGCGAACAGCAGGTCGGTGACCTCCTCCATCTCCAGCAGCCGCTCCTCGCGCGCGGCCGCCTGTCCATCGGTGGCGGCAGCCGGCGGCGTGGTCATGGTCAGCGGCGCGTTACGCGCCCGCGTCCTCGAGTAGTGCCCTGCGGCGTTGCTCCAGCTCTTGGAACGAGGCGATCGACCGACGGCGTTCGTCGGGGCTGAGCTGCTCTCCCAGGGCGGCCATCTCGTCACGGAGACGGACGACCTCGCGTTCCACGGCGGCCGCACGCAGCCGGGCGATCATCTCGGCGATGTGCGCAGTGTCCGGCTCGACCCGTGACTCGGACATCGCCAGCGCTCGGACGCGGGTGCGCATGTCGTCGTCGGCGAGCGCGTCGAGCACCGCCTGCAGGTCGTCGAGCGGGACGTCGGTCATGGCCGAGAACAGCGCCTTGGACATCGGCGCGCGGAAGTCGTCGGCCGTCACCAGCTTCCACGTCGGGGGAAGGATGGAAGGGTGCTGCAGTGCGGTGCGGAGCACTTCTCGCTCCAGCACCAGCTGCGGGTCGGTCGGGTCTGCCGCCGTCACCTCGCCCGGCGCCCGCGGGCGGGCCCGTGCCGGCGGCGGGGGCGGTGAGGTCGACGGCTGCGCGCCCTGCGCGTCAAGCTCGCGTTCGATGCGGTCGGCGGACAACCGGACCGCGGGGGCGACCAGGTCCCGGATGTACCGGTAGCGCAGCGCGCGGTCGCCAAGCCGTCCCAGGAGCGGGAACGTCTGACGGTAGGCAGCGATCTGCCCTTCGGGGGTCGAGGTGTCGGCATCGCGGAGCAGGTGTTCGATCTGGAACTCCACCGCCGTCTTCGTGTCGGCGATGGCCGCCTCCACGGCATCAGGCCCATCCCCGGCGAGATCGGCCGGATCCCGTCCTGCTGGCAGCGGCAGAACGCTGACCTCGCGGATGCCGACCTCCTCGGCCAACGACCGCGCCCGCTCCGCGGCGGCGAACCCGGCCGCGTCGGCGTCCAGCGCGAGCACCACCTTGCCGGCGAACTTCTCCAGCGCGCGGAAGTGGTCGATGGTCAGGGCCGTGCCGCAGGTGGCGATGGCGTGGCGGAACCCCAGCCGGTGCAGGGCGATGACGTCCATGTAGCCCTCGACGACCAGCGAGGACTGCCGCCGGGTGATCTCTGATCGCGCCCAGTTCAACCCGTACAGCGTCAGCGACTTCTTATAGACCGACGTCTCGGGCGAGTTGATGTACTTGGGCGGGGCGCCGTCGCGTGGCGCCGTCTTCAGCTCCACACCCGGGACGACCCGGCCGCCGAACGCCACCACGTCGCGGCCTCCCGCGTCGTAGATGGGGAACACGACCCGGCCACGAAACCGGTCGATGATGCCCTGACGACCGTGGGACGCCAGCCCCGCATCGGTGATCTCGGATGGCTCGAACCCGCCCTCGGTCAGGTGGCGGACGACGCCGTCCCACCGGTCAGGGGCCCAGCCGAGGCCGAAGCGCTGGGCGTCGTCGCGGGTCAGCCCGCGTCCGGACAGGTAGGCGCGTGCGGCCTCGCCGTCGGCGGCCTCGAGCTGCGACGCGAAGAACTCGGCCGCCGCTGCGAGCGCCTGCGTCAGTCGGGTCCGCCGTCCCAGGGCACGACGCTGGCCGGCGGTCATCTCCTCGTACCGCAGCTGGTACCCGATCAGCCGTGCCAGGCGCTCGACCGCTTCAGGAAAGGTCAGCGCTTCGACCTGCTGCAGGAAGCCGATGACGTCGCCGCCGGCGTCGCAGCCGAAGCAGTGGTACAGGTTGTTGACCGGGTCCACGGTGAACGAGGGCGTCTTCTCCTCGTGGAAGGGGCACAGGCCCTTCAGCCGCCGCCCACCGGCCGGCTTGAGCGACGTGTAGTCACCGACGACGACGGCGATGTCCGCCCGCTCGCGGAGGGTGCGGATGTCTTCGTCGTTGATGCGCCCGGCCAACGATCACCTTCCCGCAGACGCGTGTCCGTCGAGTGTACGTGCCCCGGGCTGCGAGCCCACGGGGAAATGGAACGTCCGGCTGCCGCTGTGGACGGTTATGACGTCGGCAGGAACAGCCGCTCGAACTCGCGGACGGCGTCGCGGTCGGTGAGCCCGGCGACCAGATCGACGACGCGTTGCGTGGTGTCGTCGGCGGTCGGGGGGAGGCGGTCCGCGTGCTGCTCGAAGTACAGGCCGAGGCTGGTCAGGCAGTGGATGGCCCGGTTGGCCTCGTGCTGGACCTCCGTGGAGGCCGCGAGGCAGGTGCGGACGGCGTCCACTAGGGCGGCGAGCGCCTCCTCGACGGCGGGGCTCAAGGCCAGCTCGGGGTGGTCCGCGGTGCTGGCCACGACGTCGGTGACCACCGTGGCCAGCTGCTGCTCCGGGGTCTCACCCAGGACTGCCACCGCCTCCCGTGGGAGGTCGGACGGGCGCAGCGTGCCCGAGGCCACCGCATCTGCCAGGTCCCGTGTCGCCGTGGCGATGTCGTCGGCCAGCCGCACGGCACAGCCTTCCAGGGTCGCCGGCAGCGGCCCGTCCGGCCGGTGGTGGACGATCCCGTCGCGGACCTCCCAGGTCAGGTTCAGCCCGGCGCCGTGGTTCTCCAGGAACTCCACCACGCGCAGGCTGTGCTCCTCGTGGCGGAATCCGCTCTCGATGAACGTGGAGAGCGCGATCTCCCCGGCCTGCCCGAAGGCGGTGTTGCCGACGTCGTGACCCAAGGCGATGGCCTCGACGAGGTCCTCGTTGAGCCGCAGCCCCCGCGCGAGGGTCCGGGCGATCTGGGCGACCTCGAGCGCGTGCGTCGCGCGCGTCCGGCGGTGACCGCGGCCCAGCGCGAGGTGCGTCTTGTGCTTCAGCTTGCGGAACCCCACCGAGTGCAGGAGCCGGTCGCGATCCAGCTGGAACGCCGTCCGCAGCGGGTCCGGCTCCTCGTAGGTGTCACGGCCCTTGGTCTCCGACGACAGCGTGGCCCACATCGACAGGCTCGTCCGCTCCAGCTCCTCGGAACGCTCACGAATCGCCGGCGAGTACTTCACCCCGAAATCGTAACATCGGTGGTATTCACGGCTCGGAGGCCGCAGTGGAACAGCGCTCGCCCATCACATCGCAGCTGACCACCGGAGCGCGGGTGGCTGATGCGCTCGTGTACGCCGTCGGAGTGGCCGGCGTGATCGCGGGCGGCTTGCTGCTGCAGCAGGATCAGCTCGGCTTCGCCGTGGTTGCGTGGAGCCTGACGTTCGTCGCCGGCGCCGGCCTCCGCCTGGCGGCCTGGGTCGCCAGGGGGGTGGCAGAGCTTCTGGGCCGTCAAGCGCGGATGGAGGACGCGCTGGCGGACCTGCGCGCGGACCGGGTGGCGGCCGAGCGGCGGGAGACGGGGCGCCACTGGGGCGCCTGACGCATCACAGGCGCAGGCGCTCGCCGAGGTAGTCGGGCAACCGGTCGATCGGCAGCCGCTCCTGGCTCATGGAATCGCGATCTCGCACGGTCACGGCCTGGTCGGACTCGACGGTCTCGAAGTCCACCGTCACGCAGAACGGTGTGCCGATCTCGTCCTGGCGCCGGTACCGGCGCCCGATGGCGCCCGCGTCGTCGTACTGGGTCGCGAACAGCGGCTTGAGCATGTCGTTGACGCGACGGGCGGTCGGCACGAGCTTTTCGTTGCGCGACAGCGGCAGGACGGCGACCTTGACCGGTGCGAGCGCGTGGTGCAGGCGCAGCACGGTCCGCTTGTCGACGCCGCCTTTGGCCGTCGGCGCCTCCTCCTCGCGGTACGCGTCGACTAAGAAGGCCAGCATCGAACGGTCCACACCGGCCGCCGGCTCGATGACGTAGGGCAAGTAGCGCTCGTCGCGCTCGGCGTCGAAGTAGGACAGGTCCTTGCCGGAGAACTCGCTGTGCTGGCGGAGGTCGAAGTCGGTGCGGTTGGCGATGCCCTCCAGCTCCGACCAGGCGAACGGGAAGCGGTACTCCACGTCGACGGTGGCCTTGGCGTAGTGCGACAGCTCGTCGGCCGCGTGGTCACGGATGCGAAGGTTCTCGGGGCGCATCCCCAGATCGATGTACCACTGCCAGCGGTTGGCGATCCAGTAGTCGTGCCACTGCTCGTCGGTGCCCGGGCGGACGAAGTACTCCATCTCCATCTGCTCGAACTCGCGGACGCGGAAGATGAAGTTGCGCGGTGTGATCTCGTTGCGGAACGACTTGCCCACCTGCGCGATGCCGAAGGGCACCTTCTGGCGGCTCGTGAGCTGAACGTGCGCGAAGTCGACGAACATGGCCTGGGCGGTCTCGGGACGCATCCACACCTGCGCCGAGGTGTCCTCAGTCGGACCGACGAACGTGCGGAACATCAGGTTGAACTGCTTGGGCTCGGAGAAGTCCTTGGCACCGCAGTTCGGGCAGTACAGCTCGCCCTTCGTGTTGGGTTCCAGGTGGTCGGCGCGCCACCGCTGGTTGCACGACTGGCACTCGACCAGCGGGTCGGTGAAGCCGGCGACGTGGCCGCTGGCCTCCCACACCCTGGGGTGCATCAGGATCGAGGCGTCGAGCTGCACGACGTCGTCGCGCAGCTGGATCATCGAGCGCTTCCAGGCCGCCTTGACGTTGTCCTTCAAGGCGGCGCCCAGCGGGCCGTAGTCCCACGCCCCGCGTAGTCCGCCGTAGATCTCCGAGGACTGGAAGATGATCCCGCGCCGCTTGCACAGCTCGACGATGTCTTCCATGCGCGCGTCGTGATCGCCTGCGGTGGTGTCCGCGTCGGCGTCGACGCGGTTGATCTCGACGTCGAGAGCGGGGGGCAGGTCGCGGTCGGAGGTGGCGGTGTCTGTCATCCCCGCCGAGGCTAGTCGATTCCGCCGGCGCTACAGGATCTGGCTGAGGAACAGCTTCGTGCGGTCCTCTTGCGGATCCTCGAAGAAGTGCTGCGGCGTGCCGACCTCGACGATCTCGCCGTCGGCCATGAACACAACCCGGTCGGCGACGGCACGGGCGAAGCCCATCTCGTGCGTGACCACGATCATCGTCATGCCGGACTTGGCCAGCTCGACCATCGCCTCGAGGACCTCTTTGATCATCTCGGGGTCCAGCGCCGAGGTCGGCTCGTCGAACAGCATGACCTTCGGTTGCATCGCCAGCGCCCGCGCGATCGCGACGCGCTGCTGCTGCCCACCGGAGAGCTGACCGGGGTACTTCTCGGCCTGCTCCGGGATCTTGACCCTCGTCAGCTGCTTGCGGGCCTCCTCCTCGGCCTTGGCCTTGGGCCACTTGCGAACCTGCCGGGGCGCCAGCGTGACGTTCTCCAGAACCGTCAGGTGCGGGAACAAGTTGAAGCTCTGGAAGACCATGCCGCACTCGCGGCGGATCTCGGCGATGTTCCGCACGTCCGACGACAGCTCCGTGCCGTCCACCACGATGCGTCCGTTGTCGTGACGCTCCAAGTGGTTGATGCACCTGATCAGCGTGGACTTGCCCGATCCCGACGGGCCGATGACGACCACGACCTCCTGCCGGCCGACGACCAGGTTGATGTCCTTGAGCGCCTGGAAGTCGCCGAAGAACTTGTCGACGTTCTCCAGCGTGATGATGGCCTCGCCGGTGCCACCGGGGCGAAGGGCGTCCGCGCGGAGCGCGTCGACGGACTGGTCGGTCATCTTGTTCCCACTCCCAATCGGGTCTCCAGGCGCTGGGAGGCGCGCGACATCGAGAAGCAGATCACCCAGAAGATGAGGCAGACGAACGCCAGGGCCTCGGGCTGGTAGCCCTGGAACCGGAACCGCTGCTGCGCCAGGATCGGCTCGGTGACTCCCAGCAGCTCCTGCAGGCCGATCACGACCAGCAGCGAGGTGTCCTTCAGCAGCGAGATGAACTGACCGATCAGCGCCGGGATCGAGTTGCGCAGCGCCTGGGGCAACACGATCAACCGGGTGAGCTTCAGCTGGGACAACCCCAGGGCGTGCGCGGCCTCGGTCTGTCCCTTGGGCACCGACTGCAGACCGCCGCGGACGACCTCAGCGACGTACGCCCCGGTGAACAGGGTGATCATGATGATCGCTCGGGTGATGACGCCCGGAGCACGGGTGCCCGCCGGCATGAAGAACCCGAACGCGAAGCGGCCCATGAACAGCAAGGTGATCAGCGGCACGCCACGGATCAGCTCGATGTAGGCCACCGCGATCGGGCGGATCAGCGGCATCGATGACCGCCGGGCCAGCGCCATGATGACGCCGATGGGGAAGCTGAGGACGATGCCTCCCGCGGAGACGACGACCGTGAGCAGCAGCCCGCCGAAGCGGTCGATGTTGCGCGGTTGGCCCCCGGTCAGCACCAGGAAGGCGACGACCGTCAGTGCCATGCTGATCAGACCGGCGCGCCGTAGCACCGCCTGCGGCAGCCTGGCGCTTGCCCAGCGGACGGCGAAGAACAGCGCTACCCCGGCCAGCACGAGCAGGGTCGGCGTGATGGTGCGCGTCATCGACAGCACGGCGACGACACCGATGATCGGCGCCGCCATGATCTTCAACGCGGTGCGGGCACTGGTGACGTTCCCGTGCGACCGCGAGACGCCGGCGATCAGGCCCGCAACGACGACCAGGATGTAGATCGCCGCCCAGATGTGGGCCAGGGTCAGCCCGGTTTGGAAGAACCGGTTGCCAATCATGTACACGAGCAGCGGGCCGTCGAACACGACCTCCCAGCGGCCGCTGATCAGGACGTACACGGCCGTCCGGTACAGCAGGTACGCAAGGATGGCGCCGAAGACCACCGTCAGCACGGTGTCCTTGACGCTGCCGAACAGGTTCTGCTTGACCCAGTGCTTGAAGCCGCCGGCGGGGCGCAGCGGGATGTCCGGGATGATCGGGTGGTTGCGTGCCGCGACGGCGTCCTGCTCCAGCGCGGTGCGGACCTGGTCGTTGTCGGCCGAAGCCGGGCTCTCAGGCGTCTGCTGGCTCATCGCGTTTCCAGCTGCAGACGGCGGTTGATGATGTTGGCGATCAGCGAGATGCCCAGGCTGAACGTCAGGTACAGCGCCATCAAGACGATGATGGCCTGCGGCGGTGGCGCGGCGTTGTTCGTCACCGTCTGGTACACGCGGGTGATCTCGTAGTACCCGACGACCACCGCCAGGGACGAGTTCTTGGTGATGTTGAGGTACTGCGACGCCAGCGGCGGGATCATGATGCGGAACGCCTGCGGCAGGATCACGAACCGGTACCGCTGGAAGGTGGTCAAGGCCAAGGCGTTGGCGGCTTCGTTCTGTCCCTTGTGCACCGCCAGGATGGCGCCGCGGACGATCTCCGCGATGTGGCTGGCCGTGTACATCAACAGCGCGAACGTCAACGCGGCGTACGACAGGTTGACCTCGATGCCGCCCTGGATCAGCCGGCCCTCACGGCCCGGGATCGTGCCCGCCACCGGCCCGCCGAAGATGAAGTACCCCGCAGCGGCGATGATCGCGAACGTGACCAGCAGCCACAGCACTCGACGGTGCGGCTGTCCGGTGCGTTCGTTGACCCGCGTGCGCCACGCCGCCACGACGACGCCGGCTCCCAGCCCCAGTCCCATGGTCAACAGGAACGGAACGAGGTTCGGGCCGCCTTCGAACCACGGCAGATAGATGCCGCGGTTGGAGAACACCGCGAGGCCCAGTGGCTCCAACGCCTCGGTGATCGGCGGCAGGTTGCCGGTCAGGATCACGAAGTAGGTGAGGAAGATCCACACCAGCGGCGGGATGTTGCGCAGCACCTCGACGTACAAGGTGCCGAAGGCGCGCACCAGCGCGTTGTCGGAAAGCCGCGAGATGCCGACGACGATCCCGATGATGGTCGCCGCCGGGATCCCGACGGCGATCACTCGGATGGTGTTGAAGTAGCCGACGACGAAAGCGTCACGGATCGGCTGCGCCGGCCGGAACGCACTGCCGCGGATGTCCGAGCCGTACGGCTGGTCCAAGAAGCCGAAGCCTCTGGGCAGGCGGCTGGCGCGCAGGTTGGTGACGACGTTGTTGTACAGCCAGTACAGCAGCGCCAGGACCGCGAGCAGGACCACGATCTGAAAGGCCCAGCGCAGGACCCGTGCGTCGCGCCAGAACGGCGGTCGCGCCGAGGTCGTCGGCGGTGCCGCAACAGCCACGTGCCCTGCCTCCCCTCAGTCCCGGCGACGAACGATGAAGCGGTGCGCGGCCGGGGCGGTTGCCCGCCCCGGCCGGTCGACCGTGTGACTTAGCGGTACGGCGGGGCGTACAGCAGGCCGCCGTTGGTCCACAGCTCGTTGGGACCACGCTCGACGCCCAGCGGCGTGATGTGCCGCTCGTAGATCTCGCCGTAGTTGCCGACCGCCTGCACGACCTTCACCGCGAAGTCGTCGGGCAGGTTCAGCCCGGCGTCGAACTGGGCGTCTTCACCCGTGCCCTGCCCGATGAAGCGCAGGATCTCGGGGTCATCGCCGTCGTAGTCGGCGATGTTGTCCTGGGTCAGCTCGAACTCCTCGGCCTGGATGGTGGCGAAGACCACCCAGTTGACGATGTCGTACCACTCGTCGTCGCCGTGGCGAACGGCCGGGCCCAGGGGCTCCTTGGACATGGTCTCGTCGAGGATCCGCACCGCGTCCTCACCCAGGCGGGTCTCGCTGCGGAACGACGCGAGGCCCGACTTGTCCGTGGTGTAGCCGTCGCACGCACCGTCCTCGAACAGGGTGGTGAGCGCCTCCTGGTCGGCGTTGAGCTCGGGCTCGTAGTCGATCCCCCGGGCCGCGAAGACGGTCGCCAGGTTGAGCTCGGTCGTCGTGCCCGACTGAACGCAGATGACTGTGTTCTGCATGTCGTCAAGCGTCTCGAACTCCGAGTCGGCCATGACGAGCATGCCCTGGCCGTCGTAGAAGGTCGTCGCGGCGAAGTCCAGACCCAGCGAGCCGTCACGGCTGGCCGACCAGGTCGTGTTGCGGATCAGCACGTCAACCTCGCCGGACTGCAGCGCCGTGAAGCGGGTGTCTGCGGTGAGCTCGACGAACTCGACGGCCTCCGGGTCGTCGAGCACCGCTGCGGCGATCGCGCGGCAGTAGTCGGCGTCGAAGCCGGTCATCTCGCCGTCTTCGGCCAGGGAGAACCCGGCCAGCACACCGTTGACACCACAGTTGAGCGTGCCGCGGTCCTGGACCGTCTGGAGCGTGTCAC
>DATLGM010000244.1:0-11177 GCA_035540515.1 Egibacteraceae bacterium | reverse complement strand
ATCCCCAACCCCATCGGCGCCGAACAGCACCCCGCCCAGCGCCGAGTCCTCGAACCGCGTGCCTGCCGGTCCGACGCCGATGGGGTTGGGGATCGCGTACGCCGGGTCGCCGATGCTCCCGTCGGTCAGCGTCGGGGTCGTCCATGACGCGACGGTCATCAGGGTCAGCACCGCGACGGCGGACCAGTACAGCCAGTTCCACCTCGGGGTCAGCGGGCGCCCCGTGGGAAACAGCATCGGGACGAACAGCAGAATCAGCACGAGCAGTGGAAACCAGTACCAGTTGTGGAACCACGCGGCGAACACGGCCCCAGGCATCTGGCCGGGACGCAGGACGAGACCCACGTACGCGTAGCTTTCGGCCAGTACCCCGAATGCCGTCAGCACCCCCACGGCGGTGAGCACCCACCCCAGCCGGTGGTCAGGGCGGCGTGCGATCAGCACCGTCCCCACGACGAAGTAGGTGGAGAAGGCAAGCAGCAGCAGGGTGTTCTCGAACAGCCCGCGATCGTCGCTGGTGCCGCCTCCCATCGCGACCGCCAGCCAGACGCGCACCGCCATGACGGCGAGGACGACGATCACCAGGGCGGGACCGAGCAGCCGCCACCGATTGCCCTGCGACGTCATGACCCATCTCCTTGTCCGACGGCCTCGCGCATCCACAGCGATGCGCTGGCCGGCTGCACGGTCTCGTCGACGGCGCGGAGCAGGTGGCCCGCCAGCGTGCCGAGGTCGACCTGGTCGCGGACCGCGGCGCGGTAGCCGTCGACGATGTGCGCAGCGTCGTAGCGCGCGCGGTTGAAGCGACGGTCGACCGCGCGCTGGATACGGCGGCGAGCCGGTCCGAACGCCGCCGCTGCCAACAGGGTCGCGGTTGCCACCGCAATGGGCGACTCGCCGGCCACTGGGGCGGTCACGGCCGTCAGTGCGGTCACCGCTGCCAGGTAGATGCCGGCGAGCAGCACGGTCAGCAGGGCATACGCGACCGTGCGGCTGATGACCCGGTCGATGTCGTACAGCCGGTAGCGCAGGACCGCGACCGCGACCGCCACCGGCAGCGGCAGGATCACCGCAGTCATGGCGGCGTCCCACGAGATCGGCCAGACACTGTTCACCAGGTTGGCCGCCAACCAGAAGCTGATGCCCCAGGCAGCGGCGAACGCGACCCACTTCAGCTGCTGGCGCTCAAGCCCACGGGAGCGCCGGAAGCGCACGACGACGGCCGCCAGGCTGCCGAGGATGCCGACGAGCAGCAAGGTCGTGCCCACGAAGAACAGGATGTCGAGCACGCCGACCAGACTCGGCACGGCGAACGGGTTGGGCTGGTCGCTGCCGGTCCGCTCGGCCGGCATCAGCGCCTCGCTCCAGCCGAGCAGCAACAACCCGGCGCCCGCCGCCCACGCCACCGGCCGCCACCGCCGGGTGGGCAGGTGACCGTCGGGGAACAGGAGCAGGACGAAGGTCCCCATGATCCCCACCCCCAGCAGAAATCCCCACCAGCCGAACCAGGCGAAGTACTGGGCGCCAGGGATGGCGGTCGTCGGCATGTGGTTGTTCAGGGCCAGGTACGAGGTGGCGAAGCCGACGGCGGCGAACAGCCAGCTCAGGGCGTTGTCGCCGCGGCGCACCGCCAGCAGCCCTCCCACGGCGGTGAAGGCGGTGGCGCCCATCAGCTCGCTGGCCTGCACGGACGGCGTCGCGCCGGTCACCGCAAAGGTCAGTGCGGTCACCACCATGGCGGCGCTGAGTGCCGTGACGGTGATCGCCAGGCCCGTGCGCAGACGGGGGCTCATCAGCGGCCCTCCGGTCGCAGCCACAGCGCGGCCGAGGTGGGCTGCAACGCCTGTGTGGCGACGAAGCGCAGCTCGGCGGACAGGTCATCGATGTCAACCTGGTCGCGCATCCGTGCGGCGAAGCCTTCGACGGTCTGCTGCGCGTCGTAGCGGCTGCGGTTGAACCGTCGGTCCACCGCCGCCTGGATGCGCCGGCGCGCGGGGCCGAACGCTGCTGCCGCGAGCAACGTGGCCGCAGCGACGGCGATCGGCGACTCGCCCGTGAGGGGCGCCGTGAGCGCCGTCAGGGTTGTCACGGCGCCCAGGTAGATGCCCGCGAGCAGCAGGGTCAGGGCCGCGTACGCCAGCGTCCGGCTGACGATGCGGTCGATCTCGAACAGCCGGTAGCGCAGCACCGCCACACCGATGGAGACCGGTACCCCGAGCATCATCGCCAGGCCGATCAGGTCCACGGCAGTGCTCGCCTGGACTCCGAGCAGGCCCTCGACGATGACGGCGCTGACGAGCATGTAGGCGAGGAACATGCCGACCGACCACACGAACCACTTCAGCTGGAGTCGCTCCGTGCCGGCGGACCGGCGGTAGCGCAGCACCAGCGACCCCCATGCGGCGATGCCCAGCAGCAGGAACGCGACGATCATGCTCTCGTCGCCGCCGATGCGATCCATCACCGAGGTCATCCGCCGCGTGATCGGCAGCACCATCGGGTTGTCGACCGGCAAGTCCTCCAGCGGTCCGGGGGCGGTCGCGAGGTAGAAGGACATCAGGGCGGTCAGCGCCGCCGTGGCCCACAGCACCGGCCGCCACCGAGGCGATGGCAGCCGGCCGCCGGGGAAGTACAGCGGCAGCAGCACGATGAACAGCGCGAACATCGGCACGAAGATCCATCCGGCCAGCCACGCGGCCGGCACGACCAGGGGCAGCGCAACCCCCGTCGATGCGTACTCGGCGTAGCGCCACAGCAGCGACTGGGTCAGGGCGATGAGGCCGCTGGCCGCCATGATGCGCCCCACCGTGTTTCCGGGCTGGCGGACCAAGATCAGCGCCCCGACCGCCGCGAAGGCCGTCTGGCCGATCAGCCAGCCGAGGTCGGCGACGTCGAGCGTCTGGGCGAGCAGCGACAGACCGATGCCGCCGGCGGCCAGCGCGGTGACCGCGCCGGCGGCGATGGTCGCTGGAGCGCTGCTGCGGGCCGTCATGAGCGTGCCTCACGCAGCCACAGGACTGCGGACCGAGGCTGCAGCGCCTCTCCGGTGACCGTGCGCAGCTCGGTGGTCAGCTCGTCGAGGTCGACCTGGTCACGCATGCGTGCGGCGAACCGCTGCACGGTCTGCTGCGCGTCGTACCGACTGCGGTTGAACCGACGGTCGACGCCCGCCTGGATGCGGCGGCGCAGGGGTTGGAACGCCGCAGCCGCCAGGAGCGTGGCGATGGCCACGGCCAGCGGCGAGTCACCGGCGCGGGTCGCCGTGACCGCGGTCAGCCCGGTGACGGCGGCAAGGTAGATGGTTGCCAGCAGCACGGTGAGCACCGCGTAGGCCAGCGTGCGGCTGATGACGCGGTCGATGTCGTACAGGCGCCACCGCAGGATGGCGATCCCGATGATCACGGGCAGCGCCGAGATCGCGACGATCTCCAGCGCGAAGCCGAGCTGGCCGAGCGTGTCGGACAGCTGGATGAGGATCGACGCCGCCACCAAGGCTGCGCCGAACGCGAACCACTTCAGCTGCAGCCGCTCGACGGTGCCGGCGCGGCGCATGCGAACGAACAGCCCGACCGCGCCGGCCACCATCGAGGTGAACACCAGGATGTGGCCGAGACCGTTGAGGGCTCCCGCGAAGCCTTCCTCCGGGGCGCCCTCGCCGGCGGCCATCATGCGGATGGTCGCGGCCGGCCCCAGCTGCCAGGCGATCATGCCCAGCCCGAGACCCATGAGCACCAATCCGGCGCCGGCGGCCCATCCGACGACGCGCCAGCGCCGGCTCGGCAGCGCGCCGGTGGGGTACAGCAGCAGCCCGTACGTCACGAACATGCCCCACGCCACGGCACCCGAGGACGCGGCGGTGGCGGCGAGCGGAGCGCCGACGGGCAGGTCCCGCCGGAGGGCAAGCAGCCCGTAGTCGAGCAGCAGTGCCGTGACCACCCACAAGAACCCGATGGTCGTAAGCAGCCAGCCATAGACGTTGTCAGGGCGCCGCGTGCTCACCAGCCCGCCGACGACGGCCAGGCTGAGGACCACCGGGAGCATCACCAGCCCGTCGGCGGATCCGCGGGCCTCGGGGAAAACGGCGCGCAGAACGACGTTGCCGGCGATCAGCGCGAGCGTGACAGCGGCGTAGGCACGGGCAATGCGAGGACTCACGACCGAACCCCCTGCGGGGATCGGAGCCACAGCGCAGTGTGGGACGGCTGGACGGTCGCGCTGGCGGCTTGAACCAAGGACTCCCCGATGGCCTCCAGCTCGAGCTCGTCGCGCAACCTCCCGCGGTAGGCCTCCACTTCGCGGACGGCATCGTAGTGCCCGCGGTTGAACCGCCGGTCGACGCTGCCCTGGATGCGGCGCCGCAGCGGCTGGAAGGCGGCGGCGGCGAGCAACGTGGCTGCGGCCACGGCGAGCGGGGAATCGCCCGTGACCGGCGAGGTGAGCGCGGTCAGCGTGGTGACCGCAACCAGGTAGATGCCGCCAAGTGCGACGGTGAGCACACCGTAGGCAACAGTGCGGCTGATGATCCGGTCGATGTCGTACAGCCCGTGACGCAGGATCGCGATGCCGATCGCGACGCCGAGCAGTGCGAACGCCAAGGGCATGACCACGGGCTGCAGCCGCTGGTCGGCCTGCTCGCCGACGACGATGGCTACCGGCAGGAAAGCCGCGGCTGCCAGGAACCACTTCAGCTGGCGGCGTTGGACGCCGGCATTGCGCCGGTAGCGGGTGATCAACGCGGCGATGCCTCCGACGAGCGCCCCGAGCAACGCGATCCCGGCAAGGTCTCGCAGGGCGTTCAGCATCCCAGCCATCGACTCGAGCCCGAACGGGTTGGGCCGGCCCGCAACGACGTTGTCAGGGTGCAAGCCGTTGCCGACGATTGCGAGGACGGTGAAGGTCCCGGCCAGCCACAGCACGGCCCGCGATCGGCGCGACAGCAACCGCCCGTCAGGGAACAGCGGCAGCAGCGCGGCAGCGGTGCCGACGATGGGGGCCCACATCCAGGTGTTCGTCCACGCAGCCACGTCCCCGCCGGGCAGTGCGAACGCGCGCAGCGCCCGCTCGGCTGCGGCTGCGTAGCCCATGACCCCGGCGACGGCGGCGAACACCAACAGCAGCCAACCGACCCGGTTGTGCGGGTGGCGCCGGGCGACCAGCCAGCCGACGATGCCGTAGACCCCGGCGACCAGCGCGAACGACCCGACGGTGGGGTCGCGGGAAAACGCCACCAGGCAGACGACTCCACCGGCGGTTGCCGCCAACAGCGCCGAGGGCGCGCGGTTCGTCGCGGACCTGTTCACCGCTGCACCCCTGGTTGCGGGCGCAGCCACAGCCGCGCGTCGCTCGGCTCGACAGCCTCGCCGACGACCTCGACCAGGCCCACCGCAAGGGCGTCGAGATCCAGATCGTCACGCAACCTGGCGCGGTAGGCGGCCACGGTCTGCGCCGCGTCGAATCGACCACGATTGAAGCGACGGTCCACCGCGTGCTGGATCCGGCGACGCAGCGGCTGAAAGGCGGCCGCGGCGAGCAGTGTGGCGGCGGCCACGGCGAGGGGAGACTCGCGGGTGATGGGTGCGGTCAGCGTGGTGAGCACGGTGACGCTGCCCAGGTACAGGGCGATCAACATTGCAGTGAGCAGTGCGTACGACAACGTGCGGCTGATCAGCCGGTCGATCTCGTACAGGCGGTACTTGGTCACGGCGACGGTGACGGCGCCGAGGAGGATCAGCACGCCTGACAGGTCCAGCACCCCGAGGTCGGGCATCCCCGGGACGGCCTGCGCAAGGATCATGGTGACGAAGACCCCCGCCCCGAACGCCACCCATCGCAGCTGGAGACGTTCCTCCCCGGTGCTGCGCACGAAGCGGACGATCAGCGCCGCAACGCCGGCGATCGTGGACACCGCGAAGACCACCAGCAGTGTCTCGAACACACCGTCCAGTGCGCCCACCCCGACTGGGTTGACCAACGCCGGGACGGCATCCAAAGGCCCCGGCGCGAGCATCGACACGAGCGTGATCAGCGCGATGCCCACAAGCGACGCGTTCAGTGCGCTGCGCCAGCGTCGGGTCAACGCACGGCCGGTCGGAAACGTGAACAGCATGATGACGACGCCGGCCTGGCCCAGCGTCCACACCCAGTTGCCGGGCCAGGCCAGCCACGCCGCAACCGCCGGCGACAATGGCAGGCTCAGGACGGTGACGGCCACGAATGGCGTGGACAAGAAGCCGACCCCGATGACCGCCAGGGCCCTACCGACGATGTTGTCGGGGCGGCGGGCGATGATCAGCGCACCGAGCAGGCTCGTGGCGCAGTTGACGACCACGCCGGGAAGCTCGTCTGCCGCCGTGCCGCCGCTGAAGGCCGCATAGGTCCGCCCCGGCTGCGTCACCGCGGCAGCCGCGATCACCGCGGTCATCCCGGTGGCGAGCGCCGCGGCAAAACCGGCCAGCAAGCCGGCCCGCCGCATCCTGACCACCCGTTGGCGGCGCGCAGCCTGCGCGAGCCGGCTCACGTCGAGCCTCCCGGCGCCGCCACCCACACCGCTGCCGCGCGTGGCTGCAGCGTGGAGTTGGCGGTGGAGATCAGGTCCCCCGTGATGGCCTCGAGCTCCAGCTGGTTTCGTAGGCGGGCGCGGTAGGCCTCGACCGCCTGGGCCGCGTCGTAGCGGCCGCGGTTGAAGCGGCGGTCGACCGCAGCCTGGATGCGCTGGCGCACCGGCTGGAACGCCGAGGCCGCCAGCAGCGTGGCGGCGGCGATCGCCAGCGGCGAGTTCGCGGTGACCGGCGAGGTCAGTGTGGTGAGGACGGTGATCGCCAGCAGATAGACGCCGACGACGGTTGCGGTGACCAGCGCGTAGGCGACGGTGCGGCTGATGATCCGGTCGATGTCGTACAGCCGGTGCCGCATGATGCCGACCCCGAGCGCGATCGGCAGCCACAGCAGACCGCTGCCGACAACGAGGTGGCCGAGCTCGGGGTTGCCCGTCTCGTACAGCACACCGTTGCCGATGGCGCCGGCGACGGCGAACCCGACACCGGAGATCAGCCACTTCAGCTGCTGACGGCCGTCGCCGCGCGAACGGCGGAAGCGGCGGACGAGCATGGCGACCGTGGCGACCACGGCGAGGCCAACGACCAACGAGCCGGCTTTCGTGAGCACGTCGAAGAGCGCGTCGTGCCCGTGCACGCCGATCGGGTTGACCCAGCCGTCGGTCGGCTCGGCCGGCCACAGGGCGTTGGTGACGGCGACGGTGGCCACTCCCGCGCCTGCTGATACCGCGACCACGGCCGCCGCACGGCCGCGGATGCGCCCATGCGGAAACGTCAGCGGCAGGTAAACCAGCAGGCCAGCGAGCATGACCGCCCAGACCCAGGAGGTGGCCCAAACACCCCAGGTGAGCGCCCTACCGGGGGCGGTCCCCTGCGCGAGGAAGTGGTGGAGCACCTCTTCCACCGGGATCGTCGGAGCGAACATGCACAGCAGCCAGCCGATCCCGTTGCCCGGCCGTCGTGATGCGATGACCGCCCCGGTGATGGCGAAGGCGATCGGAGCCGCCGATCCCACGATGGTGACGGCGACATGGCCGCCCGGCTGTGAGACGACCATCCCAACGACCAGCGCGAGGGTGACCACAGGCGACGCCCAGGCAAGGGCGGTGATGATCCGCCGCCTCATCGCGCCCCTCCCGGTCGCAGCCACACCGTGACTGCCGTCGGCTGTACCGTCGCGCCGGCGGTGGCCGCCAAATCCGACGTGATGGCTTCCAGGTCCAGCTGCTCGCGCAGCCGGCTGCGGTAGGCCTCGGCGGTGCGCGCCGCGTCGTAGCGCGCCCGGTTGAACCGCCGGTCCACCGCCACCTGGATCCTTCGACGTGCCGGGCCGAACGCGGCGGCCGCGAGCAGCGTCGCGATGGCCACGGCAGCAGGGGAGTCGCCTGCGCGGGTGGCCGTCACAGAAGACAGCAGCGTCACGCCGCCGAGGTACACGGCAACGACGACGGAAGTCAGCAGTGCGTAGGCGACGGTCCGGCTGAGGATGCGGTCGATGTCGTACAGGCGGAATCGCAGGATCGCGAGCGCGGCGGTCACGGGCAGCGCGAGGATGCTGGCCTCGGCCACGAACACCGTGACGGGGTGGTCACCCCACCAGTCCATCCCGACGACAACGCCCAGCAATTGCACAAGGCCGCCGAAGGCGAACCACTTCAGCTGCTGACGGGCGACGCCGTGTGACCGCCGCCACCGGACGAACAACGACACGATGCTCGCGAGGGCGGAGACCACCAGCCCGGCGGCGACGGCGATCCCCACGACCTCCCATGCCGGCGGGGTCGCCATTTCGCCGTAGGGGTCGGCGACCGCTTGGTCGAGGTCCACGAGGGTCAGCGTGAACAACGTGATGCTGCCGAGCACGATGGAGGCGCCCGCCGTCCACGCCACCCAACGCCAGCGGCGGCCGGGCAGCTTGCCGTCGGGGAACAGCAGCAAGAAGAACGTTGCGACCGTGCCCAAGATGGCCATCCACGGCCAGCTGCTGGCGAGCGCACCGGCCTTCGCCAGCGACAACGCGCCCCACTCGTCGCGCGCCACGAACAGCAGCGAGTCCGCGGCCTGCGAGAACGCAAACAGCGCGGCGACCCCCAGGAACAGCCATGCCAGGGCGTTGCCCGGCACGCGGATCGCCAGGAGGTATCCCAGGGCGACGAACGCCAACGGCATGAGCGTCTCGGCCACGTCGGGTGGGCCCCCGATGGCCTGCAGCGCCAGCGCCGCGGCCACAAGCACCACTGCGGCCACCGCTATGGGTGTCGCGGCGCGTCTGGCGATCGATCGGTTCATCGCACTACCTGAGGTGGACGGACCCACAGGGCCGTGGCACTGGGATGCAGGGCGGCGTTCGTGGTGGCGACGAGGTCGTGGGTGATGGCCTCGAGGTCCAGCTGGTCGCGCAGCCTCGCCCGGTACGCGGCGGCGGTGACGGCGGCGTCGTAGCGAGCCCGGTTGAAGCGGCGGTCGACGGCGGCTTGGATGCGGCGCCGCGCGGGACCGAAGGCAGCCGCCGCCGCCAGCGTCGACGCGGCGATCGCGAGCGTCGAGTCACCGACGACCGGCGAGGTCACCGCGGTGATGAGCGTCACACACAGCAGGTACACGCCGACGATGACCACGGTGACCGCGGCATAGGCGACGGTCCGACTGATGACGCGGTCGATCTCGTACAGCCGGTAGCGGGTGACGGCGATGCCGATCGCGGCGAACAGCGCCAGCAGCGTGCTCGAGAACAAGAAGCTGTTGACGACCTCGTTGGGGACGAACGCACCCGCCCCGGTTGCGACGAGCACCGCGGCGATCATCCCGGCGGCCCACATGAACCACCGCAGCTGCAGGCGCTGCAGCTCGTCGGCCCGCTTGCGCCGGGTGCGCAAGGACACCGCGGCGACCACCACGCCGACGAAGCAGGTGATGACCGCCACGAAGACGATCGCCTGAACGACGACGCTGGCGGCACCGGTGGCCGCGTAGGGGTTGGTGACGGTGCCAAGTCCGAGCTCGCCCGGCATCCACCGGGCCAGTGCCGCTGCGATCAGGCCGCACGGCACCACGATCCGCGGCACCCAGCGCCAACGCGGCGAGGGCAGCCGCCCGTCCGGGAAGAACAGCAGCAGTAGCGGCAGGTGCATCGGGAACATCGGCCACAGCACCGTCTCGACCATGGCGGCCGGTATCGCCGCGGGATGGTGAATGCCCGCCGCCCCGTAGACGTATTCGGCGTAGTGACCGGCGACGCTGCCGGCTGCACCGAAGAACCCGAACGACAGCAGCAGCCACCCGTAGCGGTTATCCGGCCGCCGAGCCGCGATGAGAAGACCGACGACCGGCGCACCCGCCAGCCCCACGGTCCACATGGCCGCGCCGACGGTGCCACCCTCGTCCGTGGGGCCGCCGCTGATCAGGATGAGTGCGATGTCGGCGGCGAACAACAGCACAGCCAGGACACCCACCGTGACGGCCAGTCGGCGCACCACTGTGCCGCTCACCGCTGCGCCCCGACGGTCGGCGGCAGCCACAACGCCGAGGTCGACGGCTGCATGGTCGCTTCGACGGTCCGCAGCAGCTCGGAACGCAGCGACGCGAGGTCGAGCTCGTCGCGCAGCCGCGCGCGGTAGGCAGCCGCGATCTGCTCGGCGTCGTAGCGAGCGCGGTTGAATCGATGGTCCACGGCAGATTGGATGCGCCGGCGCGCCGGCCCGAACACCGCGGCGGCGGCGAGCGTGGCGGCGGCTACGGCAACGGGGGACTCGCCGGTGACCGGTGATGTCAGCGCCGTGATCATGGTGACACCGCCGAGGTACACGGCGACCACCACCACGGTCACGGCGGCGTAGGAGACGGTCCGGCTGATGATCCGGTCGATGTCGTACAGCCGGTAGCGCAATACGGCGATGGCGATCGCCACCCACAGCAGGCTCAGCGTCACGCCGTTGATCTCGGCGTTGAGCAGCGGGTCATCGATGAGCGCTCCCGATCCGGTGAGCACCAGCACGGCGATGTTGATCCCGACCGCCCAGGCAAACCACCGCAGCTGCAGGCGCAGCATGGTGTCGGCCCTGCGTCTGCGCAGAAACAGCGAGATCCCGGCGGGGATGAACCCGGCGAGGATCCCGATGACCAAGGTGATTCCAACCACCGTCGCAACGGTGCCGGCCGTGCCTGCGAGGCCGTACGGGTTGTCCGCGCCGGTCGCCACACCCATCTCACCGGGCGCGAGCAGGAGGAACGGCATGGTGGCGAACGGCAGTGCGGCAAGGGCGATCGCGAACGGCCGCCACCGCTGCGAGGGCAGTCGCCCGTCGGGGAACAGCAGCAGCACCAGGGGCAGCAAACCCACGCTGAGCGGCCACAGCAGCTGCGACACCATCGCCGCAAGCAGCGGACCCCCGGTCAGCGGGTCGCCGGCGGCGATCGGCTGCCACGCGATGATCCGGCAGGCCTGTACGACGGCGCCGACGGCGCCGAATGCCAGCACCAGCCAGCCGACGCCGTTCGCCGGCCGCCGGTAGGCGAGCAGCGTGCCGAGGGCCGTCGGCACGACGGCGAAGGCCACCTCGAGCGTCGCCACGGTCCGGCCGCCCTCGGAGGCCGGCACCGCCCCGGTCCAGGCCACAGCGACGC
>DATLGM010000243.1:0-4993 GCA_035540515.1 Egibacteraceae bacterium | reverse complement strand
CCACCCTTCCCGCCGCCCTTGCCGTTGGTCTTGCTGGCCGGCTGCATCGGGGCGATCGTCGTCGGGGCGCTGCGCTCGACGGTCCGGGGCGAGATGCGCGGCTGGCGTTCGGCGATGCGCACCTCACCCGGGATGGCGGCGGCGCGGCGCGCTGGCGTCCAGTACGCGCGGGCGGCGTCCTGCTCGCCTTCCGAGAACGTCGTCGACACGACGTCGGGTGGTACCGCTGCGACCGGCGCGCCGGCGAACAGCGCCGCCACCAGCGCACCGGTGATGAGCAGGACAGTGGCTCGAGCTCGCATGGGGCCCCCTGAGTCCCGGGCGGACGCCGACCGCGCCGCAGATGGGCGGATCGTCCCACACCGTGTGGCGGATGGGAACTACCGCAAAGGCGACGCCTTGTCGGTCAGCTGCCCCTCCAGCCACGTCGCGTCGGTCACGGCGTGGCCGTACCAGTCGTTGTTGAAGTACGCGTAGACGTCGCAGCCCTGGTCACGCCACCCGGCCAGCCGCTCGGCGACGGGCGCCAGCCGCTCGCCGCCGTACAGCCCCTGGTACTTCGCGTTGAGCGCGTCAGGGCCGTGGAAGCGGACGTACGTCCAGTCGGTGGTCCGCTCCCAGGGGTGGTCCGCGAGCAGGTCGTGGATGCACAACGCGGCGCCGTGGCGGCGTAGCACCTCGAAGGTGTCGTCGTGCAACCACGACGCCTCGCGCAGCTCGACGGCCCACCGCAGATGCTTCGGCGCGGCGGACAGGAACTCGTCGAGGCGCTCGGTGTTGCGCTTCCACCGCGGGGGCAGCTGCACCAGCGTGGGGCCGAGGTGATCTTTGAGGCGCTCCACTCGGTCGAGGTGGTTGGGCAGCCAGCTGACGGCGTCGCGCAGCTTCATCCGATGGGACCCGAACTGCCCCAGCTTCACGGCGTAGGTGAAGCCGTTGGGGGCCTGGGCCTCCCAGCCCTCCACCGTCGACGGCGGCGGCAGCCGGTAGAAGGTGTTGTTGATCTCGACGGTGTCGAACAGCGTCGTGTAGTGCTCGAACCACCGGCGCTGCGGCAGCTTCTCGGGGTAGACGATCCCGCGCCAGTCGCGGTACTGCCACCCCGAGCAGCCGACGTACACCCGGCCCGACTCCGTGCTCGTCATGGGCGCGCCTTACCCGGCGCCGGGGTCTTCCTCACCTGCAGCGGCCGGGTCCACAGTCACCGCCATGGGAATCGCCGCCGGTCGTATCCTCGGCCGTAGCGTCCCGGCATGCCGACCCGAGGAGCGTCATGGCCGCACCCTTGCCAACCACCGGTCTGGTCTACGACGACCTCGCGGCGTTCCCCGACGACGGGCTGCGCCGCGAGCTCATCGACGGCGAGCTGGTCGTGACGCCGGCGCCTCGGGACTACCACCAGCGCGTCGTGGTGCGGATCGCCGCTGCGCTCCTCGACTACGAGCGCCGCCACGGCGGCGTCGTCCTGCCGGCACCGTCGGACGTCCGCTTCGCCGACGACACGGTCCTTGAACCCGACGTGCTGTTCGTGACCGCAGGGCATCGGGACCGGGTCGGGGAGCGGTACACGACCGGCCCGCCGGATCTCGTCGTCGAGGTGTCGTCGCCGTCGACGCGCCGGCTGGAGCTGGTCCGCAAGCGTGAGGTGTACGAGCGGTTTGCTGTGCCCGAGTACTGGTACGTCGACCTCGACGTTGAGCGGGTCGAGGTCTACCGGCTGAGGGACGGCCGCTACGGCGCCCCGGTGGTGCACTACGCCGGCGAGACGGTTGCCTCTGCTGTGGTCGAGGGGTTCGCGATGGCGGTCAGCGAGATCCTCGGTCCCTGGGACTGACGCGCAGGCGTCTACTCGCTGGGACGCGGCTGCTGCGCCGGGGGCGGGGCGGTTGTGATGGTGGCAGCGTCCAGCGTCTCGGCGGACACGCGGGTCGTGCCGCCCATGCCGTTGGACCGGCCCCCTTCCAGGAACTCGTCGCGCACGTAGCGCAGCAGCGGCAGCTCCACCTGCCCGTCCTCGACGGTGACCTCGGTCATCGACACGCCAGGGGAGTACCAGGCGTCGTCCGACCCGGACAGGTGCACGCCGATCCGGTGGCCGGCCGCAAAGACCCAGTCCTGCGGATACAGCGTCAGCGAGATCTCCTCTCGGCCGACCTCGCCCGTGGCTATCGCCCCGCGGGTGACCAGGTGCGCGGTCCCGTCGGGCGCGATGTCGTACACGTGCGCCACGGTGTGGGTGTACGGGACGAGGCTGTCGATGGTCGCGGTGAGCACGGGCTCGCCGGCGAGGTGGGCGGCGTGCGGCAGCGCCTCGGTGACCGTCCAGTGACCTTGCCCGGCGCTCGAACCGGTGCCGTTGTTGCCGGGCTCGTCGGTGTAGGCGCCGGGACGCACCGGCATGGCCCAGGCCTCGGCGTCGGCAGGCGGCCAGGCGTCCTCGGCGCGCCAGCGACCCTCGCCGTTGCCCGACTGCACCGTGACGGCGGGGTCGTCAACCGCCGGCGTGATGCCGCGCACGTGCTCGTCGAGGAAGCGGAAGGCCTCGTCGAGGAAGAAGTCGCGGCGACCGACGCCGTTCTCGTGGCCGCGGATGTGGGTGAACTGGCCGAACCACGCCTGCTTCGGCCCCGTCAGCGACTCCCAGATGTCGACGTGGACCGGCTTGGTGTTGGCGTCCCAGAAGCCGTGCACCCAAAACGCGGGCACGTCCGAGCCGGCGGCGTCCTTGTACGCCTCCTTGGACGTCCAGAAGTCGTCGTCGCGGTCGCGGATGACGTTCATGCCGACCAGTGCGTCGGTGCGGCAGGTGGGGTTGCCGGGCAGTGAGGTGGCGGGGGACAGCGCGGCGTGGGCGTACTCAGGCGAGCCGATGGTGTCGAGGTTCTGCGGGGCCATCAGGTCGTCGGCGGTGTACACACCGGTGGTGGCGTAGCGACCTGTCGCGTAGTGCACGCCCTGGTGCCACAGCGCGGTGTATGCCGACAGTCCGGGCGCCTGGATGACGGCGGCTGCCAGGCCCTCGGGGTCGGCGGCCATCGCGAGCACCTGCTGGGCGCCGTCGTAGGACTTCCCCCACAGCCCGACCTTGCCGGTCGACCACGGCTGCGAGGCTGCCCACTCGATGGAGGCCTTGGCGTCCAGCGCCTCGTTGGGCATGTAGTACTCGAAACAGCCCTCGGACCCGCCGAACCCACGGACGTCGACCTGCAGGTAGGCGTACCGGCCGTCGCGCATGCCGGGGTGGGAGAACAGCTCGGGGTTGCGGTTGACGATGCCCGTCAGGTTCCCGCCGAGCGCCCCGCCGTTGGGCGCGGTGTACGGGCCGATGTTCATCAGCACGGGGTGACGCTCGTCCTCGGCGCGGTCCGCGGGGAGGAAGACGCCGGCGTGCAGCTGGATGCCGTCGTGGCTGGTGTACCAGTGGCTTTGGTAGGTGTAGCCGTCCGGCACGGGGGCGGCGGTGGCGGGGGTGGTCGTCAGCAGCGCGGAGACCAGGCTGACGATGGCGGCGGCGAGCACGGCCGTGCGCGGCCGGCGGCGGGTGAGCAGCATCGAACGGTTCCTTTGGTGACTGCGGCGGGGCGCGCGCTGGCGTTCCGCCACCGAAGGGGTCGCGCGGGACTTCGCCGCCGGCCGGCGCGGCTCCTGCCCCCGAGGTGCCGTGGATCCGGTACCGGGGCGGTGGCAAATCCACGGCACCCCGGGGCAGCAGAAAGGCCCCGGCCGAAGCCGGGGCCCTTCTGTCCTCCCCCGAGGACTAGAAGACCGTGGCCCGGTACTCCACGTTGACATCGCCATTGACAGGGTTGCCGGCTCGATCGCGCAGTGTTGCCGCTGGCGTGAAGACGAGCGGGTTGCTATTTCCGCCGGCCGTGGTGTTGGCGCACGGATTGCTCGAGCAGCTAGCTGTGAATGTGACGGTGCGGTTGCCGTTCGAAAAGGAGAGCGTGCCGCCCACGGTGGCTGAGCTGTTGTTGTTGACCCAGGCACTCACTCCCATCGGGATGGCGCCCTCGGTAAGACCGGGGATGCTCATCGTCGTAGCGCGGCCGGGAGGACGGTGCAGAGTCATGGAGACGCTCGAACTTGCGACGCTAGCGGGATCGAGGGGCTCATCAAAGGTGACGCTGAAGGTGTCTCCATTTCGAAGAGCGTTGTCTTGATTTGTGCTACCGATGCTGCTCGCAGTGGGGGCCGTGTTGTCGATGACGGTCTGTGCGACGGCAGAGTCCCTGTGGTTCCCAGCGTTGTCATGCACGCGGGCCACCACGCGGTACGTCCCGTCGGCGGGCTGACTCAACCACGCCCACACGAAGCCCTGGGCTGCGGCGGTACTCGTGCCGATTGAGGTCGACGGTGAGCATGAGGCGCCGGTGGTGGTGTTGCAGTACAGATACTCGATCGAGCCCACGCCGGAGTGCGTGTCAGCGCCCGAACCGGTCAATGCGAATCCGTTACGGATGTACTGCGGGATCGTGTTGAGCGTTGCCGACGACGGGTTCGTCTTGTCGATCCTCACCGTGGCCGACTTGACCGCCTCCAGGTTTCCAGCCGCGTCGATGCTCCGGTACTTGAGCGTCGTCGTGCCCTCTGTCGAGATAGTGACGCTCATCCCCTGAGGTGAGCTCGTGGAGGGGTCGCTCCCGTTGGTCGTGTAGTAGGTGTGCGTCGCGCCAGAGTGGGCATCGCTTCGCGACAACGCGACGGTGACGTCTGCCTTCGACCAGCCACTTGGGGCGTTGTCCGTCGTGACCGGGGCGGTCTTGTCGATGCGGATGGTCGCGGTCTTGACGGCTTCGAGGTTGCCGGCAACGTCGATGCTGCGGTACTTCAGGGTGGTGGTGCCCTCGGTGGTGATGGTGATGCTGGTGCCGGTGGCCGAGCTGGTGGTGGGGTCAGCGCCGTTGGTCGTGTAGTACGTGGTGTTCACGCCGGACCGGTCGGTGCCGTCAGCGGGGGTGAGGGTGACGGTGACGTTGCTGTTGACCCAGTT
>DATLGM010000242.1:0-6660 GCA_035540515.1 Egibacteraceae bacterium | reverse complement strand
CGAGCCCATGGCGAACTCGTCCATGTTCGTCTTGCCGACGCCGTGATCGTCGGCAAGACGAACATGGACGAGTTCGCCATGGGCTCGTCGGGGGAGAACTCGGCGTTCAAGCTGTCGCGCAACCCGTGGGACCTCGGGCGGGTGCCCGGCGGCTCGTCGGCGGGGTCGGTCGCGGCGGTCGCGGCCTTCCAGGCTCCGCTGGCGACCGGCACCGACACGGGCGGGTCGATCCGCCAGCCCGCGGCGTTCACCGGCCTGGTCGGCGCCAAGCCAACCTACGGGCGCGTCAGCCGGTACGGGATGATCGCGTTCGCCTCCAGCCTGGACCAGTGCGGGCCGATCGCCCGCACGGTCACCGACGCCGCGCTGCTGCTGCAGGCCGTGGCCGGCCACGACCCCATGGACTCGACGTCCATCCCCGAGCCGTTCCCCGACCTGCGCCCCTCGCTGGGCGCCGGCGTGGACGGGTTGCGCATCGGGGTGGTCCGAGAGTTTCTGGAGTCCGAGGGGCTCGAGCCCGGCGTGCGGGACCGGACGACCGAGGCGATCGAGCGGCTGGGCAAGCTCGGCGCGGACATCGTCGAGGTCAGCCTGCCCCACGCCGTCTACGGCGTCAGCGCCTACTACCTGATCGCCCCCAGCGAGTGCTCGTCGAACCTGTCGCGTTTCGACGGCGTGCGCTACGGCCTGCGGGTGGGGGCAGGAACCGCCGAGGAGATGATGGCGGCGACTCGCGAGCAGGGCTTCGGTGCCGAGGTCAAGCGCCGCATCATGATCGGGACCTACGCGCTGTCGGCCGGCTACTACGACGCGTACTACGCGCAGGCGCAGCGGGTCCGCACGCTGATCCTGCGCGACTTCGCCGCGGCGTTCGAGCAGTGCGACGCGCTGGTCAGCCCGACCGCGCCGACCACCGCGTTCGCGTTCGGGGACAAGACCGACGACCCGCTGGCGATGTACCTCAACGACGTGTTCACCATCCCCGCCAGCTTGGCCGGGTCGCCGGCGGTGTCGGTGCCGGGCGGGCTGGACGACCAGGGGCTGCCCGTTGGGGTGCAGATCATGGCGCCGGTGCTCGGCGAGGACGTGATGTTCCGGGTGGCCGCCGCGCTGGAGGCCGAACTCGGCTTCGACCCCACCCCCCGCGGTCCCAACGCCCTGAAGGCTGCGCTGTGATTCGCGGGCCGGAGGTCCGCAGCGCATCCCGGAGGGATCATGCTTGAGCAGGCGCAGCGCTACGAGGCGGTCATCGGCCTCGAGGTCCACGTCGAGCTGAACACGAACACCAAGATGTTCTGCTCGTGCGCCATCGACTTCGGCGGCGAACCGAACAGCCGCACCTGCCCGGTGTGCCTCGGCCAGCCCGGCAGCCTGCCGGTGGTCAACGCCAAGGCCGTCGAGTCCGCGATCCGCCTCGGCCTGGCGCTGGGCTGCGACATCGCCCCGGTCAGCCAGTTCCACCGGAAGAACTACTTCTATCCGGACATGCCGAAGAACTACCAGATCAGCCAGTACGACATCCCCATCTGCCTGCACGGCGAGCTGACGGTGACCGCCGACGGACAGGACCACCGCGTCGGCATCACGCGCGTGCACATGGAGGAGGACACCGGCAAGAGCCTGCACGTGGGCACGTCGGGGCGGATCCACGGGGCCGACTACAGCCTGGTCGACTACAACCGCGCCGGCATCCCGCTGCTGGAGATCGTGTCCGAGCCCGACATCCGCACCGCGGCGCAGGCCCAGGCGTACCTGTCCGAGCTGCGCGCCATCGTGCTGGCGCTGGGCATCAGCGACGCCAAGCTCGAAGAGGGCTCGATGCGCTGCGACGCCAACGTCTCCCTGCGCCCCGTCGGCCACACCGTGTTCGGCACCCGCGCCGAGGTCAAGAACATGAACTCGGTGCGGTCACTGGGCCGTGCCATCGAGTACGAGATCGCCCGGCAGACCGACCTGTTGACGGCCGGCCACCCGGTGGTGCAGGAGACGCGGCACTGGGACGAAGACGCCGGCCGCACGTCGACCCTGCGTACCAAGGAGACCACCGAGGACTACCGGTACTTCCCCGACCCCGATCTGGTCCCGGTCGTGCCCGACCCCGGGTGGATCGAGCAGCTGCGCGCCGGGTTGCCCGAGCTGCCCGCCGCCCGCCGCGCTCGTCTGGCCGACTCGCGGGGGTTGTCCGCCGAGCAGGCCGCGACGCTGGTGGGCGCCGGCCTCGACGGCATCCTCGACGACGCCGCCGACGCCGGCGCCCCGCCCGCCGAGGCGGCGAACTGGCTGACTAACGAGGTCGTGGCGTGGGCCAACGAACGGGACATCGAGCCCGCCGCGGCGCCGCTGACCGGGGCGCAGCTGGCCGAGCTGAGCGGGCTGGTCGCCGACGGCACCCTGTCCAAGAAGCTGGCGCGGCAGGTGCTCGGCGGTGTGCTGGACGGCGAGGGCGACCCCCGCCAGGTCGCCCAGGCCCGCGGACTGGAGCAGATCTCGGACACCAGCGCGATCGCGGCGGCGGTCGACGATGCGATCGCGGCCGACCCGGGCGCGGCGCAGAAGGTGCGCGACGGCAATGACAAGGCCATCGGGGCGCTGGTCGGTGCGGTGATGCGCGCGACCAAGGGCCAAGCCAACCCGGGGTTGGTCAACGAACTGCTGCGGAAGCGTCTCTTCGCGGACGGCACCGGCGGCGGCGACGGCGGCTAAGGTGGCGGCTGCGGAGGGGACTCTCACCAGAGGGCCGCAACGTCGAACAGGGTCGCCATGGCCGCACCCGGCATCACCGAATCCCCCGTCCGAACTGTGAGTCCCGACACCGTCCCCGCACTCGAGACCGTCCGCCGACCGGTCGACGAGCTGCTCGCCCGATTTCTGGCCGCGCGGGTCGCCGAGCTGGACCGGCTCGATGCGGGACTCGAGCCGATCGGGCGGGAGGTCCGCGAGCTGGTGGCGACCGGCGGCAAGCACCTGCGGCCGGCGTTCGTGTACTGGGGCTACCGCGCGACCGGCGCCGCGC
The DNA here is from genome assembly GCA_035540515.1 of Egibacteraceae bacterium. Classification (GTDB taxonomy): domain Bacteria; phylum Actinomycetota; class Nitriliruptoria; order Euzebyales; family Egibacteraceae; genus WHTG01. Next base: position 3,647 of record DATLGM010000242.1, on the reverse strand, counting down.
ACACCGACGCGGTGTTCGCCCCCGCTGCCGCCGTGCAGCTGCTGCACACGTTCGCGCTGCTGCACGACGACGTCATGGACCGCTCGCCGGAGCGCCGCGGGCGGCCCTCGGCCTACGCCGCGCTCGCCGACGTCCACGCCCGCGAGGGCCTGCTCGGCGACAGCGGGTGGTTCGGCGTCGGCGGGGCGATCCTGGCCGGCGACCTCGCGTTTGTCTGGGCAGACCAGCTGTTCGACGAAAGCCCATTGCCGGCCGAGGTGCTGGCACGAGCCCGCCGGGTGTTCACCACCCTGCGGGTCGAGGTCATGGCCGGGCAGTACCTGGACCTGCGGCTGGCCGGGCTGCCCGACGCCTCCGAGGACATCGCGCTGCGCGTGGCGCTGCTGAAGTCCGGCCGCTACACCGTCACCCGCCCGCTGCAGATGGGTGCGGCGATCGGGGGCGCCGGTCCGGCGCTGGACGACGCGCTGTGCCGGTACGGCGACGCCATCGGTGTCGCGTTCCAGCTGCGCGACGACGTCCTGGGGCTGTTCGGCGACCCGCAGGCAACCGGCAAGGGCGACCTGGACGACCTGCGCGAGGGCAAGCGGACGGTGCTGATCCTGCGGACGCTGGGCCGCTGCACCACCGCGCAGCGCGCCGAGCTCGACCGGGTCCTGGGGCGCGGTGACATCAGCGACGGCGACGCGGAGATCGTCCGTGAGATCGTCGTGGACACCGGGGCGCTGGACGACGTCGAGACGCTCATCGCCGAGCATCGCGAGGCGGCCGTCACGTCGCTGGCGGGGGTGGACGCGGTCGCCGCCGACGCCCTGACCGACCTCGCGGACCTCGCCGCCTACCGGGTGGTGTAGCCACGTGGCTGGCCGGCGCGTCGTCGTCGTCGGGGCCGGTCTGGGTGGGTTGGCGGCCGCCGTGCGGCTGGCCGCCGCCGGCGCCGAGGTCACCGTGCTGGAACGCGACGACCGGCCGGGCGGGCGCGCCGGCCGCTTCGAGCGCGCCGGCTTCGCGTTCGACACCGGTCCGTCGGTGCTGACGATGCCCGGGCTGCTCGAGGAGCTGTTCGCCCTGGCCGGCGAGTCGATGGCCGACCACCTCACGGTCGCCCGTCTCGACCCGGCGTACCGAGCGGTGTTCCACGACGGATCGGCGCTGCACATCCGCGGCTCCGCCGAGGCCATGGCCGAGGAGGTCCGCAATGTCTGCGGCCCTGCCGAGGCGGCGCGGTTCGCGCGGTTCGCACGGCACCTTCGCCGCCTGTACGACGCGGAGTTCCCCACCTTCATCGACGCCAACTTCGATTCGCCGCTGGACCTGGCCCGTCCCGTGGCGCTGGCGCGCCTGGCGGCGCTCGGCGGGTTCCGGCGGATGATGCCCCTGGTCTCGTCGATGCTGACCGACTGGCGCCTGATCCGCATGTTCACGTTCCAGGCGATGTACGCCGGCATGAGCCCGTACCAGGCGCTCGGGGTGTACGCGGTCATCGCCTACATGGACGCAATCGCCGGCGTGTACTTCCCCGCGGGCGGCATCCACGCGGTGTCGGTGGCGCTGGCCGACCTCGCACGCCGCTGCGGCGCGGACGTGCGGCTGGCCACTCCCGTCGACCATGTCGCGATCCGCTCGGGGCGGGCGATCGGCGCGGTGACCGAGGCGGGGGAGTACGTCCCGGCCGACGCGGTCGTGGTCAACCCGGACCTGCCGGTGGCCTACCGCGACCTGATCGGGGAGGACCACACCCCCCGCCGGGTGCGCAGGCTGCGGTACTCGCCGTCGTGCATCGTGGTGCACCTCGGCCTCGACCGCCGTCTGGACGGTGCCGCGCACCACACGATCCACTTCGCCGAGCAGTACGCCGAGTCGTTCGACGACATCCTCGCGGGCCGGCTGCAGCGGGACCCGTCGTGGTTCCTGACCGTCCCGACCGCAACCGACCCGTCGATGGCGCCGGCCGGCGGCGAGGTGGCCTTCATGCTCGTGCCGGCGCCGAACCTCGTCGGCAACCAGCTGAACTGGGACGCGCAGGCGCCTCGGGAGGTCGCGATGGCCCAGCGACGGATGGAGGCCGCCGGCTACGGCGACGTCACGTCGGCCACGGTGGTGGCCGAGGCCGTCACTCCGCAGGACTGGGCTCGGCAGGGCATGGCGGCCGGCACGCCGTTCGCGGCCAGCCACCACTTCCTGCAGACCGGCCCGTTCCGGCCCGCCAACCTCGCGCCGACCGTCGACGGGCTGGTGTTCGTCGGCTCCGGGACGACCCCCGGGGTCGGCGTCCCGATGGTGCTGATCTCGGGCAAGCTCGCTGCCCAGCGCGTCGCGCAGATGGCGGCCGCATGACCGGTCAGGCGCTGGTCCGTATGCGGGTTCGTGCGCTGTCCAGCGCCGCAGATACGGTCATGGCAACGGCATGACCGGCTACGCGCATCCGGCGCCCTCGACCGTGCTGGTGGGGACGCCCGGATCCGTCTCGGTCGAGCAGAGCTACGAGATCTGCCGGCGCTTGAACCGCGCCCACGGCCGGACGTACTACTTCGCCACCCGGTTCCTGCCCGCCGACAAGCGCCGGCACGTGTGGGCGCTGTACGGGTTCGCACGCTACGCCGACGACCTGGTCGACCACCTGGACCTGTCGTGGACACCGCAGCAGCGCCGCGACGCGTTCGAACGATGGGCGGCCGGCGCGCTGGAGGCGCTGGACACCGGCGAGACCGCCGACCCGGTGCTGCTGGCGCTGGTGCGCACGGTCGACGAGCTCGCGATCGACCACGACGACCTGCGCGCGTTCCTGACGTCGATGGCGATGGACCTGACGGTCACGCGGTACGACACCTACGAGGCGCTGCAGGGCTACGTCCACGGCTCGGCGGCCGTGATCGGGGCGATGATGCTGCCGGTCCTCGGCGCGTCGCACCCGCAGGCGCGGGCGCGGGCGATGGACCTCGGCGTGGCCTTCCAGCTGACCAACTTCCTTCGCGACGTCGCCGAGGACTGGGACCGCGGCCGGATCTACCTGCCGCTGGAGGACCTGGACCGGTTCGGCGTGTGCGAGGACGACTTCCGCGCCCGCCACGTCACGCCGGCGTTCCGCCGGCTGCTGGCCTTCCAGGCGCACCGCACGCGGCAGCTGTACCGGCGCGCCGAGCAGGGCTGGGCGATGCTCGCCCCGTCCAGCCGCGCCTGCATCCGCATCGCCCACCGGCTGTACGCCGAGATCCTCGACCGCCTCGAGGCCGGCGACTACAACGTCTTCGCGTTCCGCGCTGCCGTGCCGGCGCACCGCAAGGCCGCCGTCGCCATCCGCGAGCTCATCGCCCCGTCACGCCCCGCCCGCTGAGCAGGCGCCGGCCGCTGGCCGGTTTACGCGGGCACCGGTCGGATATCGGTGCAGCAACGAAGGAGTTGCTGATGACCAGGACCTCGATCCGACTGCTGTTCGCGGCGATGCTCGCAGTGCTGGCCGTGGGGTGCGCCGAGAACGGCGCCAGTGAACCCACCCCCGGAACGGTTCCCGAGCTGACGCCCGGCGCCGGCCCCGTGCCCGACGAGACCGGCACCCCCGCCCCGATCGTCAGCTGACCGCCCGCGCCGCCGGCGCGCCACCGGCGCCCCCCGCCGCGGCGCCCGCCGGCGCCCGGAACCCACACACC
>DATLGM010000241.1:0-1601 GCA_035540515.1 Egibacteraceae bacterium | reverse complement strand
GCCGTGGTCGAGCACGACCTCGGCGCCGATCAGGCAGAAGCGGTCCGCGAGCTGCTCGGCGCCCAGCAGCGGATCGGCCTGCTGGTCGGTCCTGCCGGCACCGGCAAGACCCGCACCCTGCGCGCCATCGTCGCGGCCTGGCAGCACAGCGGCGGCGACGTGCTCGGGCTGACTGTCTCGCAGTCCGCCGCCGGAGTGCTCGCCGACGAGGCGCAGGTCCGGGCCGAGAACACCGCGAAGTGGTTGCACGAGACGCGCCACGGACGCTGGCGGCTGCCGGACGGCGCGCTGGTGCTGATCGACGAGGCCTCCATGGTCTCCACCCCGGACTTGGTCGAGCTGGTCGGGCAGGCACGCCGCGCCGGCGGCAACGTGCTGCTGGTCGGCGACCCCGCCCAACTTGCCGCCATCCACATCGGCGGCGCGTTCGACCTGCTCGCCGACCGCCACGGCGCTGCACACCTGCGTGAGGTCCGCCGGTTCGTCGACGCCTGGGAAGCCGACGCCAGCCTGCTGCTCCGCGACCGCGACCCCGCCGGGATCGCCGAGTACGCGATGCGCGGCCGCATCCACGGCGGCACGACCGACCAGGTCGAAGCGAAGCTGTTCGACGCGTGGCGCGCGGACGCCTGCATCCGCTACGAAGGCAGGCGCGGCACCGCGCTGATGATCGTGGCCACCAACGAACAGGCTGCGTTCCTGTCCGAGCGCGCCCGCCACGCGCTCATCGACGCCGGCGCCGTCACCGACGGGCCCACCGTGCGGCTGCGCGACAACGTCGCGTCAGTCGGGGACCACATCGTCACCCGCCGCAACGACCGGCGGCTGCGCACCTCCGTGGGCGGCTGGGTCGTCAACGGCGACGTGTGGACCGTCACCGCCGTCCACCCCGACGGGGCGGCCGACGTGCGACGCCACGCCGACCGCTCCACGATCACGCTGCCCGCGGACTACCTCCGCGACCATGCCCACCTGGCCTACGCCACTACTGCCCACCGCGCCCAAGGGATGACCGTGGACGTCTGCCACGCCGCCATCACGGCCGACGCCTCGCATGAGCAGCTGTACGTCGCCACCACACGCGGTGCCAGGAGCAACCACCTGTGGGTCATCGTCAACTCCGATCGCGACACCGTCCGTGATGGCGTGGACCTGCCGGCTCCCGAACAGGTCCTGTCCCGGATCCTGGGGCGCGAGGATCCCGACCGGCTGTCCGCCCTCCAGGTGATCGAGGACTCGCTGCGCGACATCACCTCCCTATCCCGCCTCGGGGCGATCTTCGAGGACGCCGCCCGCGCCGCCACGGACCAGTGGCTCCGCGCCACCTTGACCGCCCACGGCCTGCAAACGGCACTCGACGACCCGGAATGGCCCAGCCTGCTCACCCGCGCCCGCGAGGCGGCGCTAGCCGGCCACGACCTCGCCGGCCTCGTCGAGGAAGCCATCCACATGCGCGCGACCGGCGACGCGCACTCCACCGCCGCCGTGCTGCACTGGCGACTCGGCACCATCGGCGCAACCCCCGCACCACGCCCACGAGCACCACGTGCCTCCCTCCCGCCCACCGTCGGGCCCGACATCGACATCGCCCGCCAGGCCGG
>DATLGM010000240.1:0-19324 GCA_035540515.1 Egibacteraceae bacterium | reverse complement strand
TTCTGCCCTCTCGAGGGTTCGAATCCCTCAGCCTCCGCTCAGGTCAGCGACTGCACACCGCCAGCAGCAGAAGAGTGATCGCTGCGGAGAGGAGCAGCGACCCCAGGCAGCCCATGCGGTTGGAGAAGAACAGGAACATGGGCCCCCCTATGCCCGCACGCGGTCATGTCAACCCTGTCCGAGTAGATCGGTGGCGTCGCCGGCGTCGACCAGAGCCGAACCGATCAGTCGCCTGACGCGCCGACACGCGCGAGCCGAGCGGCGTGCTGGAGGCAGGCGCGGGCCTCAGGGTGGTCGGTCAGAGCACCATCGAGCACCGCGATCCCGGACGGCAACGCGTCGGCGGCGACTCCTCGTGCCTCGAGCACTCCGGCCGTCCAGCGCAGCATCCGTCCCAGCAGACTCGGGTCCTCGACCAGCACGGCGGCCTCAACGAAGGACAGGATGTGGGCAAGGTCTTCGCGCGTGCGCAGGAGTTGACGCGCGTCGTAGGCCCGGAGATTGGGATGGCGCCGGGGCAGGTCGTCCATCGCGGACCGTAGGACGTCGTCCTTGCTGACCGCAAGGGACAGCTGCGCCGGTTCTCCGGCCGGTCGCCAGCCCCTGGGGGGCAGCTCTGGGGCACCCCGGGCCAGCCACTCACGCAGCACGACGGGAAGCTCGCGGACGTCCACGGCGGCCTGGGCGCCAAGGGCGAGCCCCCGGACAGCGGCGGATCCGAACCCCCTGCCTCCCGCGATCACCGGGGCCCCGGCACAGTGACCGGCCCGGATCGTGCGCACCGCACCCGGAAGCGCGGCCGGAAAGGTGCAGCTCACCAGAACCGCCGCAGGCCTCAGGTCAGCGGCATAGGCGGCCACGTCGTCGGCCGGCACGGACGCGCCCAGGAAGCGCACCGCAAATCCCCATCCCCCCAGGAGCGCGGCGCACATCCTGGCGGCAACACCGTGCCACTCCTGCTCGGCGCAGACTAGAAGCACCGTCGGCGCGGCGGACGGCGGCGGTGTGGCCTGCACGACGGCAGCGAGCGCCCCGTCCGCGACCGTGGTCGCCAGGTGCTCCTCGGCGACGGTCAGCTCGTTGCGCTCCCAACGCCGGCCCACATGCCGTTGCGCGGGGGCGAGCACGCGGAGCACGACGTCTTCAGCGGTCATACCGCCTTCGATCAAGCGGTTCACCATCGTCACGCCGCCGTGGACATCGCCGGCGGTGGCGCACTCCAAGAACGCGGCGAGCTCGGTCATGATCGCTCTCCTTGTGCTCGCAACCGAGCCGCGACCGCTCGGAAGTCTTCGTGCAGCTGCGGCAGATGCCGCTCGAGGTGAAGCCGGGCCACGCTGAGCGGTGAGGCGACGACCACCTTCGGGCAGCCGACACCCAAGGACACGTCTACGGGTAGGACGTCCTCCTCCTGCTCCGTCGCGGCGACCACCCGGCCCCCGATGGCGACGATCGTGCGCTGCAGCAACGCCGCCGCGGCCTCGGGCGACGTCACCGTCCTGAGCTCCCGCAGCGCTTCTTCCAGGCGGGACACCACAGGTAGGTCGCGCGTCGTCATACCCCCAACCTCCGGTGGCCGGGCAGGTCCCCATCCTCCGCCGCCGTCACGGGCAAACGTGCCTGGCGCGCCCGGTCGAACGTGGTCGGCGGGTCGATGAGGTACCCCTGGGCGAGGTCGCAGCCCATCTGCTGGAGCACCAGCGCCTGTGCATGCTGCTCGACCCCTTCGGCGATCACCTCGAGGTCGAGTGCATGACTCATGGCGACGATCGCCGCGACGATCGCGGCGTCATCTTCGTCGGTCGCCACGCCGTCGACGAAAGAACGGTCGACCTTGACGTAGTCCACGGGGAAGCGCTTGAGGTAGCTCAGCGAGGAGTACCCCGTCCCGAAGTCGTCCAGGGCGACCTGTGCACCCGCTGCGCGCAGCGCACGAAGGGTCTCAAGGACGTTGCTGGTGTTGGTCAGCATCGCCGTCTCGGTGACCTCCACGCGAAGGCGCGAGGGGGCGATCCCCCTATCGCTCAACAGATCGACGAATTCACGGCTGAACCCGGACCGCCGGAGCTCGATCGCGGAGACGTTGACCGATACCCGCAATCCTGGGTTCGCGTCCCGCAGACGGGCAAGCTGGTCGGCGACTTCGCCGAGTACGTACCGTCCGACCTCGACGATCTGCCCGCTGTCTTCCGCCATGGGGATGAACTCACACGGGCTGATCACGCCCCGGGTGGGGTGATGCCACCGCACGAGCGCCTCGAGCGACTCGACAGTGCCGGTGACCAGCGAGACAAGGGGTTGGTACAGCACTGTCAGCTCGCCGCGCTTCAACGCGATGTCGAGTTCGGTCTCCAGCTCCAGTCGGCCTCGCACGCGGTCACCGAGCGGTGCCTCGTACAGCTCACAGCGAGCACGTCCCGATTCCTTTGCGACGTACAGCGCGGTGTCCGCGTCGCGGAGCAGAACCTCCGGAGTGTCACCACCGTCGACGAACGTGCGCACGCCGATGCTGGCCGTGACTCGCAGATCGCGATCGCCTACTGAGAACGGGTCGGCAAAGGCGCCGAGGAGGCGTTCCGCGACGAGCAACGCGCCCTCGGCACCGGCGACTTGTTCGCACAGCACGACGAACTCGTCGCCACCGACCCGCGCCACGATGTCACCTGACCGAAGGTGCTGTTGCAGTCGCTCTGCCACCGCCAACAGGAGCTCATCACCCGCCAGGTGACCGAGGCTGTCGTTGACGACCTTGAAGCGGTCGAGGTCGAGAAACAGCAGCGCCTTCGTGCCGCGGGCGCCCGTCCTTGTGCTGAGGTGTTCCATGAGCAGGGCGCGATTGGGCAGCCCCGTCAGGACGTCGTGGCGGCTTTGGTGGTGCAGACGCTGGTGAGCGCGCTCACGGTCCCGCCGGTACAGCAGCAACCGCGCCGAGACGGCGCTCATGATGACCACCTCGGCGATGAACTGGTGGGTGGCCGGAACCGGCCCGGTCATCAGGACGTGGCCGACGGGGATGCTGAACAGCGAGAGGCTGATCAGCAGCGTGCGTGGCGCAGACGCGGCGCGAGGCGGACCGGGCCGGGTGAGGTCGACCATCGAGGGGTGCAGCGCGGACGCGCCGATCAAGCCGTAGCAAAGGGACCCCAGCGGCGCCGCCCACGTCGTCGCCTCGTATGGCCCGAGGGTGCCGCTGTGCCAGTAAGCAACGAGCGAGACAGCGCCCACCCACATGCCCGCACACAGCAGTCGCAGACTGGGCGCCTGAACACCCGCGGTGAGCGCCCGTCCGGTCGAGAGGCCCGCGACAACGATGACCGCAACGATGAGCACCAGGTGGACGAGGGGTTCCATGTTGGCGGTCTGCTGAGCATCGCCGCGCGCCACGATCAGCTGATACGCGAAGTAGGACCCTGCCAGCGTGAGGATCGCCCCGTCGGCGACCGCCTCTCGGTTCTCAGCCCGGTCGTGCGACCGCAGCAGCGTATGGATGCCCACGATCATCGGTGGCAACGCCGCCGCCACGGCCAGAGATCCACCCGTGAGGGCCACATCGTCGGGGATCGGCAGGCGCTGCATGACGGCGAGTCCGATGTTGGCGAGGACGTAGATGCAGAACCCGGTCGCCAACCACAGCCACCCGAAGGGTCGCACCGGCCGGTGACGGCGCACCCCGACGACCAGCGCCACTAGCGCCGCGGACATGGCGACGATCCACCAGGCCGTGCGGGCTGCTCCGGACGGCAGGAAGGGGTGTGCCGCCGACCATGCGGCCGTGCCCATGAGGAACCTGCCCGTCATCTTCATGTGCCTGCCATATCGACGTGCGGCCGAGGCGGATGAAGGCCACGGGGCGGAAATGACCCGGTGGGACCGCGTGCGAAGGTGCGATCGACGTAGGTGGTGTCCGTCAGGCGTGCAGCAGGCCGAGCCGGAACGCGTGCGTCACCAGCTGCGTGCGGTCGTGGACGCCGAACTTGGCGTACAGATGCTCCAGGTGCTTTTGTGCCGTTCGACCGGATACCCCGAGGCGTTCGCCGATCTCGCGGTTCGACAGGCCTTCGGCGGCCAGCTCGAGCACTTGCTGCTCCCGGCCCGTCACGTTCCCCCGCGGACCGGTCGACTTGTAGCCGATGAGCTCCGGGACGAACGCGGGGTCGATCACCGTCTTGCCGGCGGCGGTGTCCGCGACGGCTCGGCCGAGGGCGGCAGCGCTGGTGGTCTTGAGCAGATACCCGGTCGCGCCCGCTGCGAGCGCGCGTTCGAGGTCGGTGGCGCGGTTGTGGGCACTGAGGACCAGCACCGGTGTCATGTCGCCGCGCCCACGCAGCTCTCGGAGCACCTCCTGCCCATCCTCGCCGTTCAGCCGAAGGTCTAAGACGATGACGTCAGGCTGCTGCTTTGCGGTCACTGCCAGCGCGGTCTCCACTGAGTTGGCCTCGCCAACGACGACGACGTTCCCCTCGGCCTGAAGCAGCTGTTTGACCCCTTCGCGAACGAGGTCGTGGTCGTCGACCAGGACGACGGAGATTTCGGTGCTCATGTCAGTGCCTCCTCAGATGTCCCGGTCACTTCGGCCGGGATCAATGACGGTGCTGGAAGCCAGGCGCGGACGGTCGTGCCGGCACCTGGCGTGCTGTCGACGCGGAGCCAGCCGCCGCAGGTCTCGGCGCGCTCCCGCATCGACGTGATGCCGATGTGCTTCGGTTGCTGGACATCGATGGCGTCGCGCGTCGCCCCGACCCCGTCATCGGCGATATCGAGCAGGTAGCCGCCGTCCACCTCGATCAGGGTGATCGCGACCTCGCGGGCGTGCGCGTGCTTACAGACGTTGGTCACGGCTTCCTGCGCGATCCGATACAGCACCACGCGCAAGTCGTGCGGTGGCTCGGCACCAAGGCGGTCACGCAAGCGAAACTCGACGCCGGGTCCCTGCTGGTCGAGGAAGTGCCGAAGCGCGTCCCCGAGGTCGTGGTGCTCAAGGTCCGGCGGCAGCAGGTTGAACATCATCTGTCGGAGACGATCGACGGCGGCGTGCACCGCACTGCTGAGATGCCCGAGCGCTTGTCGCTGACGGTCGTCTTTGACGCGACTGCTCAACGCCTCCAGCTGCATCGACACCGCGGTCATGACCTGAATGCTGTCGTCGTGGAGGTCCCCGGCGATTCGCATCCGTTCGTGCTCCTGTGCCGACACCACTTCGGCGAGCACACGGCTGCGCTGCTCTTCCACGTGACGCAGCAGGCTCGCCAAGCCCTTCGGCTGCTCCGGGGGAACGTGCTCTCTGCGGACAAGATCGGGTGCCAGCCCGCTGTCGTGCTCGGTCAGCCACTGCTCGAAATCCGCGGCGGGTAACGCCGGCCGCCAGAAGAACCCCTGGCCGTAGTCGGCCCCGAGTCGCCACAGCAAGTCCTGCTGCAGGCGGTCCTCGACGCCCTCGGCGATGGACGTCATGCCGACAGCACGGGCGAGTGCGACCACGGTCGCGACGATGGCGGTGCTGTCCGACTCCCGTCCCAGGCCGTCGATGAATGACCGGTCGATCTTCAGTGAGTCAACCGGGAGCTTGCGCAGGTAGCTCAGGCTGGAGTACCCAGTGCCGAAGTCGTCGATGGCCAACCGAACACCGATTGCCCGCAGGCTTTCCATCACGGCCAGGGAATCCTCGGCATCCGCCATGACGGTGCGCTCGCTGACCTCCAGCATCAGTCGCGTGGACGCAAGCCCTGACGTGTCGAGGGCGTCGCGTACGACATCAGTGATGGTGCCGTCCCGCAGCTGCTGCGGCGCGAGGTTCACACTGACGTAGGGCGCCGGCCCGCTGCCTGCCGACGGCCAGCGAGCGGCGTCCTCGCACGCCTTGCGGATCACCCACGTCCCCAGTGGCACGCTCAGCCCGGTCTCCTCAGCCAAGGCCAGGAAGTCGCCGGGCATCAGCCAGCCGCGGGTCGGATGCTCCCAGCGCACCAGCGCCTCGGCGCCGATGGTGGCACCCGAGGTCAGGCACATCAGCGGCTGGTACTGCAGCCGGAGCTGATCCTCGTCGAGGGCAACCGCGAGGTCCCGGCGCATCTGCAGGTGATGCAGCGCGTCGGCGCGCAGCTCTGCGTCGGAGATCTCGAACCGGCTGCCACCGCGCGTCTTGGCGCTCCGGGCTGCGGCTGCCGCCTGCAGCAGGAGCGTCTCGGCATCGGACGTGCCGGCAGCCACACCCATGCTCAGCGAGACGATCACGTCGTGACCGTCGACTGTGAACGGCCGGTTCACCGCAGCCTGGATGTCCTCCGCGAGCCGGATCACGTCGTCGAGATCGTCTGCTGCGCTGATCACCAGGAACTCGTCGCCGGCCAGGCGGGCCACGGTGTCGCCGATCGGAACAGCCTGGGTCAGCCGCTTCGCTACCTGGCGGAGGAGTGCGTCCCCGCCGCGGTGACCGAAGCTGTCGTTGACCAGCGTGAACCGGTCGATGTCACAGTGCAGCACGGCCACGGTCTGGCCGGTCCTGGTCGCGCGACCGATGGCGACCTCCAGCCTGTCGGACACCACCGCACGGTTGACCAGGCCGGTCAAGCCGTCGTGGCGCGCGTGGAAGGCGAGCGCCTCCTGCGTCTCTTTCAGCGCCGTGACGTCGGTGATCATCAGCAGGGTGACGCTGCGCTCACCGGACTCATCCAGCCAGGACAACGGGCTGGCGGCGACCAGCGCGTCAAGGTGGATGCGGTCGCCGCGCACCAGGCGGACCTCTTGCTGTTGCCCACCGTGATGCCGGTCCAGCAGCAGTCGTTCCACGAAGTCGCGCGCCGACGGGTCGAGGAACCGTGAGATGTGCGCTCCTTCGAGCTGCGATACCGGCACCTCGAGCAGACGCGCCAGGCTTGCGTTGCAGAACACGGTGTCGCCTCGTTCGTCCAGCACCCAGACGCCCTCGAGCGCCGTCTCGACGATGCTGCGGTGGCGCTCCTCGCTGCGCGCCAGCAGCCGCTCGTGCGTGACGCGGCTTGTGACGTCTGCCCCCACACTGAGCGCCCCGGTGAGACCACCTTGGTCGTCGAACAGCGGGCGGTAGCGCACATCCCAGTGCCGGCCATCGTGTTCGAGCACGTGCTGCACGGTTTCACCCTGCAGCGCCAAGGCGACTGCCTGAGCGGCCTCTGGGACGGCGGCGAAGACCTCCGTGCAGGGCCTACCCAGGCAGGCCTCGGCCTGTGCAGCGTCGCCGCCCAGCGCGCCTCCCGTCAGCAGGGTCAGCCGTCCGTCGGTGTCGTACGCGCAGACGACCACCGGTGCGTTGGCGACCACTGTGCGAAAGCGCGATTCGGTGCGCTCGATCGCGCTGGTCACTGGCCGGTAGACAAACCTGCGGCCCAGTGCGACGGCGAACGTCCACAGCAGCAGCGCCATGACTGCGCTGGTGGCCAGTGCTTCCGCGAAGTCCCGTCGGGCCGGTCCGTACAGCTGCGCTGTCGGGACACTCACGACCAGGTACGCGACAGGACGGCCGTGCGCGGTCAACCGGCGACCCGCGTGCAACCGTTGGACACCGTCGAGACCGAGGTCCTGCACCCCCGCGACGCTCTCCTGGATCTGGAGCTGGCGCCACACACGTTCACCAGAGAATCGACGGCCCCGGTCGCCTGCTCCCAGCGCAGGGTGGCGTACCAGGACGCGGCCGGCGGCATCGGTGAGCGTCACCGCTGCTCCCTGTGGCAGCGGCACGTCTTCCAGCGCCAGCGCCAACCACGACAGGTCCATTGCGGCGATGAGCACGAGAGGGCCGTCGGGTCCATCGACCGGCGAGGCCACGTGGATGACCGGTTTGCCGGTCACGCGCGACGTCTGGTACCGGCTGACGGCGAACCGCGACCCGTTGCGCACCGCTTGGAAGTAGTCCCGGTCGGCGACGTTGACTCCTGCCGCGGCCACCGAGGAACACACCGCGTCGCCTGCGCCATCGGCGACGCCCATCGCCGAGTACCGGGCGTTGCGTCGCACCACGGAACGCAGCAAGCGTGGGCAGCCGTCGCCTGCTCGGCGCACCTGCGGCAGCTCCCGCAGTGCGAGCAGCAGCTGCTCCGCCGCCGTGATCTGGCTGGATTGCTGTGCGCTCAGCAATGCCGCGACCCGGTCGACCTCTTGCGCCGCGGCATCCTCCGCGCGACCGCGTTCCACGACGTAGCGGTGGAGCAACATGCCGGTCGCCGCTGTGACGGTCACGAAGGCGATCAGCAGGAGGCGCTGATTGAGGGGCAGGGGCTGGGCCACCGGCCGGATACGCAACGTACGCGGCATGCCACAGATGGTCGTCTGCGCCCACCGGGCACAGAAGATGCGCAAACACCAATTGTGGGTAGTGCCGGTGCACTATCTCAGCGGTCGAGCAGCCCCTCACGGTTCGCCAACGCGACCGCCTCAAGACGCGAGTGCACCCCCAACTTCGCCGTGAGGTTGGCGACGTGGTTCCGCACCGTGTTCACAGATATGTAGAGCGTCTTCGCCATCGTCTCGTTGTCGGCGGCCTCAGCAAGCAGGGTCAGGACCTCGAGTTCCCGGGGGGTCAGGTCGCGGCGGGGGGAGGGTGAGCGTGGGCGCACCCGCGGTAACAGCCGAGCGAGGAGATCGCGGGTGATCAGGGCCTCACCCGCCGCCGCCTTGCGGACCGACTCGATCAGCACATCTACCTTCGTGTCCTTGGTGAGGAAGCCACAGCTGCCGGCCTCCAGGGCTGCGGCGAGCACCTCGTCGGTGTTGTGGGAGGTGAGCATGATCACCGCGCCCGTCGGGTTGATGCGCTTGAGCTCTGCGGTGGCGACGTCGCCCCTGCCGTCGGGCAGCTCGTAGTCCATCAGCGTCACGTCGGGCGCATGGTGCTCGGCGGCTTCGATGCCTTGGGCCATGGTGCGGGCGACCGCCACCACGGTGATGTCAGGCTCCCGACCCAGCACTGCCGCCAGACCGTCGGCGACCAGCTCGTGGTCATCGCAGATCAGCACGGTGATCGTTTCGGCTGACCTGTCGGGGGGTGTCATGTGCCCCTCAGGTCTCCTGCGGTTTCGAGGGCGCCGACTCCCGGCGCATGTGCAGGTAGCCGGAGCCTAACGGTTGTGCCTGCGCCGGGTTCGGACTCGATGTCCATCCATCCGCCCTGCTGGGTGACCAGCATGTCGACCTGTGCAAGCCCCAGGCCCGTACCGGCGCCAGGAGGTTTGGTGGTGAAGAACGGGTCTCGAGCTCGGCGTAACGTCTCGGCGTCCATCCCCGTCCCCGTGTCCGACACCACCACGACCACCCAGCCGGCGGGTGACGACAGCGGGGCGCCGGACGGGCCGGTGGGAGCGTCTGTCTCGTGGTGAACGTCGATGTGCAGCCGGCCGCCGTCCGGCATGGCATCACGTGCGTTGTTGACCACGTTCGCGAGTACCTGCCGAACCCGCAGCGGATCGGCGAGGGCAGCTTGCGCGTTGTGGCTGGACCACGTCATGGAAATTGCATCAGGAACCGTCGCCCGGTGCATTTCGACCACGTGCTGGACGGTGGCAGCCATGTCAACCGCCTCGATAGTGAGCGCCGGCGTGCGGCCGAAGTCGAGCACGTCGGCAACCATCTTCGACGCGTGCTCGACCTGGTCGGCGATTGAGCGCAGGTGCCGGCGCCCTGTTTCGTCCAACCCGGGCTCGTCCTCGAGCAGTTCGGTGTACAGCCGCACGGCCAGCATGATGTTGTTGAAGTCGTGCGCCATTCCCACCGCCATGCGGCCGACGGCGGCGAGTCGCTCTGCCTCCGAGGCCCGGCGCTCCGCGCCGCGGAGGCGGTGCAGCTGGATGTCCCCGGCGACGATGTTGCCCATGGTGGCCAGGAAGGCGGCGTCCTCACAGTGAAACGAGCGCGGCGTCTGGGACAGTGCCGCCATGGCGCCTAGTCGCTCATCACCCAGCTGCAGGGGCACGCTCATTGCGCTGCGGATGCCCTCCGCCGCCAGGTGGGGAGAGAGCGGAACTCCTGCCGAAGAGGCGAAGTCGTCGATCACGACGAGGTCTCCGCGTAGCAACGTCGCTGAAGACAGGCTGTCGTCAGGAAGCCGCGACAACGGTTTCATCCGCAGCCCCCACGTCGCCAGGACCAACAGCTCACCTGAGGGCAACCGCTCCACGACCTTGCAGGCCTGCACGCCCAGGTGCTCGGCGACAGCGCGGGCGGCACGATTGGCCACGTCGTGCAGCGACGCGCCTGCCAGGGCGTGCGTGCTCAGAGCAGCGGCGGCCGCCTGCTGGTCGGCCCGCCGTCGCGCCTGCTGCTCAGCACGCGTGCGGTCGGCGAGTTCGGAACGCAGCCTTGCCACCATCCGGGCGTTGTCGATCAACAAGGCGGCACGGTCTGCGAGCTCCACGCCGAAGGCAAGATCGTCGTCGTCGAACTCGCCGCCCGCCCGCCCGAGCGTCAGATGCCCGATGACACGACCGTGCGTCCGCATCGGCAGGAGCGCGAAGGAGCTGGGAGCCAGATCGAGAACGGTCTGACGCATCTCGACCGGCACCAGGTGCATGAATGACTCGGGCACGTGGACTGTGCGGACCGGCCGCTGGGTGGCCAGGAGCTCGGCGATGGGACCTTCGACGGGTCGCCGCATCCCGGCCATCACGCGTTCCTGGATCGCCTTCACTTCAGGGTCCTCATGGTGGTGAGCCACCATCTCGACCCACGCCCCATCGGAAGTCAGCAGGTTGACCATCGCCATAGGCGCCAGCACGGGCACGGCGGTCTCGACCACCGCGGTCAGGACGGCGTCGATGTCCTCGCCGGCCTCGGCGACCCGAGCGGACAGCCGCGCCAGCGCCTCCGCACGAGTGGCGCGTCTGCGCAGCACGTCTTGGGGCGTGGCAGCCGCCAGGGACAGGTCCGCATCAGCCTGTTGTGACCCGTTTCCTGCCATTCGACGCCTCACCCCTTTTGGCGCCACGCTTGGAGTGGCAGATATATATCCCTGTTCGCCGCGATTGTCACGTTCAACACAGACATGCGGCGGTGCGGGGGTCGCTGGGGTGCCGGTTGGCGCGCCGCAGGGCACAGCGATAGCCTTGCCCATCGACCTTCGGGTCGGTCTTCCCGCGCCGGTAGCTCAGTGGATTAGAGCATCTGACTACGGATCAGAAGGTCGGGGGTTCGAATCCCTCCCGGCGCGCCCCGTCGAACCAGGCCCGCTCAGTGGTTGCGCAGCGCGTCGATGAGCTCGTCCTTGCTCATCTTCGACCGCCCTTCGATGCCAACCTGCCGTGCCTTGGACAACAGCTCGTCCTTGGTCTTGTCCTCGTACTTCGACGACTTGCCGCCCTTGCGTCCCGTCGAGGAGCTGTCGGAGTTCGCGATGCGGGCCGCCTTCTCCTTGCTGGCTCCCTGGTCGCGAAGGGCCTCGTACTGCCGGTCGTTCTTGACGCTGGGCCCGTGATCCTTCGCCATGGACGTGCCTCCTGTTGACCTGTCTGCGCCGGCGACGTGGCGCCGGCGCAGACAGGGACACCTTCCCCCATCGCGCTCCGGATATGCGCATCTTGCGCATGAAGATTTCGTTGTGCGATTTGCGCACATCCGACGCGTGAACTCCGCCGAGACGGGGCAGACCTCTGGCCGATCCCGACCACCACATCGCAGCCCTACATCGCACTCCCCGGACACCTGGAGGACGATGGTGCGCAGTCGCCGCTTGATCCTGCTGGCCGCATTGACGGCCGCACTTCTCACGTTCCCCGCCACGGCCGCGTTTCCATCGGCTATCCCCGAGGGCGCCATCCCGCTCGAAGGTGGCGGCTACGCCCTGGAGCTGAAGGCCCCCACGCCTGACTGGTACACCGACGAGCTGCACGAGCAGGTCGTGGCGGCGGGTGCCGAGGGCGTGCCGATCCCTGATGGCGTCGAGCTGCCGCAAAGCGGCCTGGCCTTCACGGGCATCCGTCCTGGCGCATGGATGATCTTCCCGTCGTGGTGCACGATGAACTTCGTGTTCGGCGGGGACAGCACCTCGACGACCACCACGAAGGTCAAGGGCAACGCCGGTGGCAAGAAGACCTCGACCTCGTCGGGCGGTAGCTCTGGCTGGTACATCGGCACCGCTGGCCACTGCACGGAGGTCGGTGACGAGGTCACCCTCATCGCCGCCCCCGGCGTGCTGATGAACATCGGCAAGACGGTCAAGAGCGTTGACCAGGGAATCGGCCGCGACTTCGCGCTGATCGAGATCTACCCGGAGATGGTCCAGTACGTGAACCCGTCGATGACCTACTTCGGCGGCCCGAACGGCGTCAACAACCCCGCAGTCGGCGACCCTGTCCTCCACGCCGGTCACGGCGTCGGCGTCGGCACGGGCGGCACCCCGCGCGCCGGCCTGGTGACCTACGTCGGCAAGGGCGACAACACCAGCCAGACGGCCTACGGCTGGGACGGCGCGGCCTCCCCGGGTGACTCCGGCTCGGCAGTACGCCACGCCGACGGCCGTGCGGAGGGCAACCTGACCCACCTCGTCGTCGGCGGCGAGTACGTCCCGGCGATCATCGCGGGCACGACGGCGCCGTACATGGAGGCCCTCGCGGGCAAGCCGATCTGCTACGCGCCGGTCGTGCCCAACCCGCTGCCCGCACCGACCTGCGCTCCCTAACGGGCCAGCGCACCACAACGGGGGAAGCCCAGCGCCGCATCTGCGGCGCTGGGCCTCGTTGTGTCCGCTGACAGGACTTCGAGCACCGGCGTCGAACTACCTCGCTCCGAAGCCCCGACGTAAGGAGCGAGTGCCGTGCGACGCCTGGTCGCTGCCGTGTCTGCTGTCCTGCTGCTGGCCGCCGTCGCTCCGGCGACCGCGCAGTCGGATTCCGCCCCCACCGGGTCCGTCGAGGGGTCGGCCGCGCTGGCGGCCAAGGAGGTCCGCATCATCCGGGACGGCTTCGGCGTCCCGCACGTGTACGGGCCCGACGCGGCCAGCGTCGCCTACGGCGCGGGCTATGCGATCGCGCAGGATCGGCTGTTCCAGATGGACGTGCTCCGCGCCGTTGGCAAGGGTCGGCTGACCGAGATCTTCGGTCCGGTTCCGGGCTTCCCCGAGTCCGACGCCGCCACCCGCCGGCTGTTCTACACCGACGCCGAGCGGCTGCGGAAGCTGGCACGGATGTCGCCCCGGTTGCGCTCGATGTACGCCGCGTACGTCGACGGCGTCAACGCCTGGATGGACGAGGTGCGGTCCGACCCGTCGAAGCTGCCGCAGGAGTACACGCAGCTGGGCCTCGGCCAGCCCGCGCCGTGGGACGTCACCGACTCGCTGGCCATCGCCGAGATGCTCGTGGAGACGTTCGGCGCCGGCGGCGGCAGCGAGCTGCAACAGGCGGAGCTGCTCAAGCACCTGCAGGGCCAGTACCTGGCACGCAAGGCACGCCGGGCTTTCGACGACATCCGCTGGCTCAACGACCCGGCCTCGCCCACCTCGATCCCCAAGCGCTATGCGTGGGAGAAGGCTGACACCTACACCAACCGGCTGCCGGCCAAGCGGTGGCGGCGCGACGCCCGGCTGGGGCTGACCTCGCAGCAGCGCAAGCCCGGCGCGCCGGTCGCCGAACCGGCTGCGCCCGCGATCGGCACCGCGGCGCAAGCGGCCCTCGTGCCTGACGCGCAGTCACGGCAGGCTCAGCAGCAGGTCCGCGACCACATGACCGGACTGGAGAAGGCGCGCGAGCTCATCCACTTCGGCTCCAACGCCTTCATCACCGGACCGAAGCGGACTCGGCGCGGCGGCACCCTGCAGCTGGGCGGTCCCCAGGTCGGCCAGTTCGCCCCGCAGATCGTCGCCGAGTTCGGCCTGCACGCCCCCGCCGACGGGCTGAACATGACCGGCCTGACGTTCGCGGGCTCCGGCCCGGCCGTGCTGATCGGACGCACACCGCACTTCGCGTGGACGACGACGACGGGCAACTCCGACGGGGCGGACATCTACGTCGAGCAGCTCGGTCCGGAACCGGAGACCTACGTCTACGAGGGCCGCGTCCACGCGATGGACTGCCGTGACGAGCAGATCCGGACCCGCAACGGCGCCCCGCACTCGACCGAGCGCGTCTGCCGCACCCACCACGGCCCCGTCATCGCGACCGACGAGGACAACGGCGTGGCCTACAGCATCCGCCGGTCGTGGTTCGACCGCGAGGAAGGCACCATCGAAGGGTTCTTCGGGGCGAACTTCGTCAAGAACATCCGTCAGTTCGCGACGTCCATCAACCGGCTGCAGTCCAACCACAACATGTTCTACGTCGATGCCAAGGGCAACTACGGCTACTGGCATCCGGGTGCGATCCCGATCCGCGCGAAAGGCACCGACGTCCGCCTGCCCCAGGACGGCCGCGTCGCGGCCAGCGAGTGGGTCAGGCTGCGCACCGCCCAGGAGATGCCCCACGCCGTGAACTTCGGGCGGCAGTGGCTGGCCAACTGGAACAACAAGCCGGCCAAGTCCTGGGACAACGGTGACGCCGCCAACTATGGGGTCGTGTACCACAGCCGCCTGTGGAACCGGCTGCTGGCCGGCGAGGACCGCATGAGCTTCGCCCGGGGCAACCGGTTCAACCGCATCAACGCGACCACGGAGCTGGAGTTCGAGTTCTTCCGCAAGCACATCGTGCGGGCCGCACGTTCCAGCGACGATCCGCAGATCCGCAAGGCCGGGCAGGTGCTAGCGCGCTGGAATGCGCGGCGTCAGGACCGCGACGGCGACGGCAAGGTCGACAGCGAGCCCGGCTACTCGCTGTGGAAGGGCTGGCGCAATCGTGCGCGGACCATGGCGTTCTCCGACGAGCTGGGCAGCTTCACGGGCCGGACCAGCTCGTCGATGCTGCGCCACGTGCTCGACGGCAAGAAGGCGTCGCTGGTCAAGCACCTCGACTGGCTCAACGGCGAGCACCGCGACGTGTTCCTCAACCGCGTGATGCGCGCCAACCTCGACGCGCTGGCCTCGGAGTACGGCACCGACGACATGTCCCAGTGGCGCGCCGCCATGCCGACGCAGCACTACACGCGCCTGAACGTTCGCTTCTACGACTGCGAGGTGGCTCGCGCGGCGGGCAACACCACCGGCTGTGACGACCAGCTGCCCGGCAACGTGCGGTCGCTGGACTACATGAACCGCGGCACCTACAACCACCTGGTCGAGTTCATCCCGCGGCCCGGTGCCTCCGCGCCCGCCGGCGACCCGTTCGTCGAGCCGCGCCGGCGGTACCGCGTCCGGTCCGGCTCGATCATCTCGCCAGGGCAGTCGGGGTTCATCAACCAGGCTGGCCAGCAAAGCCCGCACTACGAGGACCAGCACGAGCTGTACGCCGGCTGGCAGTACAAGCCGATGCCGACCCGCGCCCGGGACGTCCGCCGTCTGGGCGACGGCTCGGTCACGGTCCTGACGTACACGCCGGCGTCGTAGTTCCGAGGTTCTTCCTGTTCGACACCAATCGGTGTCACGTTTTCCGTTAGCCTGCGCCACCATGGACTTCTCACTGAGCGAGCACCACCTCGAGCTTCAGAAGTGGGCGCACGAGTTCGCCGAGCGCGAGATCCGCCCCGTCGCGGCGCAGTACGACGAGAGCGAGGAGTTTCCCTGGCCGGTGCTCCGCAAGGCGGCCGAGGCGGGGCTGTACTCGATCGACATCTACCTGCAGCACCAGCAGGACGAGACCGGGCTGACGCTCCCGCTGATCATGGAAGAGATCTTCTGGGGCTGCGCCGGCATCGGGCTGGCGATCTTCGGCACGGGGTTGTCGCTGGCGGCGCTGGCCGGCGCCGGCACCCCCGAGCAGCTGATGACGTGGGCTCCGAAGATGTTCGGCACGGCCGAGGAGCCGGCCGTCGGTGCGTACGCCGTCACCGAGCCGCAGGCCGGCTCGGACGTCAGCTCTCTGCGGACCCGGGCGGTTCGCGACGGTGACGACTGGGTCCTCAACGGCACCAAGGTGTTCATCACCAACGGCGGGGTCGCCAGCGTCTACCTGATCGTGGCGACCGTCGACCCGTCGCTGGGTCACCGCGGCCAGGCGACGTTCATCGTGGACCGCAACGACCCGGGCATCCGTCCCGGCAAGAAGGAGCACAAGCTGGGGATCCGCGCCTCGGACACCAGCGAGGTGATCCTGGAGGACTGCCGCATCCCGGGCGACCGGCTGCTCGGCGGCGAGGAGAAGTTCAACAAGAAGCTCGAGCGCGCGCGCAGCGGCCAGTCGACGGGACGCAGCTCCGGCGCGCTCGCCACGTTCGAGCGGACCCGCCCCTTCGTCGCCGTGCAGGCCATCGGCATCGCCCGCGCCGCGGTCGAGTTCGCCATCGACTACGCCCGCCAGCGCGAGGCGTTCGGCAAGCCGATCGGCCAGCACCAGTCCGTCGGAAACCTGCTGGCGGACATGGCGACCGAGGTGGAGTGCTGCCGCCTGCTGGTGCGCAAGGCCGGCTGGCTGGCGGCGACGGGGCGGACGTTCGAGCAGGCCGAGGGGTCGATGTCGAAGCTGAAGGCGGGCGAGACGGCCGTTCGCGTGACCGAGCAGGCAGTGCAGATCCTTGGTGGCTACGGCTACATCCGCGACTACCCGGTCGAGAAGTGGTACCGGGACTCGAAGATCTACACGATCTTCGAGGGCACCTCGGAGATGCAGCGGCGCGTCATCGCGCGGACCCTGCTCGAGGCGTGAGGGCTCGCTTGCGCCTGCTGCTGGAAGCTGCCGGCGACCTCGTCGCAGCGGGACGGACCTTGGTCCGAGCGGGGCTGGTGCGGCCGGTCGTGCCCCGCGCCGAGCTGCTCGGCCTGGCGCTGCGGGCACCGTTCAAGTCGCCGAACCTCGGCAGCGCAGTCGCACTGCACGCGGCCATGCAACCCGGGCGTGCCGCAATCGTCGACGAGCAGGGCACGGTCAGCTGGCGGCGGCTGAACGACCGCGTGCGACGGCTGGCAAACGCCCTGCTCACCGTCGCGGAACCGGGCGACCGGGTCGCGTTCATGCTGCGCAACGGGCGCGAGAACGTCGAGTGCTACGCCGCCTGCGGCCTGGCAGGGATGTCGGCGGTTCCCGTCAACACCTGGTCGTCGACCGATGACATCCGCCACATCGTTCAGACGCAGGAGCCCAAGCTGCTCATCGCGGACCGGGAGTTCACCGACGCCGTCACCGGGGCGGGGGCGCCGGCCATCTGGTGGGTCGGCGAGGACGACGCGTACGAGCGACACCTCGCCGCCGCACCGGACAAGCCGCCGCCGGTCAAGGGATCGAGCCACATCGTCACCCATACGTCGGGAACGACGGGAAAGCCGAAGGGGGCGCAGCGCCAGCTCGGAGGCGGGGCCCTGGGCGTCTTGGTCACCTTCCTCGAGCAGGTGCCGTTGCGGCGCACCGATGTGTTCTTCATCGCGCCGCCGCTGTTCCACCAGTTCGGTCAGGCGATGATGGCCGTGGGACTGGTGCTGGGATCGACGTTGGTGCTGCGCCGGCGCTTCGACGCCGAGGAGTTCCTGCAGGCGGCGGTCGTGAACCGGGCGACAGCGGCGGCGGTGCTGCCGGTGATGCTGCAACGGATCGCCGAGCTGACAGGCCCCGTCCCGGTCCCGCGGTTCCGGCTGGTGTTGTCGAGCGGGTCCGCACTGCCGCCGGCGCTGCGCGACCGCGCCGAGCACCGCATCGGCGACGTGATCTACGACCTGTACGGCTCGACCGAAGTCGGATGGGCGACGATCGCCAGTCCCCAAGACCACCATCGGCGTCCTGGCAGCGTCGGACGCCCCGGGCGCGACACCACGATCGTGATCGTCGACGACGAGGGAAACCGGCTGCCGCCTGGAGAGCCTGGCCGCATCTTCGTCGCCTCCGGCTTCGCCTTCGAGGGCTACACCGGCGTGGAGGCGGATCAGGCCGTCATCGACGGCGCCATCGAGATCGGCGATGTCGGCTATCTCGACGACGAGGGCTACCTGTTCGTCACGGGGCGCAGCGACGACATGATCGTGTCCGGCGGCGAGAACATCTTTCCGTCCGAGGTCGAAGGCGCCCTCGAGCATCACCCCGACATCCGCGAGAACGCCGTCGTCGGCATCGACGACGAGGAGTTCGGTCAGGTGCTGCACGCCTTCGTCGTCGTCCGTGACGGTGCCGCACTGACCGCCGGCGACGTCAAGACCTTCGTGCAGGAGCGGCTTGCGCGGTACAAGGCGCCGAAGAAGGTGACGTTTCTCGACGCCCTGCCCCGCAACGCCACCGGCAAGATCCTCAAAAAGGACCTGCGCTCCGGCGCGAACGGCTCCTAGCTCCTAGAAGCCCTTCTTGAACAGGTCGTTCTTGGTCGACAGGAACTGCTGACTGCTGCAATCCAGCCGCAGGACATGCACCGACTCGACGTTGAAGTGGTCGCTCTTGGAGTGGTTCGACGGCGGGAACAGGCCGGTCGAGATCTTGCCGTACATCGCGTTGACGAACGCCTCGCGCGTCAGCGTGCCGTTCATCCGCTTGAAGATCTCGTGCAGCAGCTTGTTCGAGCCCCACTGCGCCCACTGGATGTCGTCGCTGCCGGGGAAGCGGGGATCCATCTGCTTGGCGAGGTTGAAGCCGGGGAAGGGCGAGAAGAACATCGCGCCGTTGGCCTCAGGGCACGCGACCCGGCCGGCACTGTTGAGCCCCATCGTCACACCGACACCAGCCCAGAAGACGTTCGACAGCTGCGGGTTCTTGGCCATCTTGATCCACGCGGTGGGCTGCATGACCGGGGTCGCCACTGTGATCTGGTCAGCCATCATCCGCTGCGCGATGCCCGCGAGCTCGCCGTCGGACGGCGCCTTGGAGGGGCGGTACACGTAGGGCGTGTAGCCGTTGCGCTTGGCCTGGTCGGTCCACGCCTTGACGGCGTCGTCGAAGTTCGCGGTGTTGCTTGCCACCAGGCCGACCCGCTTGTTGCCCGGGTTGCGGTTCTTGCGGATCCACTGGAACAGCAGCGGCATCTGGTCGGCGTAGCTCATCGACTGGGCGAAGTACGTGGGCAGCCGGTCCAGCCCCACGCGGGTCACGCCCGACGACAGGTACGGCACGCCGTACCGGGCGGCGATCCGGGCGCACTCGGCGATCTGGTCGGTGCCGCCGGCGCCGCTGAGCATGAACACCTGCTCCTTGACGATGAGCTCCTGGCAGCCCTGCGAGGCGGCCGAGGGGTTGTACTTGTCGTCGCGGAACACGACCTTCACCGTGCGGCCGTAGACCTTGCCGACCACGTTCCAGTACTGGTCCTTGCCCTCGTAGAACGAGTTCTGGGGGATCGGGGCGGCACCGGTCAGTGGTGCGTGGATCCCGAT
>DATLGM010000239.1:0-8644 GCA_035540515.1 Egibacteraceae bacterium | reverse complement strand
GGCCTGCTCGGTGGCGCCGGCCTGCTCGGCGGCGGTCTCGGCCTGCTCGGTGGCGCCGGTCTCGGCCTGTTCGGCGGCGGCGTGGTCCTGGGCCGCCTGGGCAACGTCGGCCTCGCCGACCTTGGGCGTGGCGTGGTCCGTCGGCGGCGTCGCCCCGCCGGCCTGGGCGGCGTGGCGCGCCGCCTCTTCCTGCTGCAGCGCGATCTCCCACTCAGCCAGCGGTTCGGCAGCCGGGGCCGTCGGGGCGGCCGGCTTCTGGACAGCGGCGGCGACGGCGGCAGCCTGCTCGGCGACGACGTCGTCGGCGCTGCGGGCAGCGCGGGTCTGGTAGCCCTCGGCACAGGCGTCGGCGATGATCCGCGTCAGCAACGCGCCCGAGCGGATCGCGTCGTCGTTACCCGGGATGATGTAGTCCACGACATCGGGGTCGCAGTTGGTGTCGACGACCGCGACCACCGGGATCCCAAGGCGGTTGGCCTCCTTGACGGCGATGTGCTCCTTGACGGTGTCGACCACCCAGATCGCCGCCGGGGGCTTGGTCATGCCGCGGATGCCGCCGAGGTTGCGCTCGAGCTTTTCGCGCTCCCGTTCGAGCTGCAGCACCTCCTTCTTGGGCAGCAGCTCCATGGTGCCGTCGGCGTGCATGCCCTCGAGCTCCTTCAGGCGCGTCAGACGCGTCTTGATGGTCTCGAAGTTCGTCAGCATGCCGCCGAGCCAGCGGTAGTTGACGTACGGCATGCCCACGCGCTGGGCTTGCTGCTCGATGGCTTCCTGGGCCTGCTTCTTGGTGCCGACGAACAGGATGGTGCCGCCCTTGGCGACCGTGTCGCGCACGAACCCGTAGGCCTGCTCGAGCATCCCGATCGACTGCTGGATGTCGATGATGTAGATGCCGTTGCGCTCGCTGAAGATGAATCGCTTCATCTTCGGGTTCCAGCGGCGGGTCTGATGACCAAAGTGGACGCCGGCTTCGAGTAGCTGGCGCATGCTGACGACTGGCATGGGTGTGTCCTTTGTCGCGGTTGGTCCTCGCACGCGCCGGGCCGCCGAGGCGGCAGTCGACCTTCCCCGTGGGTGACCACGGGACCGCAGGTCGCGCGGCGGTGCTGTGATGTCTGCCCTCGGGCGCACCGTCGGACAGCAGAAATGCGACCCGGACGAGCCGGGTCACCGCCGAGGATACACCGCCGCCCCACCCGCCACCGCCGCCGCGTGGGACCGCCGGCGCGCCGGACCGCCGGCGCACGAGGTGGCCAGGATTCGGGGCGGCTACCGCCCGCAATTTCAACCACCTACCCGCCGGCGCCGCGCAGCCAGGTGGCGGGGTCGAGCGGGGTGCCGGCGCGGCGGACCTCGAAGTGCAGGTGGGGCCCGGTCGACAGGCCCGTGGATCCGACCCGCCCGACCACCGAGCCGGCGGTCACCCTGGCGCCGGCGGCGGTCGCCAGCCCTGACAGGTGCCCGTACAGCGTGGTGACCCCGCCCCCGTGATCGACGACCACCGTGGTGCCGTAGCCGCTGACGGCGCCGGCGAAGGTCACGGTGCCGGCGGCGGCGGCGCGTGCGGGCGCGCCGGCCGGCGCCCCGATGTCGATGCCGGCGTGCAGGCGGCGCCGGCCAGTGACCGGGTGTACGCGAGGCCCGAACCCCGAGGTGACCGGGCCGGCGGCCGGCCACGTCCAGCCGCCGGCCGCCGGCCCACTCCCCCGTTGCGCCGCCAGACCGCCCAGCGGCGGGTGGTCGTCGACGGCCAGCGTCAGGTAGGTCTCCCACCGTCCCAGCAGCGCCAGCGGGTCGACGTACTCGCCGGCCAAGCGCGCCCCCCAGTCGAGGTGGGTCGCGTCACGCGCGAGAAATCCCAGAAGCCAGCCCGCCGGCACGACGTCGCCGGCGCTGACCGCGGGTGGGTCCAGCGGGCCGTAGGTCGTGTCCAGTCCGCCGCCGTGGTTGACGGTCACCCAGCCGATGCCGGCGACTCGCCCGGCGAACGTGACGGTGCCGCCCATCGCCGCGACCACCGGATCGCCGGCGTGCGCCCGCAGGTCGACGCCGCGGTGGCCGGCGGCGTAACGGGTGGCCGGCGGGTCGAAGTGGCGGACCACGCGGCCCGGGACCGGGGGGACCGCGTAACCGTGAGCAGCCGCGAGGCCGCCCACGCGGTCCGGTGACGCTTGCGCGGCGGCGGGCCACGGCACCACGGCGACCGCAACCAGTGCGAGCGCGGCGACGACATGACGCATCGCCTGGCACCGTAGGCCCGGCGGTCAGCGCCGGGCCGAGATCGTCCTTCGACCCTGTGGACGGCCTACGAGCGGTCGCTCATCTTCGCGCGCAGGCCCAACACGGCCTTGGTGTGCATCTGGCACACGCGCGACTCGGTGACGCCCAGCACCTGGCCGATCTGGGCAAGTGTCATGCCTTCGAAGTAGTACAGGACCAGGACGGTCTTCTCGCGCTCGGACATGCGGTTGAGCGCCTCGGCCAGCATCGCCCGCATCTCGACGTCCTCGTACGACGCCTGCGGATCGGCGGCCTTGGGATCCTGCAGCGTGTCGACGAGCGCCTGGCGCTCCGCGTCCTCGCCGGCGAACGACTCATCGAGCGCGACCACCGACACCAACGACACCTGGGTCAGGATCTGCCGGAGCTCTTTGATCCCGATGTCGAGCTCCTCGGCGAGCTCCTCCTCGGTGGGGGTTCGCCGCAGCTTGGCCTCGAGCGTTGTCATGGCCTTCTCGACGTCACGCGCCTTGGAGCGCACGGAGCGCGGAATCCAGTCGATCGAGCGCAGCTCGTCGATGATCGCGCCCTTGATCCGCGAGATCGCGTAGGTCTCGAACTTCACACCCTTGCCGAGGTCGAACTTCTCGATCGCGTCGATCAGCCCGAACATCCCGTACGACACGAGGTCGGCGTGCTCGATGGTGGCCGGCAGGCCGACGCTGACGCGACCGGCCACGTACTTGACCAGTGGCGAGTACTGCAGGATCAGCCGCTCGCGGGACGGCTGGTCGCCCTCTGCCTTGTACCGCTCCCACAGGGCGACGACCTCGGGATCCTGGCTGACCTTGCCCTGGCCGACGCGCTGCGTCGACGCGCCGCCGCCTGTCTGCGTGTCCGCTGGAGAAGAGGTCATCAATGCCCTCGGTCAGGCCCGCGGATGCGCATGGTCGTAGCTGGATCGCAGGTGGTCGCGGGAGACGTGAGTGTAGATTTGCGTGGTCGACAGGGCAACGTGACCCAGCAGCTCCTGGACGCTGCGAAGGTCGGCCCCGCCCTCCAGCAGGTGTGTCGCGTAGCTGTGGCGCAGTGTGTGGGGCGTGACGGTGCCCAGCCCCGCCTGGCGCGCGGCGGCCCGCACGGTGGCTCGCAGGTCGTGGTCGGTGATGCGCGCGCCCCGGGCGGACAGCAGCAGTGCCGGCGGTGAACCTTCACGGGCCAGCTGCGGCCGCCCTTCGGTCAACCAGCGCTCCAGCGCGTCACAGGCGTGGTCGCCCAGCGGCACCAGCCGCTCCTTGCTGCCCTTGCCGAACAGCAACGCAGTTCCCTCGATCAGATCGACGCTGTCGACGTCGAGCGCGGCGACCTCGCTGACCCGGGCGCCGCTGCCGTACAGCAGCTCGAGCGCCGCGCGGTCCCGCAGTCCGCGCGGGGTGTCCGTCGGCGGAGCGGTGAGCAGGGCGACGACCTGCTCGGGGCGCAGCGCCTTTGGCAACCGACGCCCCACCTTGGGTGTCGCCAGGTGCAGCGCCGGGTCCACGGCGACCAGGCCACGGCGCAGCAACAGGGCGAACCACGTCCTGGCGGCCGCCGTCTTGCGGGCCAACGACGTGCGGGCATAGGACTCCGAGGCCAGGGCTCCAAGCCAGCGGCGCAGCACCAGCGGCTCAACCTCCGCGGGGTCGTCGATGCCGAAGCCGGCGCAGAACCCGGCCAGCTGGCGAGCGTCACGCAGATACGCCTGCACCGTCAGCGCGGCGAGCATCCGCTCGTCGCGCAGGTGCAACGCGAACGCGTCGACCGCATGGGTCCACGCCGGCGGCAGCTCGTCGGCGACCTCCACGCAGCGGCTCCTTCCCGACGGCCGGTCGGCCGTGCGGCCACGGCGGCCGCGGTGGTCAAGTGTGGCGCAGGCGGCCCACCGCCCCGGGCAACCGACCCCGATAGGATCGGGACATTCGACGCTTTGGGGGACTGATGCGCACACTCACCGCTGTCCTGACCGCAGCCGCCGTCGTGCTGCTGCCCGCCTGCGGCACGGCACAGGACGAGGCCTCGGCACAGGAGCGGATCGCGCAGGCGCCGGCGGCCACCGAGGCGGCCGGCAGCGCCCGCATGGACATGGACATGACCATGACCGTGCAGGGCGACGAGGTGACCGTGACCGGCGAGGGCGCCATGGACTTCGCCACCGAGCAGGCGACCATGACGATGGAGATGGGCGCGTTGATGCCCGGCGGCGGGTCGCAGTCCATGGAGATCCGCACCGACGGCTCGACCATCTTCCTGCTGATGCCCAACGCCCAGGAGATGGGGCTGCCGACGCCGTGGATCCGGATGGACGTCGACGAGATGGCGGGCCTGCGGGGGCTGGGCGAGCTGCAGCAGATGAGCAACGACCCGGCGGGCAGCATGAACATGCTGCGCGGCGCCTCCGAGGACATCCGCGAGGTCGGCACCGAGGAGATCCGCGGCGTGTCCACCACGCATTACCAGGCGACCGTGGACCTGGAGCGGGCCGCCGAGCAGGCACCCGAGGGCGCCGGCGAGGCGCTGCGCCAGCAGATCGAGGTCCTGGGGCGCTCGACGGTGCCCGTCGAGGTCTGGTTGGACGACGAGGGCCGCGTGCGCCGCCAGCAGGTGGTCATGGACCTGTCGCAGGCGCAGGGTGCGGCTGCGGGTCAGGGTCCCGAGGAGATGCGCATGACCGTCGAGCTGTTCGACTTCGGTGCCGAGGTCGACGTGGCACCGCCGCCCCCGCCGCCTCGCTGACGCGGGGTTCAGGGCCGCACGCGAACCACGCCGCGGGGCGTGCCGGCGGCCAGCCCTCGTGCTGTCAGCTCGGCGATCGCCGCCATGACCGCAGGGATCGTCGCGCCGGTCTGCGCGGCCAGGGCGGCAGGTTGCGCCGGTGAGGCGCCGAGCAGCGGCAGCACCGTCCCCGCGGTGGTCGACAGGCCGGGAGGCGTGGTGTCATCAGGCGAAGGGGCCAGCAACGCCGCGATCCCCAGCGCGTCGGTGACGTCGTCGATCCGCGTCAGCGGCGTTGCGCCGTCGCGGATCAGGTCCAGCGGCGCGCGGCTGGTCGGTGACCGCACCGGCCCGGGGACGGCCATGACGTCACGCCCCTGCGAGATGGCCATGCGCGCGGTGTGCAGCGCCCCGCTGCCGCTGCGTCCCTCCACGACCACGGTCATGTCGGACAGCCCGGCGATGATCCGGTTGCGCCACAGGAAGGTCCGCTTGCGCGGGGGCGTGCCCGGCAGCAGCTCAGTGAGCAGGCCGCCCGCACGCCACACCGACTGGCGCACCGCCCCGTCACGACGGGGGTAGTCCACCCCGAAGCCGGCGCCGAGCACCCCGACGGTGCGGCCGCCGGCCTCGATCGCCCCGAGGTGCGCGGCCTGATCGATCCCGCGCGCCATCCCCGACACCACCGTCACGCCGTGACGGGCCAGGTGCGCCGCAAGCTCCCGGGCAGTCGCCACTCCGTCCAGCGTGGGATGCCGCGTCCCGACCACCGCCACCGCCGGGCCGTCAGGCAGGGCCCCGTCCGCGGTCCACTCGAACAACCACAGGGGCGCACCCAGCTCCGGCCACGCCTGCAGCAGGCGGGGCGGGTAGCCCGGCTCCCCCGGGATCCGCACCCGTACGCGGTGGGCGGCCAACGCCCGAGCCGCTGCGGCGACGGCCTTCTCGTCGGCCAGTGAGCGGCCGGCGGCGGCGAGGCGTTCGAGCGTCTCGACGACCGCTGCAGCGGTCGGCGTGGGGCCGTCGAGGCGCGTGTCGACGACCTGGCGGATCCGCTCGGGGGTCGCCCACGTGGTCGCGGCGAGCCGGACGATCCGTGCCACCAGCTCGGGGTCCGCCTCGCCGGCGAGCTCGCCGGCCCACGCGGGGGGCGTGCCCGAAGGAATGACCGGCGTCATCGGGCCAGCATCGCCTGCGGCGATCGCAGGCCGAGGCGGTGGGCGTGCGCTTCGTACACGTGATGGGTCTCCACCAGCTCGCTGCCCTCCAGGTCCGCACAGGTGCGGGCGACCCGCAGGGCGCGGTCGTAGCCGCGCCCCGTCAGCTCCCCTGCTTCGACGGCGTCGGCGAGGATCCGCAGCGCCTGCGCTCGCGCGGTCCGCCGCACTGCATGAGCGGGGATGTGGGCGTTGAGCCCGTCCCAGCCGCGCGCGAGGGCGGCATCCCGGCTGCGAGCAACCCGCTCGGCCACCACGGCGCTGGACTCCGCGCCGCCTGCCTGAAGCAGATCACCGGCTGTCAGCGGCTGCACCGCCGGCGCGAGGTCGAGGCGGTCGGCCAGCGGACCGGACAGCCGAGCGCGGTACGACCAGATCGCCTCGTCCGTGCACGAGCAGCGCTCACCTCCGCCGCACGGGCACGGGTTCGCGGCGCAGACCAGCTGCACCCGCGCCGGGTACGTCACCGTCGCGCGGGCCCGGGCGACCCGCACGACCCCGTCCTCGAGGGGCTGGCGCAGCGCCTCGACGACTGACCGGGGCCACTCGAACAGCTCGTCGAGAAAGAGCACGCCCCGGTGGGACAAGCTGATCACGCCCGGCCGCGCGACCCCGGACCCACCGCCGAACAGCGCCGCGACCGACGCCGAGTGGTGCGGAGCCTGGAACGGCGGTGTGCGGTCCAGGTACCCCGAGCCCGATCCCGCGACCGACCGGATGGCGGCGACCTCCAGGGCGTCGGCGTCGGACAGCGGCGGCAGCACCGAGGGCAACCGCTTGGCCAGCATCGACTTGCCACAGCCGGGCGGTCCGAGCAGCAGCAGGTGGTGACCGCCCGCAGCGGCGATCTCCAACGCCCGCCGGGCCTCGGGCTGCCCGCGGACATCGGCCAGGTCCGGAGGGGCTGGCGGGACGGTGGCGCAGGGTTGTCCGGCGCCCCGCGGTGGCGACTCGCCGGTCAGGACGTCGATCAGCTCACCCAGGTGATCCACCGCGACCACATCGAGGTCCTCGACGAGCGCCGCCTCGGCGGCATTGGCGTCGCACACGATCAGCCGCCGGTCGGTACCGGCAATGGACGCGGCGCAGGGCAGCACGCCGCTGACCGGCCGGACGGCCCCGTCCAGCGCCAGCTCCCCCATCACCACGCACCGCGCGAGGACCTCATGGGCGATGACGCCCAGCTCGGCGAGCACCGCGGCTGCGATGGCGAGGTCGAACCGCGCGCCGCCTTTGGGCACGTCCGCCGGCGCCAGCGAGATCAGCAGCTTCCGGCCGGGCAGCGACACCCCTGACGAGCTCAGCGCGGTGCGGACCCGCTCGGCGGCCTGGCCGGCGGCCTGGGAGGAGCCGATGATCTGCAAGCCGGGCAACCCTGCCCCCGCGTGGGCTTCGACGGTCACCGGCACCGCCTGCAAGCCGACCATCGCCACGGTTGCTGCGTGCCCGACCACTAGAAGGCTCCGACGAGGTGGTCGATGGTCGGTGCGCCGCCACCTGGCGGCCACGTGACGGCGACGACGTCGAAGCGTACGTCGCAGCGCGCATCGCGGCCGGCGAGGTACAGCGCGGCGAGACGTCGCAGCTGCCGCTGCTTCGCGAAGGTGACCGCGGCGAAGGCGGTGTCGGTGACCGCCCCCCGGCGCGCCTTGACCTCGCAGAACACGATCGCCTCGCCGTCGGCCGCGATGACGTCAACCTCACCGCGGACGTCGGCCAGCGCGGCACGCCAGTTGCGCTCGAGGACCACGAGGCCCTGGGACTGCAGGTGGCGGACGGCGAGCTCCTCACCGACCTGACCGAGACGCTTGGTCGAGTGGGTCATGGCCGCGACGCTAGGACCGGCCCGACACCCGACCTCGGAAAAGGACGTGCCGCCTGTGGACGGTCACGGCAGGACGCGGAACCGCCCCTGATCCGGCGCGCGGTCGCCGCCGGTGCGGTTGAACGGCCGGTCCTGTGCCGACCAGTCCACGAAGGCGCTGACGTCCGCGGCCTTGCGGCCCCCCAGGCTGGACCACGGGACCTCGAAGACGAGCATCTGACCGCCCATGCGGAACGAGCCCTCGAACCGGCCGATGCCGCTGGGGGTGTGCAGGTACGCCTCCCATCCGGTGCTGCCACCGTCGGCGAACAGCTGGTAGTCGCTCTCACGGTCGTTGGTGCGGTAGAAGTCGACGCCGATCCCCTGCACCTCGCCCTCCGCCAGCGTGGCGGGCAGCCGGCCGGCAACCACGATGCTGACCCTGGCATTGGCGCCGTCGGACTCGATCAGCACCCGGCGAAGGTCCGCGTAGGCGGGAGCCCGCCCACGGTCGCCCTCGGGGTCGCTGACGTCTGCGGCCGTGCGGTACGCCGGCGCCGGCGGGGTCGGCGTCGCCGGCGCGGGTTGGGCGCCCTTGTCGTCTCCGTCGGTGCGATCCGCGCCGGAGCGGTCCCCGCGGGGACGGTTGGCC
>DATLGM010000238.1:0-5926 GCA_035540515.1 Egibacteraceae bacterium | reverse complement strand
CCCCTGCGCGTGCTGATTGACTCCCGGCCCGGGCCATGCGGATCATGCGCGCGCCGTCGCGTTCGGAGGAACCATCGAGACCTACCGCGTCTACGGCGTCGACCTGGCGTCGGAGGACGACCTCGGGCTGCCGCTCCCGCGGTCGCAGTCGCCTGCGCGTGTCCTGTTCGCCCTCGGTGAACCCCCGGTCGACATCGACCTCGACCGTGCCTCGCCGCGTGCGGCCAGCATCTCGGAGTACCGCCAGCGACCCGACTTCTCGTTCCTGGCCTTCGATCACGTCGATGTCGTCCGCGTCCACGGCGCCGCCGACTATTACCTGCTCGACGACCGGATCGTCTGCCACCTGGTCGAGCCACGACACGCCGGCCTCGTGCGGGCCCACCTGTTCGGGATGGTCCTGGCCCTGTGGCTGGAGCGGCGCGGCGTCCTTACCGTGCACGCCTCCGCCGTGGCGGTCGGCGGCAACGCCGTGGCCTTCATGGCGGGCCGCGGCCACGGCAAGACGTCGCTGTCGGCCGCGCTGACGAACGCCGGCTGCCGCTTCCTCACCGACGACCTGCTCGCGCTCACGCGCCGGGATGGCGCACCCGGCGGCTTCGACGCCCACCCCGCCTATCCCCAGGTGCGGATGACCTCGGACCAGGCCCGCCAGTTCGGCGAAGATCCCGACGGGCTGCCGGTCGTGAACCCGACCACCCGCAAGCGCGGTGTGGCCGTGCCGCCCGAGCGCTTCTCCACCGACCCGGCACCGGTGCGGCGGGTCTACCTGCCCGAGCGAACCGCTGACGCCGATGCCGTCACCATCGACCCGATCTCCCCACGCGAGGCGTTCCCTTTGGCCATGCGGCACAGCTTCCTCGGCCGCGAGGTAGCCGACCTCGGACTTCGCGGGGAGCAGTTCACGCGTGTGACCCATCTGGTGGCGACTACGGCCTTTCGCCGCATCCGCTACCGCTCGGGCTGGGACGTGCTTCCCGACGTCGTTGACGCGATCATCACCGACGTACACCACTAGCGGAACGTCGCCTTCGGCGGCACGATCGCCCGGTCGAACGTGGCAAACCGGGTGCGAACATCCCGGGCGTCGTTGATCACCAGGCCCTCGTGCTCGACCCAAGCGTGAAAGTCGAGCCCGTCGCCACCCTCCTTGCGCCGCACACCGATCCTGATCTCCGTGTCGACCCCGCGCCGAAGCAACAGCCACCACAGGGTCACGGACCGGTGCAGGCAGTTCGGCCGCGGCCACCCGCGCGCAGCAGCGACCTCGACGAGGTGGGCCACGGTCATGGCGGTCTCCCGCGGGTTCGCAGGCGGACCCGGGGGCGACGACTTCCGCCTGAGCCGCGCCTGGGTGCCCTGAAGACCGTGGCGGCGCAGCATCAGCGGCGCGATTCGCAACACCACCGCGGCGACGATCAGCGTCGTCAGCTCGCCCGCACTCAGGGCGGCGAGCTGGCGGAGCCTATGGCGCGCCGACCGCAAGCAGACCCCGTGCGACCAACCGGTCGACCAATCCGAGAAGGTCACGCTCGATCACGTCCGGCGTGGTGTCGTAGATGGCCAGCAGCCTGCCGCGCGCGTCCCCCAGCGTCGCGCTCGACGAGAGGACCTCCCACATCTCTGTGCCGGTCGCGTCCAGACCGAAGTACTCCTCCGTGCGGAGGTTGAGGAACACCGATTCGCCGTCCGGCAGCCGTTGCCAGAGCACGTCGTCGGGTACCCGCAGCGCCTGTTGCATCACGTCCTCGGTCATCGCCTGCCCTCCTGACGAAGGCGATTCGACCATACAGGTCGGCAGAACCCGCGCCGAGGTACAGCCAACGGCGATGATGTGGCACATATGAGCACCGTGCTGGACGTTCGCGAGGTGGCCAAGACCTATGCGCCGCCTCCGACCTGGCTGCGCCCACTGATCCGGGTAGCGGCCAAGGAGCCCGTCCGCGCGCTGCACCCGGTCAGCCTCAAGGTGGACCGTGGCGAGGTCGTTGGCCTCGTGGGTCCCAACGGCGCGGGCAAGACGACGCTGCTGAAGGTCGTGGCGGGTCTGCTGGAACCGACGTCTGGCGGCGTGCTCATCGACGGTGTCGACATCGCGCACAAGCCTGTCGCCGCGCGACGACGACTGGGACTCGTCCTGGAAGGAGACCTGGGGATCTACGACCGGATGACGGGTCGTGAGAACCTGGAGTTCTTCGGCATCATGGCGGGGATGTCGCGGTCGGACGCCGCACGCCGCGCCGACGAACTGCTGGAAGACTTCGGGCTCGGCGAGCGCGACAAGCTCGCGTTCGGCTACAGCGCCGGGATGAGGATGCGGCTCAGCGTCGCGCGAGCGCTCATGGCCGACCCGGCCCTGGTGGTGCTCGACGAGCCCACTCGCAGCCTCGACCCGGTTGCCGCCGACTTCGTCTGCGGCCTGCTCCGCCAACTTGCCGATCAGGGGCGGGCGGTGCTCCTGAGCAACCATCGTCTCGACGAGGTGGTCACGATCAGCGATCGGGTCGTCGCCCTCGTCGGTGGCCGGGTGCGTTTCGCCGGGACGCCCGACGAGCTGTCGGACAGCGACGGCGGCCGCGACGCGGCACAGGCGATCGTCCGTCTGCTCCGGATGGAGGAGACCGCGTCGTGAGCGCCGTCACCGCCACGACGCGCAGAGTCGCAGCGCTTGCGCGGCGCGACGCCCGCGTCGAGCTCAGCTATCACTTCCAGTTGCTGCTGCGGCTGGTGAACATTCTGCTCTCGGTGTTGACGTTCTTCTTCCTCGGGCGGCTTGTCGGCGACGCGGCGCCGCTGGCGCGCTACGACGGCGGCTACTTCTCGTTCGCGCTGATCGGGCTCGTCATGACGGGTCTGGCGTACACCTGCATCAGCAGCTTCAGTCGCAGCGTCGCGCAGGCGCAAAGCGACGGGACCTTTGAGATCCTGCTGTCGACGACAACGCCGCTGGGCACCTTGATGGCCGGCACGCTGGTCGTCCCGTTCGTCATGTCGGTGTTCGACGCCGTCATCTACCTCGGCGTGGGCTGGGCACTGACCGGGGGTGAGCTGCCGCTGCTCTCCCTGCTCACCGCCATCCCGCTGGTGGTGCTGACCTTAGGTACGTTCTGCGCCGTGGGCTTGCTGTCCGCCGCGGTGATCGTGCTGTCCAAACGCGGCGATCCGCTCGCGGGGATGACGCTGCAGGTCGGGAACCTCCTGGCGGGTGCACTGTTCCCCGTGGCGCTGCTACCCGAGCCCGTGCAGGTGCTGTCCCGCGCGATTCCCGCCTACTACGGACTCAACGGCATCCGCGATGTCGTGCTCGCCGGCGCCGGCCTGGGTGACGTGGTCCACGAGATGGCGGTGCTGGCCGGGTTCAACGTGGTCCTGCTCCCGGCGTCGCTCTGGGTGCTCAAGCGCGCCATCGCCGTGGCCCGAGTGACCGGCACACTCGGCAACCGCTGATGCAGCCACATCCGATCCTGCTGGACATCGCGCGGAGCCAGAAGCCCCGCGCAGTCGTCGACCCCGATGCGCTGATCGCATCAGCCATTGATCACCGGATGACCGGGCTGCTGTGGGACGAGGTCGACGCGGGCCGCGTTGCGCTCCCCGCCGGGCACGCCAATGACCTGGCGCGGCGCGACCTGTGGACGCGCGGCCACCACCGAAAGCTGTGGGCAACGGCCGAGCTGATCCGTTCCCGCCTGGAATCGGTGGGTGCACAGGGCGCGATCTTCAAAGGCGTGGCCGCGGAACAGCGGTGGTACGGGCGCCAAGGAGCCCGTCCCTGCACCGACCTTGATGTGCTGCTGCGTCCCGAGGATCTGCGCCGCTGCCACGAGGTGCTCGCCGCCCTGCAGCCGGACAACCGCGTCACCCCATCGGCCATCAAGCTGTTCCGCACCGGGATGCTGCAGTCCATCGACCTGGTCATCGACGGCATCGAGGTCGACTTCCATGGTGACCTGCTGAAGCTCGACGTCCCCGCCAGGCAAAACGCCCTGTTCTGGAAGCGCACGCAGGAAATCCCCGGCTCCCAGGGGCTGCGCACCATCGACGCCGAGACCTCGCTCGTGCAGTTCGTCCTGCATCTGAACAAGGACCGCTTCGCTCGCCTCGTCGGCTACGTCGATGTGGCGCGGGTCCTGAGCGACGACCTCGACTGGGCTGCCATCGCGGCGATGTTCGACGCCGAGGGTCTCCGTGAGGTCGGTCGGTGCACCCTCGATCGGGTCGTCGAGACGCTCGCCCTACCGGTCCATCCCCTCGCTGCGCCGACTGGGTGGCGCTCCCGGATGTGGCACCAGCTCTGGCCGCCGGAGCACACGCTCGAAGGCGGTGCGGGTTTGCTGCGCTTGCAGCACCGGCTGTTGTGGTTGCCGTGGTTGGCCCGGGGGCGGCCGCCCGAGGCACTGCGCTGGTGGCTACGCCGGCGTGTCCTCCCGCCAAGCGACCTGGTGGACTACCAGCACCCGTACACCCGCGGCCCGTACCTGTGGCGATTGGTGACGGGTCGTCTGCGCCGGTTCCGCGAGCGACGGGCCGAGGCCCGGGCCGCCAGCTGACCCTTACACCGCGCGCAGCTCGGCCGTGAACCCCAGCTCATCGAGCATGCCGCGGATCTCCTCGGTGTAGATCGCGTTCATCACATAGACGACGTCGGGCGGGTCAGCCGCGAGATCCTGCGGTGCCACGATGCGCTGGCCGGTTCCGGCCATGTACTTGCCCCGCTTGTGCGGGTTGATGTCGACGGCGTACGGCATCCGGTCCGGCAGCAACTGCAGCGCGGTCAGCCACGACACTCCCTTGGAGCCCGCCCCCCAGATGGTGACGCGCCGGCCGTTGGCGATCAGCGCTGCGATCTCGGCTCGGCGTGTCGACAGTTCGTCGGCGTACCGCTGCGAGAACGCCTCGGCTTCCCCCACGACCTCGGCGACGGGCTCCTCCAGCGGATGCGCGGCGGGGGCGCCAACGGAGCCGTCAGAGGGCCGCGCGTCCAGGATGATGTACTGGTCGTCGAAGTCCATTGCGATGTCGACGACATCGAACCCGCAGCGGCGGAACAGCGACGCCAGCGAGCCCGGCGTGAAGTACGAGCAGTGCTCGTAGTACACGTCCCAGAACGCCGTCTCGCGCAGGACTCGACCGACGTCGGGGAGGTCGAACAGCACGGGCACGTCCGGCGGGCACTTGTCGCGCAGCACGGTCATGAAGCGCTTGACGTCGGGGATGTGCTCGAGGGTGTGGCGCGACACGACGACGTCGGCGTCCAGCGGCGGCGACTCGGCGTCGAAGAACTCGAACCGGAACTCCAGGCGGTCGGCGACGCTGGTGTCCAGCCGATCGGGCGCGGCGGCGGGATCGATGCCCAGCCCGGTGTTGTCGCCCAGCTCGCACATCCAGGCCAGGAAGTCCCCCTTGCCGCAGCCGATCTCGACGATGTGGCGCTGGTTGATGCCGTACCGGTGCACCCACCGCTTCGCCAGTGCCTGGGCGAACTCGAGGAACCGGGGGGAGAACGCCTGTGTCTCCTCGTAGGTCGACGAGTACGTGGTCAGCGCCGAGTCGAAGTCGACGTTGGACAGAAAGCCGCAGGACGGGCACACGGCCAGCCGCATCCGTCCGGTGGGATAGCGGCGTGCCGCCTCCAGATCATCGAGCAGCAGGCAGCTGTTGGTGGGGATGCGGTCCTGCTCCAAGACGATGTGCATCCCCTGCTGGTCGCAGGCGAGGCAGATGGCAGTGGCATCCAGCGGCAGCGTCATGTGACGATTCTCGGTTCGGGGATGGGGATGATGAAGCGGCCGCCGGCGCGGCGGTACGCCTGTTGCTGCTGGATGATCTCGTCGGCGAAGTTCCACGCGAGGATCAGCAGGTCGTCGGGTCGACGCTCGGCCAGTGCGGTGACGGGCAGGACGGGAAGGTGCACCCCCGGCATCAC
>DATLGM010000237.1:0-15697 GCA_035540515.1 Egibacteraceae bacterium | reverse complement strand
GTCTTGCTGGTGTCGTCACCGGCGCGGGCGGGCCAGGCCACATCCAGCGGTCCGGCGGCCCCGGACGTGTCCAGCGACGCCTTGCCCGACCCGTTGAACAGGTCGCCCTCCCAAATCGTGGTGGCCTTGCGGTCAAAACCCATCGCTGCTCCTGTGGTCGTTCGGCGAGATCGCTCGCGACCCTACAACCCGCCGAGGCCCCAGGCCCGGCCCGTACCATGTCGTCGGACAGGAGGGCCCGATGCGCCGCGTGCACACCGCCAGAACGCTGGCCGACGCCTATCTGGTCAAGCACGTCCTGGAGGCCAAGGGCATCACGACCACGGTGCGCGGCGAGCATCTGGTGGGTGCGGCTGGCGAGGTTCCGGTCTCCCCCGACACCTGGCCGTCGGTGTGGGTCGCCGACGAGGAGGAGGCGCGTGCCCGCGAGATCCTCCAGCAATTCGAAGCGCCACCGGCACGGTGAGGACCTGGTGGGCTAGCCTGCCCGCAGGTCGACGGAGGGGAGTCTTCGATGAGTGATCACCACGATCCAACCGGACCCGGGCCGGAGCCGGTCGAGCCGATCGGGCAACCCGTCGGGGAGCGGTCGCAGACCGGCGGTGTCGAACCCGGCGCCTTCCAGACCGGGCCCGGCGAGGGGTACCAGCAGCCGCCGGTCGGCGCCGGCGCCGGCGCGGCCGCCGGCCTGGGCAAGCGCATCGTCGCCCGCATCCTCGACGCGCTGATCGTCGGCATCCCGCTCGCCATCGTCCTGGGCATCCTCGGCGTGCGGCCGGGCAGCCTGGTTTACGGCGTCATCACCGGTGTCGCCGGCTTCGCCTACTTCGTCTTCCTCGAGACCTCCAACGGCGCCACGCTGGCGAAGCAGCTGTTGAGCATGCGGGTGGTCGACGCTTCCGGGGGGACGATCTCGACGGACGCGTCGGCCCGGCGGAACTGGTGGATGCTGCTCAGCGTCGTGCAGGGCATCCCGGTGATCGGGTGGCTGGCCAGCATCGCGTCGCTGGTGATCGTGATCATCATCATCGTCACGATCTCGTCGGACCCCAACAACCGCGGGTGGCACGACAAGCTCGGCGACACCCAGGTCGTCGAGCGCGCCTGACGCCCCCGACGCCCGCTACGCGTCGATGTTCTCGGCGTAGCGGGCGTTGTTCTCGATCCACTCACGCCGATCCGCGGCCGACTCCCCCATCAGCAGGGAGAACACGTTCTCGGCGCGCTCGGCCTGTTCGATGGTGACGCGCAGGAGCGTGCGCTGCGCTGGGTCCATGGTGGTGTTCCACAGCTGGTCGGCGTCCATCTCTCCGAGACCCTTGAAGCGCGCGACGTCGACGTTGGACTGCCCCTTGAACTCGGTCTTGAGCAGCCGGTCCCGTTCGCGGTCGTTCATCGCATAGAACGACTTCGTGCCCTTGCGCAGCTGGTACAGCGGCGGCTGCGCGATGAACAGGTGGCCGCCGTCGACCAGCTTGGGCATCAGCCGGTAGAAGAAGGTCAGCAGCAGCGTCGTGATGTGACCGCCGTCGACGTCGGCGTCCGACAGCACGATCACCTTGTGGTAGCGCAGCTTGGCGTAGTCGAAGTCGTCGCCGATCCCGGTGCCGATGGCCTTGATGAGGTTCTGGATCTCGGCGTTGGCCAGCGCTCGGCGCAGCTGTGCCTTCTCGACGTTGAGGACCTTCCCGCGCAGCGGCAGGATCGCCTGGGTGTGGCGGTCTCTCGCGAGCTTCGACGAACCCCCAGCGGAGTCGCCCTCGACGATGTACAGCTCGCATTCCTCGGGGTTGCGGCTGGAGCAGTCCGACAGCTTCCCGGGCAGCCCCGCCGATTGGCTGTCGAGGATCCCCTTGCGGCGGGTTAGGTCACGTGCCTGCCGGGCGGCCTCGTGTGCCTTGGCCGACACCAGCGCCTTCTTGATGATCTTGCGACCCAACGCGGGGTTGGCGTCGAGCCACTCCGACAGCACCTCGTTGACCGTGCGCTCGACGAAGCCGCGCATGATTGCGCTGCCGAGCTTGCCCTTGGTCTGCCCCTCGAACTGCGGGTCGGGCATCTTGACGCTGATGACCGCGACCATGCCCTCGCGAATGGCGTCGCCGGACAGGCGGGCGTCGCCCTTCTTGAACGCCTTGTTCTGCTCCCCCCAGCGATTCAGCGTCCCGGTGATCGCCTTGCGGAACCCCTCCTCGTGGGTCCCGCCGTCGGCCGTGCGGATGACGTTGACGTAGCTGCGGACGCGCTCGTCGAAGCCGACCGCCTGCCAGTTGACGCCGATGTCGCAGGCCAACGCCTTGCCGTCGACCGTGTCGCTGCGGGACACCGTGACCGGCTTGGAGAGCACGGGCTCGTCGTCACCCAGGAGGTCGGCGACGAAGTCGGCCAGGCCTTTGCGGAACTCGAATGACTCCCGACGGCCGGTTCGCTCGTCGGCGAAGTCGATCCGCAGCCCGGGGTTGAGCAGACAGGTCTCGCGCAGCCGCGTCAGGACCGTGTCGTCGTCGAACTCGACGGTGTCGAAGATCTGCTCGTCGGGCCAGAACCGCACGGTGGTCCCAGTGCGCTTGGCGCGCCCGATGACCTCCAGCGCCTTCTTGCGCTTGCCACGGGAAAAGGCGATGGCGTGGCGCTTGCCATCGCGGACGACCTCGACTTCGGTCTTGACCGACAGGGCGTTGACGACCGACACCCCGACGCCGTGCAGACCGCCGGAGACGGCATACGACTGCTGGTCGAACTTGCCGCCGGCGTGCAGCTTGGTGAGCACGACCTCGACGGCGGGTTTGCGCTCCTTGGGGTGCTTCTCGACGGGGATCCCACGGCCGTTGTCGACGACCTCGACACCGCCGTCGGAGCGGATCGTGACGGTGATCTTGCTCGCGTGGCCGGCGAGGTGCTCGTCGACGGCGTTGTCCACGACCTCCCAGATCAGGTGGTGCAGGCCGCGCACGTCCGTCGAACCGATGTACATGCCGGGGCGCTTGCGGACGGCCTCGAGGCCCTCGAGCACGCTGATCGATTTCGCGGTGTAGCTCACGGCGGTGGGAATCCCTTGTCGGCAGGCTGCACCCATTGTGCCCACCGGGGTGCGACAGCCCTCGGAAGCGTCGCAGCGGTGTGCGAGGCTGCGTGTCATGGCTGTCCCGGATCCCAAGGAAACGCTGCACCGGTACTTGCGCGTGGTCCGGGAGGCGCTGCTGTGGAAGCTTGACGGGCTGTCCGAGTACGACGTCCGCCGCCCTCTGGTGCCGACGGGCACGAACCTGCTCGGGCTTGTCAAGCACCTTGCCGCCGTCGAGATCGGGTACTTCGGCGACACGTTCGGCAGGCCCTTCGACAACCCGCCGTCGTGGCTGTTGGAGTGGTCCGACGCTGACATGTGGGCGACGGCCGAGGAGTCTCGCGAGGAGATCCTGGACCTGTACGCGCGGGCCACCGCGCATGCCGACGCCACCATCACCGCCTTGCCACTGGACGCCGTCGGGCGGGTGCCGTGGTGGCGCGAGGACCGGGCGGAGGTGTCGCTGCACCAGGTCCTGGTCCACCAGATCGCCGAGACCAACCGCCACGCCGGCCACGCCGACATCATCCGGGAGCTCATCGACGGCGCGGTGGGGCTGCGCGAGGACAACGACAACATGTCGTTCGACGCAACGGAGCAGCAGGCGTTCTACGAGAAGGTGGAGGCGGCGGCGCGCCAGGCCGGCGGGCTGACGCGGTAGCGCTCTACTCGAGCTCGCCGAGGAAGTCTCGGACCGCTCGTTCGTAGCGCTGTCGGTCGACGTTCCACGCGGCGACGTGCTCGGCGCCCTCGACGCGCTCGTAGGTCGTCAGGTCGGGGCGGGCGGCGGCGAAGCGATCCGAGACGCTGACCGGAACGGTGGAGTCGGCCGTGCCGTGAAACAGCAGGACAGGAGTCTCGAAGTCCCTTGCGTTGGCGACGTGGTTCAGGTCGGCGTAGTCCACGCCGGCTCGCCACTCCGACGCCTGCATCCCGATCGGCACGAGCCACGTCGGCACGCCCCGTTCGGCGGCGCCGGCGGCGATGGCCGGCCCCCAGTCCAGCGCCGGCGCGTCCCAGATGACGCCGTCGACGTGCCGGGCGAGGTCGGACCGTCGCAGGAACGTGCCGGTGATCTGACCCCCCATCGAGTAGCCGACCAGCACGATCTGCTCGGCACCCTGCTCGAGCACGTCCGCCACGGCTGCCTCGACGTCACGCCACTCGGTGTGTCCCTGCCGGTACAGGCCCCGGGGGTCGGCAGGTGTGCCGGGGTCGTTGCGATAGCTGATGCACAGCGACGACCACTGCAACCGCTGGAACAGCGGCAACAGCCGGAAGCACTCGTGACGACCCCCGCCGCGGCCGTGCACGAAGATCGCCCAGCGACCGGGATCTCCCGCCACCTGCCATGCCGGTTGCAC
Source organism: Egibacteraceae bacterium (assembly GCA_035540515.1). GTDB lineage: Bacteria > Actinomycetota > Nitriliruptoria > Euzebyales > Egibacteraceae > WHTG01. Next base: position 11,269 of record DATLGM010000237.1, on the reverse strand, counting down.
GCCGAGCTCGGCGTCGACGCCGATGTCGTCCACCGCGAAGTCGAAGGCCGCGGCGGGGTCCGGTGGGAACGCGTAGCCGTCCACGCGGACGCGGTCACCGGGTGACGGCAGGCCGTCCAGCGGTCGAACCGGCCGCACCACACCGTCATCGCTGGCCTCCCGGACGTCGAGGACCTGCGCGTAGCCGCCCTCGAAGTCCAGCCCCCAGGTGCCCGTGCGGGCGCTGCCGTCGGTGCGAGCGAGCGTGATCTCGTCGGCATCGACCGCCAGGACCTCGGTGTCGAACACCGGAGGACCGGCGTCACGGACCAGCAGGATCTCGCCGGCGTAGTACCAGCCGATGCCCACCGTGGCCACGACGACCGCCACGGCGAGCAGTCCGACGGCCCAGCCCAGCCGGCGCTTCAGCGAAGCAGCAGCCACACGATGGCGACGAACGCCAGCAGCCCGAGGAGCAGCGTGACGACGCGGAAGGTCTGGCTGTTCGCGGGAGGGGCGTGCGACTCCTCGCGTTCGACGAAAGCCCGGAACATCTGGGTGTCCGCGCCACCGTCGTCGTGTTCGGGCCCCTGTGGGTCGTCGGTGCTCATTGCTTCAACAGCCACAGGCCCAGCGCAACGGCCGCGGCCGTGACCACGATCCCGGTCAGCAGCCCCTGCAGAAACTCCGACATCGTTGCTCGCCTCTCTACGGGGACAGGAAGTCTTCCATGGCCGAACGCGCAGCGCGCAAGTTCGCTTCCGGCACGTACTCGCCGGCCTGGTGGGCCTGTGCCGTCACGCCCGGACCGAAGTTCAGCGCTGGCACGCCGACCTCGGAGAACCGGGCGACATCAGTCCACGCCTGCTTCGGCTCGACCGGTGCGGGGACGCGTTCGAGGAAGCGCTGGACCAAGGGGTGGTCGCGGCGGGGGCGCCCCGCCGGTGCGCGGTCGACGATCACCACGTCCGCCCGGCCATCGACAAGGGCAAGGACCCGCCGCTCGGCCTCGGCAAGATCCTTGTCCGGGGCGAATCGGTAGTTGACGTTGACGGTGAACGCCGGGGGAACGACGTTGCGCGCGCTGAGCTTGGCGCCCTCCGCCGTCGAAGGGCCGGTCCATGCGCGGGTAGCGGTGAACACCTCGCGGTACACCATCCCGTCGACGGTCACGTCGTCGGGAGCGAGGTGGTGGAGCTCGTCGAGGAGGCCGGCGGCGGCCGTCAGAGCGTTGCGGCCTTGCCAGGGTCGGGCCGAGTGCGCCGCTTGGCCGCGAAAGGTCACCTCGGCATGCAGCGCCCCCATGCAGCCGAGCTGGACGGTGAGGTCGGTGGGCTCCATGACCACCGCGAGGTCGGCTGCGGCAAGGTCAGGCATCGCGGTCAGCACCGGTCCCAGCTCGTTGCCGTCGTGCGAGCCCTCCTCCCCCGCGTACGCGACGAGAAGAAGGTCGTAGGGCCCAGCGCGCAGCACCATGTCTTCAAAGCAATCCATCGCCACGGCCAGGCCCGCCTTCATGTCGCTGGCCCCCCGGCCGACGATGCGCTCGCCATCCCGGCGCGGGGTGAGGTCATCGGGGGTGGGCGGCACGACGTCGGTGTGACCGACGAGCAGGACCGTCGGGCGCCCGTCGCCGGTCCCGCCGACAACGATGGAGTTGGCACAGCGACGAACCCGCTCCCCCCGCCGTGCGTAGCGCTCCTCCAGCCAGGCCGCGATCGGCCCCTCCTCGCCGGTGACGCAGGGCATCGCCAGCAGGTCCAGGAGCAGGTCGCCGAGGTCGCTCACCCTTGCCGTCTCCCGGTCACACCGGCACGTCGTAGTCGCGCAGCGCGTCGTTGAGCGAGACCTTGGTGTCCGTGGCCTCCGAGCGGTGCCCGATGATCAGCGCGCACGGCACCTGGTAGGTGCCGGCCGGGAACTCCTTCGGGCGCGTGCCGGGGATCACGACGGAGCGCGCGGGCACACGCCCCTTGGCCACGACCGCCTCGGACCCGGTCACGTCGATCACCGGCGTGGACGACGTCAGCACCGTGCCGGCCCCGAGCACGGCCCCCTCCTCCACGACGACGCCCTCGACGACGATGCAGCGCGACCCGACGAAGGCGTCGTCCTCGACGATGACAGGCCGCGCACCCGGCGGCTCCAGCACGCCCCCGATGCCCACCCCGCCGGCGAGGTGGACGTTCCGACCGATCTGCGCGCACGAACCGACCGTCGCCCACGTGTCGACCATGGTCCCGGACCCGACCCACGCCCCGATGTTGACGTATGACGGCATCAGCACGGCACCGGACTCGACGAACGCGCCGTGGCGGACCACCGCCGGCGGAACCACGCGCACGCCCGCCTCGGCATAGCCCGTCTTCAGCGGGACCTTGTCGTGGTACTCGTACGGGCCCACCTCGATCGTCTCCATGCCGCGCTGGCGGAACGACAGCAGCACCGCGCGCTTGAGCCACTCGTTGACGACCCACTCGCCATCGCGCTTCTCCGCGATGCGGGCCTTGCCCGCGTCGAGCAGGTCGAGCGCCTCGGCGACGGCCTCGTGCACCTGAGGGTCGGCGTGCGTGCCCTGCGCGAAGGCGTCGTCGATGATCTGGGCAATGTTGGCTGGCACGTTACGTCTCCCGCAGGCGTCGGTGGCGGTGCGTCGCGTCGCAGCCTAACGGCGCCGGCGGTGCTCCTCCCAGGCGGCCAGCAGCTCGCGCTCACGGTCCAGCGGCATGCCGGCGGGGCGCCGGTCGGCCCGGGTCTGGTCCCAGAGCAGGGTGGCGCGCACCGTGTCCTGCAGCGACCGAAAGGTCAGCCCTGCCGCGATCGCACGGTCGACGACGGTGCGGGACATGCCGTTGGCGTCCGCCGGCAGCCACAGCGGCAGGTCGGTCCACGGCTGCACCTCGTGGTCGAGCAGGAAGGCCTCGGCGACCCACTCCAGGGCCGTGCCGGCGCCGGCGACGTCGGTGCAGGTCTGCAGCAGTTGGCCGAAGGTGACGGCCGGATGGGGGCCCGTCGCGTTGAAGGTCCCGGCGGCGGAGGCCAGCACCATGCGCACCACCCAGTCGCCGAGGTCGCGGCCGTCGATGAACTGCACGGGGCCGTCGGGGTCTCCGGGTGCGAGCATCTCGCCACCCTCCGCGGCGCGCCGCACCCACCGCACGAACCGCTCGGTGGGGTCGTGCGGGCCCACCACCAGCCCGGGCCGCACGACGAGCGCACGGTCCCCGAAGCGCTGCCGGACGACGTCTTCGCACGCCGCCTTGAGCGCACCGTAGGTGTCGGCCGTCACCCGCTCGGTGGGAGTGTCGAGCTCTGCGACCGGAACGTCCTCGTCAGGGGCGGTGGCGCCGACGTCGCCGTACACCGCGATCGTCGAGATGAACGTGTAGTGCTCGCACCGGTCGGCCAGCGCGTCGGCAGCCAACCCGACGATCCGCGGGACGTAGCCGTTGACGTCGATGACAGCGTCCCAACGGCGGTCGGCGAGCGCGTCGAGGTCGCGCTCGCGGTCGCCGTGGATCCGCTCGACGTCGGAGAACAGCCCGGGGTTGGTCCGCCCCCGGTTGAACAGCGTGACGGTCATCCCGGCTGCCCGGGCGGCATGGACGATGTGACGGCCGACGAAGGACGTCCCTCCGAGGACCAAGGCCCTCATGCCGGCACCGACCCGTCGGCCAGCGCCGCCTCCCAGGCCGCGACCGCCTCCCGGCAACCGTCGACGCTGGGCACCAGCGCCAGGCGCAGCCAACCGGCGCCGCCGGCCCCGAACGCTCGCCCAGGCGACGCGATGATCCGGTGGCGCAGCAGCGCTTCGGCGTAGGCAGCGTCGTCGCCGCCGGGGGCGGCGAACCACAGGTAGAACGTCGCCTGGCTGCCCCCGACGCGGATGCCGGCGCGGTCGAAGAAGTCCAGCAGCACCTCCCGCTTGGCGTTGAACACCCCGCGCCGCTGAGCGGCGTGGGCATCGTCGCTCCAGGCCGCGATCGCCGCGTGTTGCATCGGCTCGGGGCTGGCGGTCCCCACGTTGGGGCGCAGCAGCCGCTGGTCGGCGATCAGGTCGGCGTCTCCGACCAGCGCCCCGCACCGGTAGCCGGTCATCCCCGACCGCTTCGACAGCGAGAACGCCACGATCACCCCGCTGCGGTCGTCACCGCACGCCTGCAGCAGCGACGGGGGGGTGTCCTCGTCCGGGTGGATGTCGACGTAGCACTCGTCGCTGCACAGCACGACCTCGTGCTCGCGCGCCGTCGACAGCGCCCGGCGGTAGTAGTCCAGGTCCACGGCCGCCCCGGTCGGGTTGTGCGGGTAGTTGATCCACAAGATCGACGCCGCCCGCAGCCGGTCAGACGCGAGGTCGGGCACCGCCAGACGCCAGCCGTGGTCGTCATCGAGCACGACCGGGTCCGACGTGCCTCCGGCGAACAGCTGGCCGCGCTCGTAGACCTGGTAGCCCGGGTCGCCCCAGATGACCGCGCGGCGGTCTCCGTGCGGGTCGACGATCGCCAGCGGCAAGTGGAACACCGCCTCTTTGGAGCCGGTGGTGGGCAGCACCTCCCGGTCGGGGTCCACTTCGACGCCGAAGCGGCGGTGCACCCAGCCCGCGATGGCCTGGCGGAGCTGCGCCAACCCCGCCGCTGTGGGATACTGGCTGGTCGCGGGGACCCCGTCGATCAGCGCCTGCCGGATGAACGCCGGCGTGGGCTCGACCGGGTCGCCGATGGAGAAGTCGTGAACCGGCGTGGGCTGGGCGCGCATCTCGCGAGCCATGTCCTGAAATGCGGCCAGCGGGTAGCCGCCGAGGCGGCGCAGCAGCGGGTTAACGGGCAGCCCCATGCGGGCAGCCTAGCGATGCAGGCCCTGACTCCCGCCGCAGGTAAAGCCCGGGCAAAGCTTTGGGCGACGCAGGCCAAAACCCCGCCGGATCCGAACCTTTGTGTGCCGTTGGACGTCTACACAGGGAACAGTTCGGCCCCGATCGGTGTTGAGATGAATGTGAACAAGAGCACAAACGTGGAAGGCAAAGGACGGATGAACGTCCCAGAGGACCTGTTGGACCTCTATTTCAGCGAGCTCGGCAAGGTGCGCCTGCTGACCGCCGCCGATGAGGTGCGCCTGGCCAAGACGATCGAGCGTGGCCGTGAAGCGCAGTCCAAGCTCGACGCCGGCGCCGTCACGGACCGCGCCGCACTCGAGGCTGCCGTTCGTGAGGGCCAGGAGGCCTTCGACCACTTCGTCGCCGCGAACCTGCGGCTGGTCGTCAGCGTCGCCGCACAGTTCTCCAAGCGCTCGACGCTGGAGCTGGGCGAGCTGATCCAGGAGGGCAACCTCGGGTTGCTGCGCGCGGTCGAGAAGTTCGACTGGCGCCGCGGCTACAAGTTCTCGACCTACGCCACCTGGTGGATCCGTCAGGCGATTCAGCGCGGCGTGGCCGGCAGCGAGCGGACCATCCGCCTGCCGGTGGCGCTGCACGACGCGCTGGTCAAGGTGCGCGCGGCGTCGGCCCGCCTGGAATCCGAGACCGGCCGTGAGCCCACCGTCGAGGAGCTGGCCGAGGCGACCCGTCTGACGGTCGAGAAGGTCGAGCGCGCCATGGAGGGCGACCACTCGATGACCTCACTTGACCGTCCGGTCGGCTACGACTCGGACGCCAGCGACCTGGGCGAGTTCGTCGCCGTCGCCGACGACTCCCCGGCCGAGGAGGTCGTGGAGAAGCAGTTCCGCGAGGGGCTGTTCCAGATGGCGCAGGACAGCCTGGACGAGCGCAGCTGGTACGTGCTGCAGCGCCGCTACGGCCTCGACGGGGCGCAGTCGGTGACGCTGGACGCGCTGGGCCGCGAGCTGGGCCTGTCCCGCGAGTCGGTCCGCAAGATCGAGAACACGGCGCTCGCGCGCCTGCAGCAGGAGCTCTCCGCCGCGGCCTAGCACGTCGCACAGCGAACGGCCGGCCCCTTCCCCCGGGGGCCGGCCGTTTCGCTGGGATGTGCCGGGGTGTCGCACCGGCGTGGCACCCTGCCCGGCGTGACCGCCGTCGTCCTCCCCCCTGCCGCGCCTGCCACCGTGCTGGCCAGCGACCGGGTGCGCGTCCCCGTCCGCCTGGATCGGATCATCCGTACCGACCGGGCGCGCCGCGGTGGCGTGGTGCGCTGGGACGGTCGGTGGATGCGGCGCGCCGAGCCGGGGCCGGCGGGACCGCTGGTCCTCGCGGCGACGGCCGACGCCGGCGGCACGACACTGGAAGTCCGGGGACCGGTGGCTACGCCCGCCCAGACCGTCGAACAGGCGCTGGACGACGCGCGCGGCTGGGTGGGGCTGCACGACGACGTCGCGGCGTTCGGTGAGGTGATCGCCGGCGACGCGCGGTTGCGGCGGATGGCGACACTCGTTGGCGAGGTGCGCCTGTCGCGCACACCCCGCGTGGGCGAGGCGCTGGGGCGGTCCATCGTCGAGCAGCTGGTGCAAAGCGCCGAAGCTGCCCGCAGCGTTGCGCAGCTGGTGGCGTGCACCACCGAGGCCGTTGCCGCGGACCTGTGGGCTTGGCCGGCCGCGCGCACGGTGGGCGCCACACCGATGTGGGACCTGCGCCGGTGCGGGATCTCCGGGCGCGGCGCTCGGGCGCTGCACGCCGCTGCTGTGGAGGATGCGCGGCTGGAGCGCTGCCGCCGAGACTGGACGGCGCTGGACCGCCGGCTGCGCGCCCTGCCAGGCGTGGGGGTGTGGACCAGCGCGGAGACGCGCGTGCGCCTGGGGGATCCCGACGCGGTCAGCGTCGGTGACTACAACTTCCCGGCGATGGTCGGATACGCCCTTTCCGGGCCCGACGGCGACGGGCCCGACGGCCAGTGGACCGACGCCGGCATGCTCGAGCTGCTCGCGCCGTTTGCCGGTCAGCGCGGCCGCGTCATCCGGCTCGTCGGGAGGGCGGCGGCTCGGGGGATGGCGCCGCGTCGCCCTCGACGAGCCCCGCGGGCGGCCCTGTCCGCCCACCGCTACTGGTGACCCGTCGCGTGCCGTCGCGCTCGGCCTGACGGGCCAGCGCCTGCGCCATCGACGCGAAGATGAGCGGGTGGAACGGCGCCATCGCCAGCCAGTACAGCCGTCCGAACAGGCCCTTGGGGGCGAACAGCGCGCGCTGGGTCAGCACCGTGCCCCCGGCGTCACCAGGCGTCGTGCGGAACTCCAGCCAGGCGCGGCCCGGCAGGCGCATCTCGGCGCGCAGCCGAAGCACGCCGTACCCGCTGTCGTCGGGAGCACGGACCTCCTCGACCCGCCAGAAGTCCAGCGCGTCCCCGACGCGCAGGACCGTCGGATGTCGACGACCGCGGCGCAGGCCGATGCCGCCGACGAGCCGGTCGAGCAGGCCGCGGATCTCCCACAACAAGCGCCACGTCGGCCAGCCGCGCTCACCCCCGACCGCGGTGACCGCCCCGAACACCGCCAGGGGCGGGGCCGTCGTGCGGGCCACGCGCACGTCGGACAGCAGCGTGCCACCGGACCACTCCGGGTCGCCTGGATACGGGTCGGCGGGGTCACGGCCGCCGACCTCGGCGTCGCGCCACGAGGTTTCCACGTCCAGGTCGCGGACCCGCTGCAGGGCCACGGCCACGGCGTCGCGGTACGGCAGGCACGCGCCCGGGACGAGGGCGGTGATGTCCTCACCGTCTGAACGGGCGACGACCTCCACCGCCAAGGAGAGCACCAACGGCTTGGCCAGGCCGAACGGAACGGGTGTCACCAGATTGACCCAATGGCTGGACAGCGACGGGGTCAGCAGCGGGACGGTCAGCACCAGACGCCGCGGGAGGCCGGCCACCTCGGCGTAGACCTGCATCATCTGCTCGTAGGTGAGGACGTCGGGACCGGCGATGTCGAAGACGTGGTCGTCGCCGGTGGGGTCGTCGATGACACCGACGAGGTAGCGCAGCACATCGCGGATGGCGATCGGTTGGACGCGGGTCCGCACCCACCGGGGCGTGACCATCACCGGCAGCTTGTCGACGAGGTGGCGCAGCATCTCGAACGACGCGCTGCCCGACCCGATGATCACCGCGGCGCGCAAGACCGTGGCCGGCACGCCCGAGGCGAGCAGGATCTGACCGACCTCGGCTCGGCTGCGCAGGTGGTCCGACGTCGACGCGTCCACCTCGCCGAGCCCGCCGAGGTACACGATGCGCCCGACGCCCGCGGCTTCGGCCGCCGCGGCCACGTTCCGAGCGATCGTGCGGTCCGCGTCGGCGAAAACCGTGGCCTTGCCCATCGAGTGCACGAGGTGGCACACCGCGGTGACGCCGGTGAACGCCTCAGCCAGCCCCTCGGCCTCGAGCAGGTCCCCCCGGACGATCTCGACGTCGGCGGCCCACGGGTTGCCGGCCAGCTTGCCGGGCGACCGTGCCAGGCAGCGCACGCGATAGCCGTGCTCGAGCAGACGTGGCACCAGGCGACCTCCGACATATCCGGAAGCGCCGAGCACGAGCACCAGCGGGGCGTCGTGGTCAGCCATCGCCACCATTCGTACCGCGCCGCAGCCCGATGTACCGTGTTAGGGATGCCTAACCTATCCGCCCCGCCTGCTGCGGGATCGGGCGCGACCCGCGTGGTCGACCCGATCCACGTCGGCGGCCTGCACAAGCGGTTCGGTGATGACCCGGTGCTGCGGGGGGTGGACCTGTCGGTCCCGGCCGGGAGCGTGGTGGCCCTGCTGGGCCCCAGCGGCTGCGGCAAGACGACGCTGCTGCGGTCGGTCGCGGGGCTGGAGCGGCCCGACAGCGGCAGCATCCATCTGGGTGACCGGACGTTGTTCGACTCGGCGACGTGTGTTCCCGCCGAGCGTCGCCGCATCGGCATGGTGTTCCAGGACTGGGCGCTGTTCCCGCACCTGTCCGTGGGCCGCAACGTCGGCTTCGGTCTGGCTCGCCACGAGCGCCGTTCGGGGCGCGTTGAGCAGGCCCTGGCGCTCGTCGAGCTGTCCGGCCTGGCCGACCGGATGCCCTCCACGCTGTCGGGCGGGCAGCAGCAGCGCGTCGCGTTGGCGCGCGCCCTGGCGAACCGGCCCTCCGCGCTGCTGCTCGACGAGCCGTTCTCCAACCTGGATGCGGCGCTGCGCACGTCCATCCGCATGGAGGTCCGTTCGCTGCTCCGAGGCCTCGGCCTGACCGCGCTGTTCGTCACCCACGACCAGGAAGAGGCCTTCGCCATCGGTGACGAGGTCGCCGTGATGGTCGACGGCGCCATCGCCCAGCAGGGGTCGCCAGCTGCGGTGTACGAGACGCCCGCGACCAGGGCAGTGGCCGCCTTCGTCGGTGATGCGAACTTCGTCGCGGGGACCGCCTCAGGAGACTGGGCGGACACTCCCGTGGGTCGCGTGCCGCTCAAGCACGCTTTGCGCGGTGGCGTCGACGTCGTCGTCCGACCGGAGCGCATCCTCGTCGCCCCCGGCGACGCCGCCGTCATCGAGCAGATCGAGTACTACGGACACGACGCGGTGTACCGGGTCCGCCTCGAAGGCGGAGGGCTGGTGCGGTCACGGGTGCTCGCCGGACCGCAGCTGCGCCCCGGCGACCGCGTCTCGCTGCGCTACGTCGGTGAACCGTCGGCGGCGTACCCGGCCGAGCCGGGCCGACTTGCCGTCAGCGTTTAGTTAGGCTTACCTTACCGAGACCGCCCGTTCAGGGTTGGTGCGGGACCGACGAAAGAGAGACCTTTGAAGACGCGCGCCCTGCTGTTCCTGCTGCTCTGCCTCGCCGTCCTGGCGAGCGCCTGCGGCGGGCAGACCACCACCGCCGGCGGCGCGGAGCCCGCCGCGACCGAGCAGCCCCCCGCCGACACCGAGGCCACCGAGGCCGCACCCGAAGGCGGGCCCGACTCGCTGGTCGTGTACTCCGGTCGCGGGGAAGACCTCGTTGCCCCGCTGTTCGAGCAGTTCACCGCCGACACCGGCATCGACGTCGAGGTCAAGTACGCCGACTCGGCCGAGCTGGCGCTGCTCATCGCCGAAGAAGGCGACCGCTCCCCCGCCGATGTGTTCTTCGCTCAGAGCCCGGGCTCCGTCGGCTTCCTTGCTGAGCAGGGCGCACTGTCCGAGATCGACGACGCTGTGCTCGACCGCGTCGACGAGCAGTACCGCTCCGACGCCGGCGTCTGGGTGGGCATCACCGGCCGGCAGCGTGTCCTGGTCTACAACAGCGACGAGGTCGAGGAGTCCGACCTGCCGGACTCGGTCAAGGACCTGACGGACGAGCAGTACAAGGGCAAGGTCGCCGTCGCCCCCGACAACGGCTCGTTCCAGGACTTCATCACCGCCTTCCGGGCCACGGAGGGCGACGACGCGGCCCGCCAGTGGCTGGAAGGCATGGCCGCCAACGAGTCACCGAACTACCCGAAGAACAGCGCCATCGTCGAGGCCGTCGGCCGCGGCGAGGTCCCCATGGGGCTGGTGAACCACTACTACAACGAGCAGGCGCTGGCGGAGGACCCGTCCCTGCCCAGCCGCAACCACCGCTTCGCCGACGGCGACCTCGGCTCGCTGGTGCTGCTGACCACGGTCAGCACGCTCACCTCGACCGACTCACCGGACGAAGCAACCGCGTTCGTCGAGTACCTGCTGTCGGACAAGGGACAGCGGTACTTCGCGGACGAGGCCTTCGAGTACCCGCTGGTCGAGGGTGTCGCGGCCCCCGAGAACCTGCCCCCGCTCGACGAGGTCGGCGGACCGGAGTACGACTTCGACGACTACGGCCAGGGTCTGCAGGAGACCTTCGAGATGATCAGCGACAGTGGGATCCAGACCCCCTGATGTGACGCAGCTGGCTGAGGCGGCAGTTGCCGCGCCGGCCACCGCGCCGCCTCGCCGCCGCGCCGAGCCCCCCTCCTGGGGGCTCGGCGCTGCCGCATTGGCCGTGGGCCTGCTCTTTGCGGCGCCCCTGGCCTACCTCGTCATCCGCAACGTCACCACCGGCGCCGACGTACAGGGCGTCTGGCTGCAGTCCGACACCTGGGCCCCCCTGGTCCGCAGCATCCTGCTGGCGGGAAGCGTGACCGTCGCGGCTGCGACACTGGGCACTGGCCTGGCATGGCTCGTCGCCCGCACCGACCTGCCGGCACGGCGGGGGTTCGGGGTGCTGCTGCTGCTTCCCCTGGTGATCCCGTCGTTCATTGGGGCGTTCGCGTTCGTCGCCGGATTCGCCCGCGGGGGGCTGGTGGCGCGCATGGTGGCGCCGCTGGGGGTCACGTCGCTGCCACAGGTCCGGGGGTTCTGGGCGGCCTTGGTGATCCTGACGCTGTTCACCTACCCCTA
>DATLGM010000236.1:0-11753 GCA_035540515.1 Egibacteraceae bacterium | reverse complement strand
CGCTGACGCCGGCGGGCGCCGTGGGACGGAACGGCGTCGCCGCCGGACGGAAGCGCGGCGGCGGCGGGGCCGCCGGTCCCTCGTCGGCCGGCTGCTCGGCCTGCTTGCGCAGGTGGGGCGGGAGGACACGGCGCGCCTTCGCGCCGGTCGCGGCCGGCTTGAGCGCCTCGAGGTCGTAGGCCTCGGCCTCGGACCGCTCCTTCTCCTCCTGCTGGCGGCGCTTGGCTTCGCGCAGCTTGCCGAGGCTCTCGCGGAATCGCGACGCGTCAGGTTCCTCCACCGTCGAGGAGTGCGACCGAGCCTCGACGCCGAGTTCGGCAAGGCGACGGATGACCTCCTTGTTGGGAAGTCCCGTCTCCTTGGCCAGCTCGTAGATGCGGACCTTGCTCACTCACTCACTCCTGTAGTCCCGGATCAGTCCCGGTCGATCCGGATGCGGTGCTGCGCTGCTCGTAGTGCTGTCTCATCTGCGTTCACCGAGCCTGGGGCGCGCAGTGCGCGTCTCAGGCGGGCCGACCCCTTCGCCAGCGCCGCGTCCAGACATGACTGGCGTTGGCACAGATACGCCCCGCGGCCTGGGTGGCGTGCCGACGGGTCGAACACGATGGTGTCGTTGACGATCGCGAAGCGCACCAGAGCCGATTTGCTGCAGCGGCGCCGGCAGGCCAAACACGACCGAGTGGGAACCCCCACCAGATTACCCCTTGTCCACCTCCGCCGATTCGTCCAGGCCGACCTGCGGCGCTGACGTTGCCGGCACGTCGCCGGCGTCGTGCTGGGCCGCGTCGATCGGTCGGCCGTGCTCGTCCACCTCGCCGCGCTCGTAGGCCTGCTGGAAGGCGGCCTGCTCCTCGGCGAACTGCGTCTCGCTCTTGATGTCGATCCGCCAGCCGGTCAGTCGGGCGGCCAGGCGCGCGTTCTGGCCCTCGCGGCCGATCGCCAGCGACAGCTGGTAGTCCGGCACGACGACCAGCGCCGTCGCGTCGTCTTCGTACAGGTAGACCTCGCTGACCTTCGCCGGCGACAGGGCGTTGGCGACCATCTCGGCGGGCTCGGCCGAGAACGGGATGATGTCGACCTTCTCCCCCGACAGCTCCTCCACGACCGCCATCACGCGGGTGCCGCGCGTCCCGACGCAGGCTCCGACGGGGTCGATTGCGGGGTCGTTGCTCTCCACGGCGATCTTCGTGCGGTACCCCGCCTCGCGGGCGATGCCGCGGATCTGCACCAACCCGTCGGCGATCTCGGGCACCTCGAGGCGGAACAGCTCGGTGACGAGGTTGGGGTGGCTGCGGCTGCAGATGATCTGCGGGCCCTTGAACGACCGGCGCACCTCGACGATGTACGCGCGGATCCTCCCGCCGTGGTCGTACCGCTCGGTCGGGACCTGCTCGGCGAACGGCAGGACCGCCTCGGCGTTGCCCAGGTCGAGCACGGTCAGGCCGCGCTCATGGATCTGCAGGGTGCCGGTGACGAGGTCGCCCTCCTTGCCGGAGTACTCCCCGTAGGTCATCTCCCGTTCGGCCTCGCGCAGGCGCTGCATGAGCACCTGCTTGGCCGTCTGGGCCACGATGCGGCCGAAGTCGTGCGGGTTGTCGACCCACTCGGCGACGATGTTGCCGTCGTCGTCGAGCTCCTGGGCGAAGACGGTCACCTCGCCGGTCGAGCGGTCGATGACGACGCGGGCCTCCTCGGCTTCGGACTGCGACCGCTTGTACGCGCTGGCCAGGGCCGACTCCAGCGCCTCGATGACGGTGTCGAAGGCGATGCCCTTCTCGCGCTCGATGCTGCGCAGCGCTTCGATCTCAACCTTCATCGCCATTGTCGCGTCCTCTCCACGGTCACCACGGCAGCGCCTGGGTCGCCTTGTCGATCTCGTCGTACGCCACGGTCACCCGCTCGCCGTCGACGTCGAGCACGACGGCGGTGTCCCCGGCGTCCGCCACGGTGCCCTTGACCTCACCGGCGCCCTGCGCGCGGTGGACGGTGACCACTCGGCCCTGCACGCGGTCGAAGTCGCGCTGCGTCTGCAGCGGGTGGTTGACGCCCGGTGAGGTGACCTCAAGCTGGTACCGGCTGTCGATGGGGTCGGCGTCGTCCAGCGCGCGGGACAGCTCCCGCGACAGCGCCTGGCACTCGGCGAGCTCGACGCCGCCCTTGCGGTCGACTTTGACCCGGACCAGCGTCCGCGGTCCGCTGCCTTTGACCTCGACGTCCACGAGGTCCAGCCCTGCGGTGGCGGCCAGCGGTTGCGCGAGATCGCGCACGGTCGTGGCGGGGTCGCTCACTGGCCGCTCCTCCTTTCTGTTGAAACAAAAAGTGGGCGGGGACGCCCACTTCGGTCCGGCTCGGTTAGCGGGGTCACCGCTGGCGACGGTGATCCCGGACACGCCGCGCCTCCCGGCTCGACCGGTCCAAACACCGACCGTAGCGTCTCGGCACCGCCTGGGCAACGGGGCGCTGTCGCACCCGTGTGGGAAGGTGACGCCATGGGACCGCTGGACCGCCTGTCGCCGTCGAAGATCAACAGCTTCCGCGACTGCCCGCAGCACTTCGCGTTCCGCTACATCGACGGGCTCGACGAGCCCGAGGACCCGGTGATGCTGCGGGGCACGCTGGTGCACGAGGTTTGCGAGCGGTTGTTCGACCTGCCGCCGGCGTCACGCACCCGGGTCACCGCGGTGGCGCTGCTGCACCGGCTGTTCGAGCGCATGGTCGATCGCGACCCACCGCTGCGCGCGCTGTTCGACAGCGCCGAGGCGGTGTGGTCGTGGCTGCGCTCGGCCGAGCGGCTGCTGGACACCTGGTTCCGCCTGGAGACTCCGGCGGAGATCGACGTCGCCGGCTGCGAGCTGTTCGTCGAGACGGTCCGTGACGACACGGTGCTCGCCGGCATCGTCGATCGCCTCGACCGACTGCCGGACGGCACGTATGCGATCACCGACTACAAGACGGGGCCGGCACCGGGGCCTGGCTGGGAGCTGCGGGGTTTCTTCCAGCTGCGCTTCTACGCGACGGTGCTCGCCGACCAGCATGGACTGAGGGTGTCCCGGCTGCGCCTGGTGCACCTGGGCGACGGGGGCGAGGTCCTCGAGCTGGCCCTCTCGGCGCAGTCAGTCGCCGGCGTGGACGGCCAGATCCGCGGGCTGAGCGCGGCGATGCGACGCGCGGTGGACCAAGGTTGCTGGGTGGCCAACGTCGGCCGGCGCTGCCAGTGGTGCGCCTTCCGGGACCGGTGCCCGGCGGCTAGCTGACGACGACCGGGTCGCCCTCGCCGCGGCTCGCCCGGATCTCGTCGGCCATCTCGTTGGCGAAGTGGACCAGCGTCTCGACGATGTCGGCCTCGGCGACGGTGAACAGCACCTCGCCCTTCTTGATGATCTGGCCCTTGCCGGCGCCGGCGGCCACCCCCAGGTCGGCCTCGCGGGCCTCCCCCGGGCCGTTGACGACGCACCCCATGACGGCGACACGCAGCGGCACGTCGATGCCCTCGAGCGCAGCCTGCACCGACTCGGCGAGGGTGTACACGTCCACCTCGGCGCGCCCGCACGACGGGCACGACACCACGTCCAGCCCGCGCTCGCGCAGGTGCAGGGCCTCGAGGATGCCGATCCCCGCCTTGACCTCCTCGACCGGATCGGCGGACAGCGATACCCGGATGGTGTCGCCGATCCCCTCCGCGAGCAGCGTGCCGATCCCGACCGCGGACTTGGTGATCCCCGTCTTGGGAGGTCCCGCCTCGGTGACGCCGAGGTGCAGTGGGTAGTCGCACTGCTCGGCCAGCAGCCGGTACGTCTGGATCATCACCCACGGGTCGGAGTGCTTGACCGAGATGGCGATGTCGTCGAAGTCGACCTCGTTGAGGATGCGGACCTCGTCCAGCGCCGACTCGACCAGCGCCTCCGGGGTGGCGATTCCCCCGTACTTGGCGAGCAGGCGCTTCTCCAGCGAGCCGCCGTTGACCCCGATGCGAATCGGTATCCCCCGCTCGCGGGCGGCGTCGCCGATGACCTTGACCTTGGAGTGGTCCCCCGCCTTGTGGATGTTGCCCGGGTTGATGCGCACCTTTGCAACCCCGGCCTCGATCGCGGCCATGGCGTACTTCCACTGGAAGTGGATGTCGGCGACGACCGGCACGGTCGACTTCTGGGCGATCGTGGCCAGCGCGTTGGCGTCCTCCTGCCGGGGACAGGCGACGCGGACGATGTCAACGCCGGCTGCGTTCAGCGCCGCGATCTGCTGCAAGGTGGCGTTGACGTCGTGCGTCGGCGTGGTGGTCATCGACTGCACGCTGATCGGGGCGCCGTCGCCCACGTGCACACCGCCGACGTCGATGCGCTTGCTGGGGCGCCGTTTGGGCGGCGTGAGATGCGCGGGTTGCGGCCGGGGCCCGGTCGCGATGACGGGAAGGGAGGTGCCCACGGTCACTGCTCCAACAGCTGCGAGGCCGGTTTGACGATGTCGACGTACAGCGCGGTCAGCGACAGCACCACGAAGAAGACGATGACCGCCAGGGCGATGGGTGTGACCACCGACGGGTCGAGCTGCCAGTTGCCGGCCTTCCCGCGCAGCTTGCGCACACCGTTCACGCCCTGCTCGATGAGCAGCACGGCGAAGTGGCCGCCGTCCAGCGGGGGCAGCGGCAGCATGTTCAAGGTGCCCAACGTGATGTTCAGCAGCGCCAGCAGGAACAGCACGTTGAAGATGTCACCGGACCGGCCGAGCGCGCTGACGGTCTGACCGACGCCCACGAGGCTGACCGGGCCGTCGGCGGTCCGGGGTCCCGGCTCGTCGACCTGGCGGAACCAGTTCGCCAGCGACGACGGGCTCAGCGCCGTCCCCAGGCCTTCGATGTTGCGCGCCGCGATGTTGAAGATCGACAGGTCGCCGCGGACGGTGCTGACCAGCGCCTCGCCGGCGGGGACGCGCTCGATCACGGGGCGCGGTCCCACGCCCAGGAACGCCCCCGGTGTGCCGTCGGGCATCTGTGTCGCGAGGGTGGCGGTGGTGGTGATCTCGCGGTCGTCGCGTGCCAGGGTGATCTCGACCGACTCGCCGGCGCGCCCCTGGATGGCGTCGCGGACCTGCTCGAAGTCCCCGGTGGGCGCGCCGTCGATCGCCACGACCCGGTCGCCCGGCTGCAGGCCCGCCTGGGCCGCGGGGCTGTCGGCGACGACCTGCTCGAGGATGTTGGTGGGCGGCGCCTCGGGGTCGGGCAGCCCGATGAACGCCAGCGCTCCGAAGATCAAGGCGGCCGCGAGGAAGAAGTGCGTGACCGAGCCGGACACCAGGACGATCGCGCGCTTCCACGCCGCCTGCTCGTGGAACGTCCGGCCGCGGTCGGCGGGGTCGATCTCCTCCGAGTGGTGCATCCCGATGATCTTGACGAAGCCGCCCGCGGGGATCGCCTTGACGCCGTACTCGGTCTCCCCCTTGCGCACCGACCACAACGTCGGACCGAATCCCAGAAAGAACTTCTCGACCTTCATGCCGAAGGCCTTGGCGGTGGCGTAGTGGCCGAACTCGTGGAACATGATCGCGAAGATCAACACGAGCAC
Source organism: Egibacteraceae bacterium (assembly GCA_035540515.1). GTDB lineage: Bacteria > Actinomycetota > Nitriliruptoria > Euzebyales > Egibacteraceae > WHTG01. Next base: position 6,195 of record DATLGM010000236.1, on the reverse strand, counting down.
GAAGATCGTCACGAACATGGGACGTTCCCGTTTCTGATGAGCTGTTGTGCCCGGTCGCGGGCCCAGCGCTCGGCGGCGATCACGGTCTCCAGGTCAGGCGTTGGGTCTGCGACGTGCTCCTCCAAGACTGCCGCGACGACCTCGGCGATGCCAAGGAACGCCAGATGCCCGGCGAGGAACGCGGCCACCGCCTCCTCGTTGGCGGCGTTGAAGACCCCAGGCGCCGTGCCGGCGGTGCGTCCGGCCTCGACGGCGAGCGTGACCATGGGGAACGTCTCGGCATCCAGCGGTGCGAACTCCAGTGACTGCGGGCGCGTCCAGTCCATGCGCACCGGGGCGTGCTCGAGGCGGTCGGGCCACCCCAGCGCCAGCTGGATCGGCAGGCGCATGTCGGGCGGGCTGAGCTTGGCCATCGTCGCGCCGTCGACGAACTCGACCATCCCGTGGACGACCGACTGCGGGTGCACGACGACGTCGATGCGGTCGTAGTCGACACCGAACAGCAGGTGGGCCTCGATGACCTCCAGCCCCTTGTTCGCCAGGGTCGCGGAGTTGACCGTGATGACCGGACCCATCGCCCACGTCGGATGCGCCAGCGCGTCGTCGACGGTGACCGTCGCCAGCTGTCGCGGGGTCATTCCCCGAAACGGGCCGCCGCTGGCGGTGATGACCAGGCGGGCGACCTCGCGGTCCCCGCCGGCGCGCAGGCACTGCGCCAGCGCACTGTGCTCGGAGTCCACCGGGGTGATCTGCCCGGGCCTGGCGGCCCGGAGCACCAGTTCCCCACCGAGGATCAGCGACTCCTTGTTGGCCAGCGCGAGACGGGACCCGGCCTGCAGTGCAGCGAGCGTGGGCTGCAGCCCCCGGGACCCGACGATGCCGTTGAGGACGACGTCGGCGCCGGTGGCCGCCAACTGCGCAGCCGCGGTCTCCCCGTCGATCACCTCCGTGGTGCCGTCAAGGGCGTCGCGCGCGGCGCGCGCGGCAGAGCGATCGGCCAGCGCGACCGCGGGTACCGAGAACCGCCTGGCCTGAGCGCACAGCAGGTCGGCGTTGGCGCCCGACGCCAGCCCGGTGACGGTGAAGCGGTCGGGGTGCGCGGCGATCACGTCCAGCGCCTGGCGGCCGATGGACCCGGTGGACCCGAGGACGACGACGCGCTGCGGGCTCGTCACGTCCGCCTGACCACGCGGTCGGCGGCGCCCACAGCCGACGGCAGGATCCGGCCGCTGGCCATGGCGTAGTCGGCGTACAGCTGGCCGCAGGCGGCGTCGATCTCGGTGCCGCGGTTGCGGCGGATGGTCGCCGCGATCCCCCGCCGGTGCAGCGTCTCGGCGAAGGCGTGCTGCGCGTTGTTCGACGGCGCCTGCCACGGGACGGCGGGCGTCGGGTTCATGGGGATGAGGTTGACGTGCGCGTCGAGGTCGCCGACGAGGTCCGCGAGCTGGCGGGCGTGATCAACGTCGGCGTTGATGCCGTCGATCAGCACGTACTCGAACGTCAGGCGCCGGCCCGTCGCCTCGCGGTAGTCGCGGCAGGCCGCGAGCAGCTCGGTCAGCGGGTGCTGCCGGTTGACCGGCACGAGGTCGTCGCGCAGCTCGTCGTTGGGGGCGTGCAGGCTGACCGCGAGCGTGATCGGCAGCGACAGCTCCTGCAGCCGGCGGATCCCGGGTACCAGACCCACCGTCGACACGGTGATCGAACGGGCGGACAGGTCGAAGCCATCCGGGTCGTGCAGCCATTGGACGGTGGCGACGGTGACCGGCAGATTCGCCAGCGGCTCGCCCATGCCCATGAACACGACGTTGGTGACGTGGTCGGGAAGGCCTGGGCCGCTGATCTCGCCCTCGGCCAGCAACCGCTGCATGACGGTCACCTGGCGGACGACCTCACCCAGCCCGAGCTGGCCGCGGAAGCCGGCTTGCCCGGTAGCGCAGAACGGACATCCCATCGCGCAACCGGCCTGCGTGGAGATGCACACGGTCGCGCGTCCCATCGCGCCGGCGTCCTCGGCCGGGTACAGCATCAACACGCTCTCGACGGCCTCTGAGGAGCCGCACTCGAGCAAGACCTTGTGCGTCAAGCCGCCGTCCGCCGTGGTGCGTCGCAGCACCTTGGGCGGGGCGGGGAACAGCTCCACCAGCCGAGCACGCAGCGCAGCGGGCAGGTCGGTCATCTGCCGCGGGTCGTCGACGCCGCGGACGAGCCACTGCGTGATCTGCCGCGCCCGGTAGGCCGGCTGGTCGTCGAGCAGCGCACGGAGACCCTCCGTGCCGAGGGCATACGGGTCGACCGGCAAGGCGGAAGGCGGCATGGCTAGCGGCCGAAGGCGGCGAGGACGGCGTGAGCGACCGGGAGGGCGAAGATCACCGCGTCGGCCCGGTCCATGATGCCACCGTGGCCCGGCACGATCCCGCCCAGATCCTTCACGCCCAGGTCACGCTTGATCATCGACTCGGCCAGGTCACCGGCGGTTCCGGCCAGCGAGCAGGCGACCCCGAACACCAGGGCCAATGGCAGGTCAAACCCCGGCACGCGCGCGGTGATCACCGCGGCGATCACCAGGACGGTGAACAGCCCACCGGCGAAACCCTCCCAGCTCTTGGCCGGGCTGATGCTCGGCGCCATCTTGTGTCGGCCGAAGGCGTTGCCGAAGGCGTAGGCGCCGATGTCGCCGGTCACGGTCAGCGCGACGGCGGCCATGATGTACCAGGCGCCGTCCGGACGGTCCAGCAACAGCACGGCGAAGCTGGCCAGGAACGGGACCCACAGCCCCATCAGGCAGGTTGCGGCCACCCCGGCCACGACGTTGTGCCGGCTGGCGTCGAGCAGGGCCCACGCCATCGACCCGAGCAGCAGCAGCACCAGACCGAGGGTCTGGGCCTGTGCCCCCGCCGTGTACGTGCCGAAGATCATGACCAGCCCGGCACCGAGCGCGACGGGCAGGGCGGGCTGCATGTCCCGCGTACGCATCGCCTTGTCCAGCTCGACCAGTCCGATGCACACCAGCACCGACCAGAAGACCAGGAACGCATACGGACTGGCGAACAGGCTTCCCAGGAACATGCCGGCGAGCAAGACACCCGACGCGATGGCGATGGGCAGGTTGCGGCCGGGACCGGAGGGGCGCTTGCCGGGAGTCGGTGTGCCCTCGGGGGTGGGTTGGGTCGACATGGCGGAGCGGCGCGGGCGCGGTATGCGGCTCAAACCTCCAGGAGCTCTTTCTCCTTGTTGGCCAGCAGCGCGTCGATCTCGTGGACGTACTTGTCGGTGACGTCCTGCAGCTCCTTGTCGGCGCGGCGCTCGTCGTCCTCGGTGATCTCCGAGTCGTTGGCGAGCTTGCCGATGTCGTGCTTGGCGGACCGGCGGACGTTGCGGATGGCGATGCGTCCCTCTTCCGCGCGTTCGCGGGCGAGGCGCACGAACTCCTTGCGGCGCTCCTCGGTCAGCTCGGGGAACACGACGCGGATGACCTTGCCGTCGTTGGAGGGGTTCAGCCCCAGGTCCGCCTGGGCGATCGCGCGCTCGATCGCCTTCAGCGCGCTCTGGTCATAGGGGCTGACCAGCAGCATCCGTGGTTCGGGGACGGAGACGCCGGCAACCTGCTGCAGCGGCGTCGGGGCGCCGTAGTACTCGACCGGCAGGTCGGTGATCAAGCCGGGGTTGGCCCGTCCGGTGCGGATCTTGGCGAACTCACCGCGGGTGTGGTCGACCGCCGCGGACATCTTCAGCTCCGCTTCCATCATCAGCTCGTCGATCACGACGCGTCTCCTCCATCTGCATCCGGGTGGACCACGGTGCCGATCGGCTCGCCGGCGACGACCCGGCGGATGTTCCCCTCGCGCAGCAGCTCGAAGACGATGATGGGCAGCTCGTTGTCCATGCACAGCGAGATCGCCGTGGCGTCCATCACCTTCAGCCCGCGTGCCAGCGCCTCCCGGTGGCTGATGGAGGTGAACCGCTGTGCGTCGGGGAAGCGGTGCGGATCCTTGTCGTACACCCCGTCGACCTTGGTGCCCTTGAGGATCGCCTCAGCATCGATCTCCAGTGCACGCTGCGCCGCGGCGGTGTCGGTCGAGAAGTACGGGGCGCCCAGGCCGGCGGCGAAGATGACCAGCCTGCCCTTTTCCAGGTGCCGGATCGCCCGACGGCGGATGTAGGGCTCGGCCAGCTCCTGCATCGACACGGCCGACTGCACCCTGGTCTGCAGCCCACGCTTCTCGCAAGCGTCTTGCAGCGCCAGCGCGTTGATGACCGTCGCGAGCATCCCCATGTTGTCCGCGGACGACCGGTCCATTCCCGTGGCCTGTGGCGAGGTCCCCCGGAAGATGTTGCCGCCCCCGACGACGACGCCGACCTCCACGCCCATCCCGGCGACGTCGGCCAACTGCGAGGCGATCGACCCGACCACGATCGGGCTGATGCTGTTGTCCGCGTCCGCGAACGTCTCGCCGGACAGCTTCAGCAACACGCGGCGGTACTTCGCATCAGCCACTCGGCGGAACCTCCTCGTCTCGACGCCGGTCATGCTACAGACGAGGCGGGGCGGTCCCGCTAGGAGGCAGGGCTGGACGACCGGGCGCGGTGCTTGCGCACGGCGCTGACGTTGGCGCACCCCTCGCAGCAGTAGCGGCGTGAGCGGTTCTTGGTGTGGTCCACGAACGAGTCGATGCAGGTCTCAGAAGCGCACACGCCGAACCGGGACACCCCGTGGTCGGCGACCACCATCGCCATGCCGGTGGCGGCGATCGCGATGAGCGCCGCGGCCACCCCGGGTTGGGCCGCCACGACGTGCAGGTGCCAGCGGCCGTCGTGGTCGTCCAGGCGGAACTGCGAGCCCACGCGGTCGAGCAGGCCGTTGAGCAGCGCCGCCGCGTCGGACGCCGACTGGGCGAGAAACGCCTGCCGCAGGACGCCGCGCATCTCGCGGATCGCGGTCAGGTCGGTCTGGGTGACCGGCCCGTCCCAGCTCGGCAGGTGCTCCGCCACGAAGGCGCGGAGCTGCTCAACGTCGGCAAGGTCGTCGGGGTCCCCGGCCAGCGGCTCACTGTTGACCAGGTCCACAGCCAACAGGACACACGCATCGGTGTAACCGCCAAAATCCACTTGACTCCTTACAGGGCTCGCGCTACGGTGTAAGGACTGAAACACCGAAAGCATCTTACACCCTGAGGAGGGACCGATGCATCCCTACCTGATCAGCGATCTGGCCCACGAACGATTGCAGGACAGCATGCGGCAGCAGCGCTACCGCCACGTGGTGCCCCGCAGCCGGCGCTGGACGGCACGGCTGGCCCGCAAGACGACGCCGGCGAAGACGACCTGCGCCGACCCGCAGGCCGACTGACGGGCTAGCGACCCACCTGGTACCGCACGAAGCGGCGCACCTCGGTCTTCTCCCCCGAGGTGCGCTGGAACTCCGACAGCAGGTCCGCGACCGTCTGCTTGCCCTTCTCGTCCTTCACGAATGGCTGGTTGAGCAGCACCTTCTCCTTGTAGAAGGCGTTGATCTTCCCCTCGACGATCTTGTCGATGATGTGGTCGGGCTTGCCGGACTCGCGGGCTTCCTTCTCGGCGAACTGCCGCTCCTTGCCCAGCAGCTCCTCGTCGACCTCGTCCTCGCGCACCACGACGGGCGACATCGCGGCGATGTGCAAGGCGATGTCGTTGGCCAGCTGCTTGAAGCCCTCACCCTTGGCCACGAAGTCCGTCTCGCAGTTGAGCTCGACGAGCACGCCGACCTTGGGCGGCAGCCCGGGCGTCGGCGCGTGCAGGTAGGCGTGGACCAGGCCCTCGGCGGCGGTGCGCTCACCGACACGGCCCTCCATCTTGGCGCCGGTGCGCTCGCGGACGAGCTCGGCGGCCTTGTCGAAGTCGCCGTCGGCGTCGGTCAGCGCCCTCTTGCAGTCCATCATCCCGGCGCCGGTGGCCTCGCGGAGCCGCTTGACGTCGGCAGCGGTGATCTCAGGCACGTGTCACTCCTTGTTGCTGGCCTTGTGCTGCTGGCCTTGGTTGCTGGTCGGGGGTGGCGCGCCGGCGGACGAACCGATGCCGGTTCGCCGCGCGGCAGAGCTGCCGGTGGGTCGTCAGCCCTGGGCGTCGGGGCGGGCCGCGTCGGCGCCCGAGGTGTCGGTGTTGTCGGCGTCGCCTGCCTCGGCGACGGCCTCGCGAGCCGCCTCGTCGGCGGCGCCGGGG
>DATLGM010000235.1:0-24941 GCA_035540515.1 Egibacteraceae bacterium | reverse complement strand
CCGCCTTTTCGTGCTCGTCAGCGCCCTCGCGCTGGCGTTCAGCCTGCTGCCGGCGACCGCCGGCGCCGCCGACGGCTTGACGTACGAGCAGTTCGAGAACGGGACGAAGACCGACAACGTCGAGGTCCTCAAGCGCATCGGCTTCACCGGCGCGACGGAGATCGACGCCGACGGCCGCTACGCCTACGTCGGTCAGTTCAGCGGCAAGTACGACCGCAACACGATCGACCAGGGCGGTCTGTACATCATCGACATGGTCGGTGACGAGGACACCGAGCCGTTCACGGTCGTGTCGAAGCTGGAGTGCACGGGCACGGACAACTACATCCGGCTCATGGATCCGGCGGTGTTCAACCCCGACGAGCCCGAGAAGCAGTACGTCGTCATGGCGCACCACGGCAACCGCTGCAACGCCCGTGACCTGCGCAATGACCCGAACACCCAAGCCGGCTACGGCGCGTTCAACGGGATCATGGTCATCGACGTCACCGACCGCGCGAACCCGGTCATCGTCGACTCCATCGGTCACGAGTCGGCGCACACCGTCATGCCGCACCCGACCCGTCCGTACCTGTACATCCTCCCGGGCGGCACGGCCAACGGCATCAACACCGGCCGCCGGCGCATCAGCCCCACCGGCATCATCGACGCGTCGAACCCGACGGACCTGAAGTACATCACCGCCTTCCAGCACAACGCCCAGGGCTGCCACGACCTCGGCTGGACCCCGGACGGCGACTACGCGTACTGCGCCGGCATCGGTGAAATCCAGGTGTGGGACGTCTCCGGCGACCGCATCGAGAACCCGCTGGTCGTCAACACCATCGTCAACCCGGCCATCCAGTTCGCCCATAACGCGGTGCTGTCCGACGACGGCAAGTACCTTCTGATCAACGACGAGGCCTTCGGGTTCCACACCTGCCGCGGCGACGCCGCCGACCTGTACGGGTCGCTGTGGATCTACGACGTGTCGATCCCGAACCTGCCCATCCTCGCTGGTCGCATCGAGCCGCCGGGTCACCCCAAGGGCTCGGGTCAGGTCAACACCGCCGGCTGGGTCACCGAGTGGTGCGCGGCGCACAACTACAACTTCGTGCCCGGCACCTACACGGTGGTCGCAAGCTGGTTCGGTGGCGGCATGACCGCGCACGACATCACCGATCCACTCAACCCGGAGCTGGTTGCGCAGTACATGCCCGGTGGCGACAGCGTGATGTGGAGCGCCCACTACTACAACGGCTACGTCCTCACCGGCGACATGGGCCTGGGCGTGGACATCCTGGACATCCCCGAGCTGCGTGAGGCCGAGGCGGCCGCGGCAGCGACGGGCGCCCCTGAGGGCGCCGGCAGCGGTGACGCGATGTTCGGCGCCGGCCTGTCGCTGGGCGCCCCGCGGATCGACCGCACCGCCGAGCTCGTCCCGGCAGTCCTGCCGCCGCGACCGGTCGTCGAGCGCGGCATCGGCGAGAGCGGCTTCTGCGTCGTCCCGGGCAACCGCAACACCTAACGTCCGCGGCGGCTGGTCAGCCCATTCCCCGCAAGAATCTGGTCCCGGGACCAGATTCTTGCGGGGGAAGCCCTTTAGGTGAGCAGGTCCGCGACCTGCGGCCAGGCCTTGGCCGGCTCGATGAGTGCCATGTGGTCGTCGCCGTCGATCTCGAGCAGGTGGATGTCGTCGCTGGCGGCCGTCGCCGCCTCGGCGTAGCGGCGGGACTGGTCGACCGGTACGACGGGATCGTCGGCCAGGTGCGCGAGGACCGTGGGGACGCCGAGGGGCAGTCGGGCGATCGGTGACGCGACCTCCGGCGGCTCGCCGACCAGCAGGTTGTCCACCGCGCTGCCGCCCAGCCGGTGGCGCTGTGCCGTCTCCAGATCGCACAGCCCCGCCAGCGACACCACGCGGGTGACCTGCTCGGGGCGCTCACCGGCGGCCCACAGCGCCAGCTGCGCCCCGGCGGAGTGGCCGACGAGCACGACGCCGTTCGTGCCCACGCGGTCGTGGGCCATCCGGTCGAGCGCGGCGAGGACATCACGCCCGGGCGCCGGCCAGGTACCGCCGGCGCCCACTCGGCGGTACTCGACGTTCACCGTCGTCCAGCCCCGCCGTGTCAGGTCGACCGCCAACCCGTCCATCAGGTCGCGCCGCCACGCGTCCATCCAGAACCCGCCGTGCAGCAGCACCGCCACCCGACTGCTGTCACTGTCGCCCGGCCGGCGGACATCGGCGACATGGTCGGGGCCCCGGGCGTAGTGGACCGTCTGCACAGGCCACTGCGCGGTGAACGCCAGGTGTCGCAGGGCCCAGCGGAATCCGTCGATGCCGGCGCCGGGCTGCACCGCGGCGACCGGTACCTGCAGCGGCGGCGGCTGGATGCCGGGCCCGACCACGATCCCATCGGCGCCGGTCGGGGCCACCGCCAGGTCCCACCCCACCTCGCCGGCCCAGGCACGGCACTGGGCCAACAGCCCCTCGACGGTGGCCGGCGCCGGCCCGGACAGCCCGCCCCGGTCGAGACGGACGTGGGTCCCGACCAGCACGAAGGCGCTAGGCATCGCGCCGCCGCAGCAGCTGCCGGGCGATGATCGTCCGCTGGATCTCCGACGTGCCTTCGTAGATGCGGGGCGCGCGGACCTCCCGGTACAGGTGCTCGAGCAGGTGGCCGGCCGCCAGCGCGCGCGCCCCGTGGATCTGCACGGCCGCGTCGACCACGACCTGGGCGGTCTCGGTGGCGTACAGCTTGGCCATCGCGGCGGCCTCGGTGATCTCCTCGGTGCGGCCGGCGTCGTAGGCCTCGGCAGCGGCGTACACCAGCAGCCGCGCGGCCTTCGTGCGCGTCGCCATCTCGGCAAGCTGATGTCCGACCGCCTGGAACTCCACGATCGGGCGGCCGAAGGCCTGGCGTGTCGCGGCGTGCTCGAGCGCCGCGTCCAGCGCGGCCTGGGCCATGCCGACCGCGAACGCCCCCACGCTGGGGCGGAACAGGTCCAGTGTCCGCATCGCCACACGGAACCCGGCGTCGACGTCACCGAGCACCGCGTCGCGTTCCACCCGCACCCCGTCGAAGGTCAGCCGCCCGATGGCGTGCGGTGCCAGCATCTCGATCGCCTCACCGGTCAGCCCCTCGCTGTCGCCGGGCACCACGAACGCTGTGACCCCCCGCGCGCCCGCGTCGGCGGTCGTCCGGGCGAACACCGTGTAGACGTCCGCATCCGGGGCGTTGGAGATCCACACCTTCTCGCCGGTCAGCCGCCACCCGTCGCCGTCGGGTTCGGCCTGCAGCGCCAGCGCGGCGGCGTCGGTTCCGGCATCGGGCTCGGTGAGCGCGAACGCGGCGACCGCGTCGCCCGAGGCCACCGCCGGGATCCACCGCTGCGCCAGCGCCGCCGGGGCCGACTGCACGATCGGGTACGACCCCAACCCCTGCAGCGCCAGCGTCGTCTCCGCCTCGGTCGAGACGACCGCCAGGTGCTCGCGCAGCCGGCACAGCGTGGTCGCCGACACGTCCGCGTCGGCGGTCCCCCCGAGCCGCTGTGGGAACAGCGCCGGCAACAGGCCGGCGTCGGCCAGGCCGCGGACCATGTCCCGGTTGACCCGGCCGGGAGCGCGCCCCTCCAACGGCACCAGCCGCTCTTGCGCGATGGTGCGGATCTGCTCGTCATCCATGGCGTGAGCATGCCCCAGCCGCGCAGCACGTGGCAGGATGACCGGCGCACGACAGGTCGCCAGCGCTGCCGCCACACGGGCGGGCGAACGAGAATGGAGAGCCGTGCGCATCGGGATCGGGCTGCCCACGAGCACCCCGGGCAGCACCGGCGACGGGCTGGTCGAGTTCGCGCGGCGCGCCGAGGCCGGACCGTTCACCAGCCTGGGCGTCATCGACCGGCTCGTCTACGACTCCTATGACCCTTTGGTCGCACTGTCCGCGGCTGCCGCGGTCACCACCCGGGTGGCGCTGTGCACGATGATCGTGATCGGACCGGTCCGGCGCACCGCTGTCCTCGCCAAGCAGGCCGCGTCGCTCGACGCGCTGTCCGGCGGCCGACTGGTGCTCGGCGTGTCGATCGGCGCGCGGCGCGACGACTATGACGCCGCCGAGGCGACGTGGGGCAACCGGGGCGCGCAGCTGTCCGCGCAGGTGGCGCGGCTACGCGAGATCTGGGAGGACCCCGCGATCGGGCCGGCGCCGGCGACCCCCGGGGGACCGCGCGTGCTCGTCGGCGGCGGGTCGGGCGCGTCGTTCCTGCGTGCCGCGCGCCATGGTGACGGCTACGTCCACGGCGGCGGGCCGCCGCGCGCCTTCGCCAGCGCCGCCGACAAGGCGCGCGCCGCCTGGGTGGAGGCGGGGCGACCCGGGCAGCCCGCGCTGTGGGGGCAGTCGTACTTCACGCTGACCGACCCCGCCGCGGGCGAGGCGTACATGCGCAGCTACTACGGCTTCACCGGCGGGTTCGTCGAGCGCATCGTGGCCGGGCTGCTGACCACGCCCGAAGCCATCCGGGAGCAGATCCGCGGCTACGCCGACGCCGGCTGCGACGAGCTCGTGATGCTGCCGGCCACGTCGGACCCGGCCGAGCTCGACCGCCTCGCCGAGGTCATCGGGTGACGCTTCGATGACGGCGCTCAAGCAGCGGAAGGCGGTAGCGCCCCGATGAAGATCGCGGTCGTGGGCGCCGGCCCGGCAGGCCTGTACTTCTCGCTGCTGTCCAAACGCGCGGACCCCTCGCACGAGATCACGGTCTACGAGCGCAACCCACCGGACGCGACGTACGGCTGGGGTGTGGTCTTCAGCGAGGACACGCTGACCGAGCTGCGCGACGCGGACTACCCCACCTACCTTGCGTTCGACGAGGCACTGGTCCGCTGGGACGCCATCGACATCCGCTACCGCGACGAGGTGCGCCGGTCGTACGGGCACGGGTTCTCGGCGATCTCGCGCGCACGGCTGCTCGCGATCCTGCAGCGCCGCGCCACTGAACTCGGCGTCGACCTGCGCTTCGAGCAGGAGATCGGCGACCTGACCGACCTGGGGGATGCCGACCTGGTCGTCGGCGCCGACGGCGTCCGTTCGGTCGTCCGGACCGCCCACGAGAAGCAGTTCGGGTCCACGTTCGACCCGCTGGGCAGTCGCTACGTCTGGTTCGGCACCGATCTGGTCTTCGACGTCTTCACCTTCATCTTCCGCCCCACGGAGCACGGCCTGTTCCAGGTCCACGCCTACCCCTTCGACGGCCGCACCTCGACCTTCATCGTCGAGACCACCGAGGCCGTGTGGCGGCGCGCCGGCCTCGACGAGATGTCCGAGGAGCAGTCGCTGGCGTTCTGTCAGGGCCTGTTCGCCGACCACCTGGGCGACCACCGGCTGCTGTCGAACAACTCGATCTGGCGGACGTTCGACCACCTGCGCAACCGGTCCTGGCACCACCAGAACATGGTGCTGATGGGTGACGCCGCCCACACCGCGCACTTCTCGATCGGCTCGGGGACCAAGCTGGCGATCGAAGATGCGGTGGCGCTGGCGAAGGCGTTCCAGGCCCACCCGGGCGACCTACCTGCCGCGTTCGCCGAGTACGAGCTGGAGCGCCAGACCACCGTCGAGCGGTTCCAGGAAGCCGCCACCGACAGCGCCCGCTACTTCGAGCAGGTCTCCCGGTACCTGCACCTTGACCCCGAGCAGTTCGCGTTCAACCTGCTCACCCGCTCCGGGCGGATCACCCACGCGAACCTCGAGCTGCGCGACCCGGCCGTGGTCAACCGCGCCGACCGCCACGTCGACGGTGGTTCGGCCCGCATCGTCACGCGCCCCCCGTACCTCGCGCCGGTGCAGGTCGGCGACCTCATGCTGGGCAACCGGGTCGTCGCCGCGCCCGTGCTACCGGACACGGCGCTGGAGGGCCTGCCGAACGACGACCATCGCGACGAGCTCGTCGCTGCGGCGCGTGACGGCGCGGGGCTCGTCGTCACCGACCCGGTCGCGGTGTCGGCCCACGCGCGCGTGACCAGCGGCTCGATCGGCTGCTGGGACGGTCGTCACGCCGAGGCGTGGGAGCGCATCGCCGAGCAGGTCCATGCGGAGGGGAGCAGGCTGGCGCTGCGGCTGAGCCACTCGGGGCGGCGCGGCGCGGCGCGGCCCCGCGAGCGGGGTGTCGACCGCCCGCTCCATGAGGGCGCGTGGACGACGCTGGCGCCATCGCCGATCGCGTACGCACCCTGGCTGCCGGAGCCGGCTGAGATCGACGGGCAGCGGCTGTCCGACGTGATCGAGGACTTCGTGACGGCGGCGCGGCTGGCTGCCGGCGCAGGTGCCGACGTGATCGTCGTCGACTGCTCGGACGGCTACCTGCTGGCCAGCTTCCTGTCGCCGCTATCGAACCGGCGCAGCGACGAGTACGGCGGTGACCTGGCCGGCCGGATGCGGTATCCGCTGGAGGTCGTGGCCGCCGTGCGCGACGTCTGGCCCGGGGGCCGTCCCCTGGGTGTCCGGCTGGTCGCGGACGACCGCCACCGCCACGGCCTGACGCCCGGCGACGGCGTGGCGATCGCGCAGGCGATGGCCGAGCGCGGTGTCGACGTGTTCGACGTCACCGCCGGCCTGACTGTCGGCACCGACGCCGCCGCCGGCGACTACCGCCGGCTGTACCAGGTGGCGCTGGCAGACAAGGTCCGCAACGAAGCAGGGGTGACGACGATCGCCTCCGGCCGGATCACGACCCTGGACGAGGTCAACACGGTGGTCGCCGCCGGCCGCGCGGACCTGTGCGTCCTGGACCCGCGGCGGTACCGGTGAGCCGCACCGTGCTCGTCACCGGCGGCAACAAGGGCATCGGTCGCGCGTGCGCGGAGCGGTTCGCCGCCGACGGTCACCGGGTGATCGTGACCGGCCGCGACGAGGCCGCGCTGGCCGCCGTCGTCGCTGCCAACCCCGGCGTCGAGCCGCTGGCGTTCGACGTGACCGACGAGGCGGCGTGGGCCGGACTCGACGTGGACATCGACATCCTCGTCGCCAACGCCGGCATCGCCGAGTCGGCGCCTGTCCAAAAGACGACACTCGAGCAGTGGCGCCGCATTCAGGAGGTCAACGTGACCGGCGTGTTCCTGGGCGTCCGGCGGGTGCTGCCAGGCATGCGCGAGCGGCAGTGGGGCCGGATCGTCGCGGTCGCGTCGGCCGCGAGCCACCACGGGGTGCGTTACGCCTCGGCGTATGCCGCGTCGAAGCACGCCGTCCTCGGCTTGGGCCGGTCGGTGGCGGCCGAGGTCGCGGGGACCGCGGTCACGGCCAACTGCGTGTGTCCCGGCTACGTCAAGACCCAGATGACCGAGCGCAGCGTCGAGCGCGTGGCGTCGGTCACCGGTCGTGGACAGGAGCAGGCGCGCGCCGCGATCGAGGGCATGCAACCGCTGGGCCGGCTGGTCGAGCCCGAGGAGGTTGCCGACGCCGTTGCGTACCTCGCTGGTGAGCGGGCCGCTGCGGTCAACGGGCAGTCGATCATCCTCGACGGTGGAGGGGTGCAGCAGTGAGCTTTCGGGCATCGGCGGGTTGGACCGGGGACTGGCAGCACTTCGACCTCGATCTCGACGAGGGCGTCGCCACGGTCACGCTCAACCGCCCCGACCGGCTCAACGCGCTGACGCTGGACGTCTACGCCGACCTTCGCGACTTCCTGGCCGAGGCCGAGCACCGCGACGACGTCGCCGTGGTGGTGATCACCGGCACGGGCCGGGGGTTCTGCTCCGGCGGCGACGTCGACGACATCATCGGCACCTTGCTGGAGCGCGGCGACAACCGCGAGGTGCTGGAGTTCACCCGCATGACCGGTGCGGTCGTCCAGCGGCTGCGGGAGCTGCCGAAGCCCGTCATCGCGGGGGTCAACGGCACCGCCGCCGGTGCCGGGGCGGTGATCGCGCTGGCCTCGGACTTCCGGCTGCTGGCGGCCTCGGCGTCGTTCCGGTTTCTGTTCACCAAGGTCGGGCTGGCCGGCGCGGACATGGGATGCGCGTACCTGCTGCCACGACTGGTCGGCCTGGGCCGCGCCACCGAAATCCTCATGCTCGGCGACAAGATCACCGCGGATCACGCCGAGCGGATCGGCCTGGCCAACCGGGTTGTCGACGACCACGCGCTGGCCGAGGAGGCACAGGCGCTGGCTCGCCGGCTCGCCGACGGACCAACGTTCGCCTACGGGGCGACCAAGAGCCTGCTGACCAAGGAGCTGGACATGAGCCTGCCGGCCGCCATCGAGCTCGAGGCGTGGGTCCAGGCGCTGCTGATGCGGTCCGGCGACCACGCCGAGTTCTACGCCGCGTTCCGCGAAGGTCGGGAGCCCGGATGGACGGGGCGGTGAGCCATCGGTTCGTCAACCCGGACGGGCTCCTGCCGGGGCGCGGGTTCTCCCACGCGGTCGTCGTCGCCGAGGGGCGGTTGATCGAGATCGCGGGACAGACGGCACACGGGCCGGACGGGTCGGTGCGGGGAACGACGATGGCCGTGCAGGCGGAGGTCGCCTTGACCAACCTCGCAACCGTGTTGCGGTCCGTCGACGCCGAGCCCGAGCACCTCGTCGCCATGCAGATCTTCGTCACCGACGTCGCTGCCTATCGCGATGCCATCGACGACATCGGGGCGGCCTGGCAGCGCCACCTCGGCAAGCACTTTCCCACGGTCTCGCTGTTCGGCGTGGCCGAGCTGTTCGACCCCGACGCCATGATCGAGATCGTCGCCCGGGCCGTCGTCCCGGCCCCGCCGGCCTGACACGCGCCGGCAGGGTTGGCGCAGCGCGGCTCCCGCTGCGGTGGGGCCCGCCGCACCAAAGGGTGAAGGAATCTCCAGATTCCTTGCCGAGGGCGGGATTCTGGAGATTCCATCAGCGTCCGTGGCGCCCCGGTCCGCAAGCCAAAGTTTCGCCAAAGCCGCGCCAACGCCCGCGCCGCACCCTCTGCCGTGTTCGGAATCGGCGGAGGGAAGGTTGGTCATGGGATCGCTGCTGGTACACATCACCCACGGGCCCGAGTCGCCCACCCGCGCCGCGCTCGGGTTCCTCGTGGCGCGGACCGCGGTGCAGGCCGGTCACGACGTCTGTGTGTTCCTGGCCGGCGACGCCGCCCAGCTG
This sequence comes from Egibacteraceae bacterium, assembly GCA_035540515.1. Lineage (GTDB taxonomy): Bacteria > Actinomycetota > Nitriliruptoria > Euzebyales > Egibacteraceae > WHTG01. Next base: position 15,836 of record DATLGM010000235.1, on the reverse strand, counting down.
GTCCGCAAGGACGTCCTCGACAGCCTGCGCGGCCTTGGCACCGGACCGCTGTCCGAGACCGTCCCCGCCGTCGTCGAGGGCGGCGGGCAGATCTACGTCTCCGGCATGTCGGCCAAAGCGCGGGGCGTCACCGAGGCGGACCTCGGGGCGACCCGCGCGACCTTCGCCATGCCCGACAAGCTCGTCGAGCTGACCTTCGCCTGCGACCGCGTCCTCACGTACTAAGGCGAGTCATCGCGCGCGTGCGGCGTTGGCGGCTGCTCCCTCTCGTCGTCGCCTGTCGACCCCTGGACGGCTGCGGTACCCCGGCGTAGTGTCCGCCCGACCAGGCGGACGTCGAAGGGGGCTGCAATGGCCGAGCTGACGAAGATCCTGCTGGACGAGTCCGAGATGCCGACGCGCTGGTACAACGTCATCCCGGACCTGCCCGAACCGCCGCCGCCCGTGTTGCACCCGGGCACCCACGAGCCGGTCGGTCCCGACGACCTCGCGCCGCTGTTCCCGATGGCGCTGATCATGCAAGAGGTGTCCACGGACCGCTTCATCGACATCCCGCAAGAGGTGCTGGACGTCTACCGGATCTGGCGCCCCGCGCCGCTGTACCGGGCGCACCGGCTGGAGAAGGCGCTGGGGACGCCGGCCAAGATCTACTACAAGTACGAGGGGACGAGCCCCGCCGGCTCGCACAAGCCAAACACCGCCGTACCCCAGGCGTTCTACAACGCCGCCGAGGGCACCCGCCGGCTGACCACAGAGACCGGCGCCGGCCAGTGGGGCAGCGCGTTGGCGTTCGCGTGCGCCCAGTACGGGCTGGAGTGCGAGGTGTGGCAGGTCGCGGCGTCGTACCGGCAGAAGCCCTACCGCCGGTCGATGATGGAGGTGTGGGGCGCCAAGGTGCACTCGAGCCCCTCGGAGATCACCGAGTTCGGCCGCGCCATCCTCAAAGACGCCCCCGACCACAACGGCAGTCTGGGCATCGCGATCAGCGAGGCGGTCGAGATGGCCGCACAGGCCGACGACACGAAGTACGCGTTGGGCAGCGTCCTCAACCACGTCCTGTTGCACCAGACGATCATCGGCGAGGAGGCGCTGCTGCAGCTGGCCAAGGTCGGTGACACGCCCGACGTCATCGTCGGCTGCACCGGCGGTGGTTCGAACTTCGGCGGTCTGTCCTTCCCGTTCCTGCGGGAGAAGATGGCCGGCAACAACGACGTCACGATCCGCTGCGTCGAGCCCGCCGCGTGCCCGTCGCTGACCAAGGGCGAGTACCGCTACGACTTCGGTGACACCGCCGGCATGACACCGCTGGTCAAGATGCACACCCTCGGCCACGACTTCATCCCCGAGGCGATCCACGCCGGCGGCTTGCGCTACCACGGCATGTCGCCGCTGCTGTCGCACATCTACGAGCTGGGGCTGGTCGAGGCCGAGGCCATCGGGCAGCTGGAGTGCTTCGAGGCCGGCGTGCAGTTCGCCCGGACCGAGGGCATCGTCCCGGCGCCGGAGCCGACCCACGCGATCGCTGCCGCCATCCGCGAGGCGAAGGAGTGCGCGGAAACGGGCGAGTCGAAGGTCATCCTGACGGCGATGTGCGGCCACGGGCACTTCGACATGGCGGCCTACGAGGCCTACTTCGCCGGTGAGCTCGAGGACTTCGAGTACCCGGAGGAAGCCGTCCGTCAGGCGATGGAGCGGGTGCCGGTCATCGCTGACTGATCCGAACGCCGGACGGACCGGTTGATCCGGGCCGTCCGGCCCTACCTCCTTCGGGCCCTCGGCGTCACGCTGCCGGCAGGTCCCGGCGGGAGGTGGTGGGGTGCAGGTGGGCGCCATCGACAGGCTCGGCCCGAACGACGTCATGTACCTGGCGACCGAGGGTCGACTGCCGGCCAACTTCGGTGCCGTGCTCCGGCTGGACGGCCCGTCCACCATCGACGTTGACAGCGCTCGGCGGACGTTCGACCGTCGCACCACGGCGGTCCCGAGGCTTCGTCAGCGCGTACGACGGGTGCCGCTGGGATTCGGCCGGCCGTTGTGGGTCGACGCGGACGACTTCGACATCGCACGACAAGTGACCGCGCTGACGTGTCCACCGCCAGGTGACGAGCGTGCGCTGCTCGACGTCATGGCTGAGGTGGTGCAACGCCGCTTCAACCGCCGGCATCCGCTGTGGCGAGCGGTGCTCGTCGAGGGGCTCGAGGCCGGCGGTGTGGCCGTCGTGCTGGTCGTGCAGCACGCGCTGGCCGACGGCATCGGCGGGCTGGCTGTGCTGGCCGGCCTGGTTGACGGGATGGCACCGCCGCCCTTACCGCCGCAGCGACGGCGGATGCCGCCGCTGCCCGACGTCTTCGTCGACGCCATGCGGACACGCTGGTTGGCAGTGCGGTCGCTGCCGGCGCACCTGCGCGAGCTGCGGCACGCGCTGGTGGCTGTCCACCGGTCCGGTGGTCGTCGCGCCCCGACCACGTCGCTGAACCGCCCGACCGGTGTCCAACGACGCTTCGGGGTCGTGAGCGCTCGGCTGGCCGATGTCGTGGCCGTGGCGCACGAACACGATGCGACGGTCAACGATGTCGCACTCACCGCGGCAGCCGGTGCGCTGCGCCGTCTGCTGGCCGACCGCGGTGAGGCAGTCGACCGGCTGGTGTTCTCGATACCGGCGGCCGCCCGACCGCACGACGGCGGTCGCAGCCTGGGCAACGCAGTCGGGGTCATGCCCGTCCAGGTGCCGACGATCGGAGATCCTTGGCAGCGGCTGGCCGAGACGGCACGCCGCACGCGCGCTGCCAAGCAGGCGGGCCGGGGCATTCCCCCCGGTCTTGTCGATGCCTTCAGCCGCGTCATGGCGGCGCTGCGGCTCGCCGAGCGCTCTGTCGATCATCAGCACATGATCAACACGTTCCTCACCAACGTGCGTGGACCCGAGACGCCGCTGCGGCTGCTCGGTCGTCAGATCACCCAGGTCGTCCCGGTGTCACCGACGATGGGCAACGTCACCGCGTCGTTCTGCGTGTTCTCCTACGCAGGGAACCTGACGATCACCGTGGTCACCGATCCGCAGGGGTGCCCTGAGGGACCCAGCCTCGAGCGCTTCCTGGACGAGCAGCTGGCCCAGCTGACCGGGGCGGTGGCGCGAGCCACCTGATCCTGCAGGACAAAACGGGCGTCGCGTCGAACATCCAGCTTCGGACCACAACGGCCCGCGCACGGCTGGGCCACCTTGAGACCTGGAGGTTTGCTATGCGACGTCGATTCTTGGCTCCGGTCGCCCTGCTGCTGGCCGGCACGATGATCGCCGGACCGGTGTCCGCCAAGGACTTCACCGGTTCCGAGGAGCGCAAGACCAAGCGAGGCACCGTCTACACCAACGACGTGCGGTGCGCGAAGGGATCCCGCGCCGACGCCGGCGGCGTCAAGGTCTACGCGGTGCAGTCGGGGACCAGCGGCGGTGTCGGTGTGTGCAACGACGGGACCGGTCCGGTCGGTAGTGCCGTGCCGATCCAGGGCCGTGCGGTGGCGCGTGGGTCCCAAAACGGCGTCACGACGTACATCGACGGCGACAAGCACAACCAGCCGGCGCAGCTGCAGGGCTGGGCGCGCGCGGATGTCAACCAGTCCGGCCCCACGGTCCGCTGCGGTGACGACAAGGGCCGCAAGGACGCCAGTGCCCCGACGAAGGCCGACGGTCCCGAGGACTGCGGCTGATCCCAGCCTCGCACGGGGCGCGCGCTCTCCGCGCGGACGTTTCATCGCAATTCGGACACCACCGTCAACAGCGGAGGAAGTGCGCGCCCCGCGGCGAATACCTCCCGCGGTCACTACTCGATATGCGCCGGCGGTGGCGCGGTGGGAGGTCAGTTCGATGCGGCGTTGGAAGGCAGTGGCGTGTCTGGTGGCGGCGGTGATCGTCGCCGGCCCGGCGGCGGCGGACGACTTCACGGGGTCAGAGCGGGAGTACCGCCGCCTGAACTGCCCGAAGTCGGGGCAGAGCGTTCCGAAGAACCAGGAGCCGCCCGAGAAGGGGGAGTGCGTCGACGGCGCGACCACCTATATGGGCTGGGTCTGGACCAACAACGTGAAGTGCAAGTCCGGCGGTACGGACGTGGCGGGCCTGGCGAAGGTGTACACCGCGCAGGCAGGCACCGGCGGCGGCGCCGGCGTGTGCAACGACGGCGGCACCGTGCCGATTCAGGGGCGCGCGGTCGTGCAGGGCTCCGCCGACAAGGGCGCCACGGTGTACATCGACGGTGACAAGGACAACCAGCCGGCGCAGCTGCAGGGCTTCGCTCGCGTCGACGCCGGACCCGGCGGTGTGTCGGTCCGCTGTGGTGACGACAACGGCCGCCTCGACGCATCCAACCCCACCAGCGACGACGGTCAGGACGACTGCGGCTGACCCGCCGGCGCCCCGCCGCGGGATACGCCGAGGTGGTTGAAATTTGCGGCCGCTCCGGCCTGCGATTTCAACCACCTCGGGCTGAGGTGGGGAGGTGGTTGGAATTTGCGGCCGCTCCCGCCTGCGATTTCAACCACCTCGGGCTGAGGCGGGGAGGTGGTTGAGATTTGCGGCCGCTCCCGCCTGCAATTTCAACCACCTCGGTGAACCGCCTTGGTGTTACCGGGTGGCGGTGGCGGCGGCCAGCGCCTCGGCGATGCGGTCGACGTCGGCCTGATCGTGGTACAGCCCGAGGCCGATCCGAAGACGGTCCCCGCGCACGTCGGTGACCACCCCGGCCTCGTGCAGCCGGCGGTAGACACCGATCGCGTCATCCAGTCGCACGGACAGGAAGTGCCCCCGAGGGTCGGCCTCGGGGGCTGGTACGACCCCGGTGGCCAGCAGCCGCTCCTGCAGCGACCCCACGTGACGATGGATGTCGGTGACGTCCACGCCGATCTCGTTCAGCCACCGCTGGACCGCGTTGAAGCGGTACAGCCCGCTCGGGTCGAACGTCGCGCCCAAGAAGCGCCCGCCGTCCGCTGGGTACCCGACTTGTCCGGCGGGCCCCTGGACGAGCTCACCGAAGCCGGCAAGCCACCCGGTATCCACGGGGCGCGCCCCGTATCCCGGTGGGCAGTGCATGAAGCACACACCCTCGCCCGCCATCGCGTACTTGTAGCCGCCGGCGACGTAGAAGGCGCGGTCGGCAACGCGACCCAGGTCCGTCGGTACGGCCATGAACCCGTGGTACGCGTCGAGCACCACGAAGGTGTCGTCGTCGGGTACGGCCGCGACGACCTCGGCGTAGTCGGCGGTGACGAACCCCGAGTCGAACAGCACATGGCTGAAGAACACCAGGTCGTGGCCACCCTGGCCGGCGGCCTCCGCCAGCCGCTGTGACAGCGTCGCCAGCGGCGCCGAGGCAACGCGCTGGACGGTGACGCGGCCGGCCTCCTCCCAGCGCGCGAGCTGCCGGGCGAACGAGTGGAACTCGGCGTCGGTGGTGAGCACCCGCGCCGGCGCCGGCAGGCACGACACCAGCCGCGCGACCAGCTCATGGGTGTTCGGCGCGACGGCGATCGTCGCCGGGTCGGGCAGGCCGACGCGGTCCGCGACATGGCGCTGCAGCGCCGGCAGGACCTCGCCGAAGACGCGGTCCCACTTGTCGTCGTGGAGCGTCGCGGCGTCCACCCACGCCTGCTGGTGCGCCTCGTAGGTAACGTCAGGCCATGGGTGGTGGCTGTGCGCCGCGGCGTGCAGCCGGTCGGACTGCAGGAATCGCGAGAAGTACGGCTTGAAGCTCATTCGCCGTAGCGGAAGTCCAGCTGCTCGCGCACCTGCGTCGGCAGCTCGGGCAGTGACGACCGCGGGATGAAGAAGGTCGGCAGGTCGAACAGGTCCTGGAAGATGCGGTGCTTGCGCGCGGCCGCCTCGAGGTACTCGTGACCCGAGGTGCCGCCGGTCCCGATCCGCCCGCCGATCATGCGGTGCGCCATCAGCGCGTGGCGCTGCCGCCATGCCGTGAACCCCTCGTCGATGTCGATCAGCGAGGTCAGGAAGCGGAACGGCAACGCGAACATCGGCTCGTCGCGGTACAGGTTGATCAGCAGCGCGGCGAGCAGCGCCTGGTGTGACAGCCGGCGCCGGCCCTGCGCCCGCAGACTCTCCCACTGGTCGCGGTCGAACAGCGCCGCGAACGTGGCCGTCATGTCGTCGAACCGCGCGAGCTGCACCGCGCGTTCCTCGGCGTCGATGTTGGGGTGGTTCTCGACCACCTCGCGGTCGTGGGTCAGCATTCGGTCCACGGCGCCCCGGTAGGCCTGCCAGAAGTCGAACTCACCGAACTGCACGAACGGCGTCCGCTCCAGCCACCGGGCGACGCAGTCGATCAGCGCCGGCTCGTCCTCGGTGCCGTGCACCTGCTCGGCGTGGGCATCGCTGAGCACGTCGGTGTACGCGGCGCCCTTGATCTTCAGGCGGTGGCGAGGGCTGAGCCCCAGGCGGTTCTCGATCAGACGGAACTGGACCGACTGGAAACCCGACGCCGGTACCAGGTCGTCGCGGAAGTCGAGGAAGTCCAGCGGCGTCATCGTCTCGAGCACCGCCAGCTGGTCGATCAGGAGACGCTGGATCTCGTGGATGCGCCGCAGGTAGTGCACCGCCCGGCCGATGTCCTTCTCGGCGACGTGCTCGGCGCCCATGATCCGCATCACCGCGCCCAGCTCGTGCAGGATCTGCTTGAACCACAGCTCGAAGGCCTGATGCACGACGATGAACAGCATCTCGTCGTGCGCCGCGGTGCCGCGCCGCGCGCTGACGGGGTCCTGCGCGTCCAGGATCCGGTCGAGCTGGAGGTAATCCCAGTAGTAGAGGGGGTTTCGTTCGGCGGCCATCCTCGGCAGGCTACGCGCATGGCGACAGCACCGCGGTTCGACCCGCCCGAGCAGATCAACATCGCGGACTGGTTCCTCGGCGACCGTCTGGCCGAGGGCGGCGGGGATCGTGTGGCCCTGCGCACCGACGACGGCACGCTCACCTACGCCGAGGTCGACCGGCTGGCCAACCGCACCGGCAGCGCCCTTCGCGCCATGGGCGTGCGGCAGGAGGAGCGGGTGCTGGTCGCGCTCCCGGACTCGCCCGCGTACGTGGCGGCGCTGTTCGGCGCGCTGAAGATCGGTGCGGTGGTCGTCATGGTCAATCCCGACCTCCCCGTCGACAACCTCGCCGGCATCGTGGGCTACTCCCGCGCGCCGGTGGTTCTGACGTCGCCCTCTGCGGCTGAGGTGTTCGAGGCTGCGGCGTCATCGGCGGGCCGGCCCCTGCAGGTCGTCGCCGTCGAGGGTGACGCGCTTGAGGGAGACGAGTCGCTGGACACCGTCGCCACCCACCGCGACGACCCTGCCATCTGGTTGTTCTCCGGCGGCACGACGGGCCGGCCGAAGGCGGTGGTGCAGACGCACCGCTCGTTCGCCAACACCACGGAGCTGTACGCCAAAGGCGCGATGGGCTATGGGCCCGACGACATCACCATCTCCGTGCCGAAGCTGTACTTCGGGTACGCCACCGGTTCGAACCTGTTCTTTCCCTTCTCCGTCGGGGGGTCCGCGGTGCTGTTCCCCGAGCGCCCGACCCCCGACGGGCTGTTCAAGCGGATCGCGCGCCACCGCGCCACGATCCTGATCAACGTCCCCAAGCTGATCAAGGAGATGGTCGACTACCCCGGTGCGGGGCGGGCGGACCTGTCCTCCCTGCGGTTCGCCACCTCCGCGGGGGAGGCGCTGCCCCCGGCGCTGTACCAGCGGTGGAAGGACGCGTTCGGCGTCGAGCTGCTGGACGGGCTCGGTACCGCGGAGATGTGGCACGTGTTCCTGACCAACACGCTCGGGGACGTCCGCCCCGGCTCGTTGGGCAAGCCGGTCCCCGGGTTCGACGTGCGGGTCCGTGACGCCGACGGCAACGACCTCGGCGACGACGAGGTCGGGCGGCTGTGGGTCCGCGGCGACTCCCGGGCGATCTGCTACTGGCAGGACATGCCGAAGTCGGCCGAGGCGTTCCGCGGTGAGTGGTTCGCCGCCGGCGACCTCGTGCGCCGGGATGCCGACGGCTACATCCACTACGTGGGCCGCGGCGACGACGCGATGAAGGTGGGCGGCAAGTGGCTGCTGCCCGCCGAGGTCGAAAGCTGCCTGCTCGACCACCCCCGCGTGTCCGAGGCGGCGGTCGTCGGCGTGCCGGACAGGGACGGGCTGACCAAGCCGGTGGCCTTCGTCGTCGCCCACGCCGAGCCGGAGGACGACCTCGAGGCGCGGCTGATCGAGCACGTGCTGGAGCGGCTGGAGCCCTACAAGCGCCCGCGTGCGGTCGTGGTGGCCGACGCGCTGCCGCGGACCCATCTGGGCAAGGTCAACCGCGCCGCGCTGCGTGACCAGGGACGTGAGGCGCTGACGTAGCTCGGTGGTGCCGTCGGGTCAGGTCCCGGGAGCGGGTTCGAGGATCTCAGGGGTCAGCGTCGCGAGGCTGCGGTGCCCCGACAGCGCAAGGGTCAGGTCCAGCTCGGCGAGAAACGCCCGGACGACCTGGCGGACGCCCTCCTCGCCGCCGAGCGCGAGCCCCCAGACGTAGGGCCGCCCCAGCAGCACCGCGCGGGCGCCCAGCGCGATCGCCTTGATGGCGTCCGAGGCGGTGCGGATGCCACTGTCGGCCAGCACCGGCACGTCGTCGCCGACGGCGGCGACCACGGCGGGCAGCGCGTCAAGCGCCCCGATCGACCCGTCGACCTGCCGGCCGCCGTGGTTGGAGACGATGATCCCGTCCACGCCCTGGTCCAGCGCGGCGCGCGCGTCGTCGGGGTGCAGGATGCCCTTGAGCAGGATCGGCAGGTCCGTGGCCGCGCGGATGGTCGCGAGGTCGTCCCAGGTGTAGGCGGGGTTGGAGAACACCTGGATCCACTTCAGGATCGCCATCTGCATGTTCTCCTCGGGCGGCTGGTCCAGCGCGCCGCGGAACACCGGGTCCGACAGATAGTTCGCGATGCCCTCGCCGACGAGGAACGGCAGGTAGGCGTGCTGCAGGTCCGCCGGGCGCCACGCGAGCATCGAGGTGTCCAGCGTGACGACCAGCGCCTCGTAGCCGGCCTCCTCGGCGCGGTGGATGAAGCTGCGCGTCAGGTCGGCGTCGTTGGGCCAGTACAGCTGGTACCAGCGCGGCGCGTCGCCGGCGGCCTCGGCAACCTCCTCCATCGAGAACGACGACGCGGTGCTGAGCACGAACGGCGTGCCGGCGCCGGCGGCACCGCGGGCGACCGCGAGCTCACCCTCGTCGTGGACGATGGTCTGCACACCGATGGGTGCCAGCAGCACCGGCGCGTCGTACGTCTTGCCGAACAGCTGCACGGACAGGTCGCGCTCGGCGACGTTGTTGAGCATGCGCGGAACGATCCGCCAGCGGTCGAACGCGGCGCGGTTGGCGCGCATCGTGGCGCCGGCGCCGGCGCCGCCCTCGACGTAGCCACGGGCCTCGGGCGTCATCGCCTCGTACGCCGCCTGCTCGAGCTGCGCCACAGCGACGGGGAACGCCGGCCGCTGCTGGCCCAGGCCCTGGAGGTAGATCTCGTTCTGGTAGGACGCGGGGGGCTGAGTCATGCCGCGGGACGTTAGTCGCTGCGCCGCCTGCTCGACAGACCCCTTGCGTTTCGCCCAGACCAGGCGTATGGAGGACGCAGGGCCGGACGACGTCGAGGAGGGCCGCTATGACCACCAAGACCTGGACCGCGGACATCGTGTTCGAGGAGACGACGGAGACCACCGATGCGACCGTCACCGTGCGCATGGGCAACGCCGAGTGCGTGGCCCACGGGTCGGCCCGCCGCAACCCGAGCGACCCGAACGTGCCGCTGATCGGAGAGGAGCTGGCTGCGGCACGGGCCTTCAACGAGCTGTCTCACCGGCTCGTCGACGAGTCGGCACAGATCCTCGAGGCGCGGCTGGGGCGCAAAGTCGAGCTGGGCGTCTGATCGCCTGATCGCGACCGCGATGGCCGGCGTCACAATGGGCTGATGCCGCTGACCATCGGACCTCATCGCGTCGACCCGCCGGTCGTGCTCGCGCCCATGGCGGGCGTGACCGACGCGCCGTTTCGTGTCGTCTGCGCCGCGGCGGGGGGCGGGCTGTTCGTCTCGGAGATGGTGACCGCCCGCGGGCTGGTCGAAGGCAACCGCAAGTCGAAGGAGATGACACGCCACCACCCGGCCGAGCCCATCCGCTCGTTGCAGCTGTACGGCTCGGACCCGGTTGTCATGGGCGAGGCGGTCCGGCGCCTGGTCGACGCCGGCATCGAGCACGTCGACCTCAACTTCGGGTGCCCGGTCCCCAAGATCACGCGCAACGGCGGTGGCGCGGCGCTGCCGTACAAGCGCCGGCTGTTCGCCGACGTCGTGCACGCCGCGGTGTCCGCCGCGGCCGGCGTCCCGGTCACGGTCAAGATGCGCATCGGTCTCGACGACGACCGCGTCACCTTCCTGGAGGCGGGACGGCAGGCAGCCGATCTGGGTGTCGCGGCAGTCGCGCTGCATGCCCGGACTGCGGTGCAGGGTTATGCCGGTACCGCGCGATGGGAGGCGATCGCGGCGCTGAAAGAGGCGCTGCCGGCGATTCCGGTCCTGGGCAACGGTGATATCTGGGCCGCTGCTGACGCCCTGGCGATGGTCGCCCAGACAGGCTGCGACGGTGTGGTGATCGGACGCGGCTGCATGGGGCGACCGTGGCTGTTCTCCGACCTTGCGCGGGCCTTCGCCGGCCTGCCGCCGGTGGGCCCCCCGCCGCTGGGGGACGTCGTTGCCGACGCCCGCCGGCACCTGCACCTGTCGCTGGAGTGGTACGGCGACGAGGTCGCGGCGGTGCGTCGCTTCCGCAAGCACCTGCGCTGGTACCTGCAGGGCTATCCGGTCGGCCACGACGCCCATCGGCGCGCCGGGCTGGCCGAGGCCGCCGCGGAGGTCACGACCCTGCTCGACGGCCTCGACCCGCAGCTGCAGGTCGTGGACTCCGCGGTCCGCGCGCCCCGGGGACGCACCGGCGCGATGCCGCGGCTGGTGCTGCCCGACGGGTGGTGCGACGACCGCGACGCCCTGCCATCTGTCGCCGAGCCGGCGCTGGCCGTCAGCGGCGGCTGACGCGATCGCGGGGCGGCGTCACAGTCCCTCGAGCGGATCGCGCAGGGTCGGCGCCCGCCGATCGCGCGCAGGCCAGGCCTGGACGAGGTGGCTCTCACCGGCTGACGAGACCCACGCCTGGTCATCCATCGTCGACCAGTACGAGCTCCACTGCGAACGGTGGGCCCGGAACGCCTCCCGGATCACCGCAACCACCTCGCGCTGGTCGATCGTGCAGGCGATGTGCTCGTCGGGCACACCGCGTGGCTCATAGACGACGGTGGGATCGAAGGGCTGCAGACCCGCCGCGATCCGCCGGCTGTTGACCCGGTCCAGCGCGGACTGCGGCCAGGCGGCATGGAACAGCCGCCGGAAGCCAGGACCGTCCCGCCTGGTGAGGTCCAGGAAGGCCGCCGTCGTCGCCCAAGACGTCGTCGTCGGGGTGGGCCACCGCGCACAGCACCACCCGCTGCCTCGCCATCCCGCCTCCCCTGATCCGGGGCTCAATCGTAGGCCCGCGCGGCTATCGTCCGTCGAGATGCCAACCCCGTCCCCCGAGGCTGACCTCGTCTTGGCGTCGGCGTCGCCGCGTCGCCTCGACCTGCTGCGCCTCGCCGGGCTCGACCCCGTCGTCGCGCCGGCGGACGTCGACGAGACCGTTCGTGACGGAGAGGCACCCGAGGTCTACGTCGTTCGACTGGCGCGGGCGAAGGCCGAGGCTGCGTCAGGCCGCCCTGGGATCGTGGTGCTCGGCGCCGACACCACCGTGGTGCTCGACGGCCACATCCTCGGCAAGCCGGAGGACGAGCGTGACGCGGTCGCGATGCTGCGCCGCCTTGCCGGGCGCACCCACACCGTCAGCACCGGCGTCGTTGCGCTGGGTGCCGGGGACCGCCGCGAGATCGTCGTCAGCACAGCCGTGACGTTCGCCCCGTTGGACGACGCGGCGATCCGCAGGTACGTGGCGACCGGCGAGCCGTTGGACAAGGCCGGCGGGTACGGGATCCAGGGACGGGCGGCGGCGTTCGTCGAGCGCATCGACGGTAGCTACACCAACGTCGTGGGCCTCCCGTTGGCCCAGACCCTGACGGTGCTTCGCGCCGCCGGCCTCCGCGGCGCCTGACCCTCTCCCCGTACCCTCGCCCGGCGTCCGAGGCGGTTGAACTTTCGGGCCGGAGCGGCCCTTGATTTCAACCACCTCGTCCGGGGCGGGCGGACTCGGCCGGAATCAGACCTGCAGGACGCAGAACGGCGTCGGCAGGTCGGCGCCGGCCGGCGCCGCCTCGGCGCGGATCTCGGCCTGACGCGCGATGGCCTGCTGGCGCTGCGCCGCGGTGATCGGTGTGCCCTGTGCCCTTGGTGCCAGACCGGTCAGCGGCTCCTGCAGCTGCGGGTTGAGCCGCGTCAGGGTCCGGACGTTGGTCAGGTCAGGGTGGTCGATGCGGAAGACGTCCAGGCCTCGGCTCTCCGGAACCGGCGGGACATAGCCGGCGTCGAAGTTGTTGGCGTAGATGTGGCCGTTGTACCAGTACGACGACCACGGGGTGCCGCGCACGCCGTCCTTGGTCTTGTAGTAGCCGAGCTGCTTGGGGTTCGACGGGTCGGTGAAGTCGATGACGTGGGTGCCGCCGTGGTACCAGCTCGTCGTCAGGATCCGCTTGTCGCTGCGGACAGGAATGACGTTGAAGTTGTGGGCCGTGCACATCGTCGACACCTCGTTCTGCGGTGGGACGAAGTAACCCTTCTCCTGCGGGCGCAGCGGGTCGGAGATGTCGTAGAACCACATCGCCCCGGTCGGCGCGCTGCCGCTGGTGTTGCACCCGCTGGCTGCGGCCGCCCCGCCCTTCTCGTCGCCCAGGACCAGCACGTCACCGTCCCAGGAGAACGCCGAGGAGTGGTGGATCTGCATGGCGGGATTGCGGATCCGCGACAGGATCACCGGGTTGACCGGGTCGGAGATGTCCCAGATCTGCGACTCGGAGATGCATGCGGCGCCGGCGAGCTTGCGGGGCAGGAAGATGGTGATGTCGTGGCAGCCGACCGCCGGCGACACGTCGGGCGTGTTGATGACCCGCGCCTCGGTCGGGCGGTTCAGGGGAACCTCGACGACGGCGATCTTGCGCTGGGTCGCGGCGTTGCAGCGGACCCCCTGGCCACCGAGGGGGTAGGAGTGGCTGTACAGCAGCACCCTCGGGTCGGGCTGCCCGGTGAAGCGGTCGCGGTGCTGCAGGTCCGGGATGATCGTGTGGGTGTGCGAACCGCAGTCGTTGTAGACCGTCGCGATCTGCTCAGGCGACGAGGGCTTGGACACGTCGATGATCCGGATGCCTTCCCAGGCGGTTCCGGTGGCGTACTCCACGGGCGTGGCCGCGGGGGAGTCGCAACCGTCGTGGCTCATCGGCGAGTCGACGCTGATGAAGGCCAGCGTCCCCCAGATCGTCACGTCGTTCTGGTTGCCGTTGCACTTCAGCTTGCCGACGTGCCGTGGGTTGTCCGGACGGGAGATGTCGAGCAGCTCCATGCCGTTGTAGCGGCCCAGGACCGCGGTGTTCCCCCAGAAGGCGAGGTCGCTGCCCTCACGGTAGGTGCCGTTGTCGTCCCAACGGCCCACCAGCGACATGTTGTCGGAGTGCTCGTCGGCCGCGGCTCCGGCCACCGCCGTCGGGCCGAGGGTCAGGCCCAGTGCCAGGGCCACCAGCAGGATCAGCAGTCGCTTCATTTCGGGCTTCGCCTCCGCGTCGGGCTGTCCGGTTCGAACACCCTTCGCCGTCGACACGGGCGATTCCTTCCTGGGTCAGTCGCCTTCCGGGCGGCGCTCCAGCGCATGGCGGCGGTGGGGCAGCGACAGCGACCGTCGCAGTGCCCGGCCGCGTTGCCGGACACGCTCCCGGCGTTGGCGTGACGGCATCTCGTCGGGCCGCACGCGCTTGCCCAGGTCGACGTTGCGGAGCGCCTCGTCAAGGTCACCGTCGAACGGCGGATACACCGCGACGGCCTCGTCGCCGCTCCACACCACCCAGTGCGGCTGCGCCGACAGCACGAGCTTCTTCAGCGAGCCGTCGACGACGCTGTCGGCGTGCACCACTGCCAGCTGCCGCCACCGTTGCTGGCGCACCAGGTCGGTGGCAAGCTTGCCCGCCGCAGGCCCGAGGCTGATCACCAGGGCTCGGAACTTGGGATCCCGCAGTACTCGCAGCACCATCCGCGCTGCGGCCATCAGCTGCTCCTCGTGCCGTCCATGGCGCCATCTTCCCCCATGCGGGCGCGCGGTGACGCCTGGACGTAGGCTGCGGGGATGGACGAGGCGCTGCGGGACGCCGAGCCCGCGTGCTACTGGCTGGACCGGCCGGCGCTGGCCCCATCGGCCCGTCCGCCGCTGGACGGTCCCACCCGCGCCGACCTCGCGATCGTCGGCGGCGGGTACAGCGGGCTGTGGACGGCGCTGCTGGCCAAGGAGGCCGACCCGTCCCTGGACGTCGTGGTGCTCGAGGGCAACCGCGTGGGCTGGGCCGCGTCGGGGCGCAACGGGGGGTTCTGCGCGTCCAGCCTCACGCACGGTCTGGCCAACGGGGAGTCGCGGTGGCCGGCCGAGATGCCGGTACTGGAGCGGCTGGGCATGGACAACCTCGACGCGCTGGAGACGTCGCTGCACCGCTACGGCATCGATTGCGACTGGGAGCGCACCGGCGAGATCATGGTCGCCACCGAGCCGCATCAGCTCCCGTGGCTGGACGACGAGGCGCGGCTCGCCCGGACGTACGGTCACGACGTGGCGGTGCTCGACGCTGAGCAGACCCGCGCCGAGGTCGACTCACCGACCTATGTGGGCGGGTTGGAGATCGGCCGCGCCGTTGCGCTGGTCGACCCCGCCAAGCTGGCCTGGGGGCTTGCCCGGGCGTGTGCGGACAGCGGGGTGCGCCTGTACGAGCACACACCGGTGACCGACCTGATCGACGACCGGTCGACCGTGCGACTGGCGACCTCGGCCGCGAGGGTGACGGCCCCGCGCGTGGTGCTCGCCACCAACGCGTTCCCGCCGCTGCTGCGCCGCCTGCGCCACTACGTCGTCCCGGTCTACGACTACGCCCTGGTCACCGAGCCGCTGACGGCGCAGCAGCTGGCCACCATCGGGTGGCGGCGCCGCCAGGGGCTGTCGGATTCGGGAAACCAGTTCCACTACTACCGGCTGACCGCGGACAACCGGGTCCTGTGGGGTGGCTACGACGCGGTGTACCACTACGGCAACCGGGTGGCTCCGCAGCTGCAGCAGCGGCCGGCGACCTTTGCGCTGCTCGCCGAGCACTTCTTCACGACGTTCCCGCAGCTGCGGGGTGTGAGGTTCACGCACCGTTGGGGCGGGGTGATTGACACGTCGAGCCGGGTCAGCGTGTTCTTCGGCACTGCGGCGCGGGGGAAGGTGGCGTACGCGGCCGGCTACACCGGCCTGGGGGTCGGCGCGACGCGGTTCAGGGCGCAGGTGCTGCTCGACCTGCTGTGGGGAAGGGCGACCGAGCGGACCGCGCTGGAGATGGTGCGCACCAAGCCGCTGCCGTTCCCGCCGGAGCCGCTGCGCGCAGCCGTGATCAACCTCACCCGCTGGTCGTACGCGCGCGCCGATGCCAACGCCGGTCGCGAGAACCTGTGGCTGCGGATGATCCACCGCCTGGGGCTGGGCTTTGACTCCTAGGTGATCGTCATGCCGCCGTCGACGGCCAGCGTCTGACCGGTGATGTACCCGCCGGCGTCGCT
>DATLGM010000234.1:0-7202 GCA_035540515.1 Egibacteraceae bacterium | reverse complement strand
CCTCGACGGGAAACGACAGCGAGGGACACGCGACGATCACCCGCGCCGACGTCTCGGGGGTGCCGTCGTGGAGACGATCGTGAAGTCGCCGTTGCAGCTCGGCGAAGGTCGGGCCCGCCATCGCCAACAGGCTAAGCACGTTCGGCGCCGCCGGCGATGTGGCTGCGATCATGCCCCGCATGACTGTGTCGACGCCGGCCGCGGGGTGGCCTCAGCAGCCGATCATCCTGGAGATCAACACGTGGGTGTGGCTCGACGAGCTGAGCCGGCGACACGGCCGCCACGTCGACCTGGGGACCCTGACCGCTGCGGACTGGGACGAGGTCTTGCTGCCGGGCGTCGACGCGGTCTGGCTGATGGGGGTGTGGGAGCGCAGCCCGGTGGGCGCGGCCATCGCCCGGACGGAACCGGGGGTCCGCGCAGAGCTCGCGGCCGCGCTGGCCGACCTCACCGACGACGACATCGTCGGCTCCCCGTACTGCATTCGTGCCTACACCGTCGACGCGCACCTCGGGGGGGACGACGGGCTGGCTGCGGCACGGGCCTCGCTGACCCGCCGGGGTGTCCGGCTGCTGGTCGACTACGTCCCCAACCACGTCGCGCGTGACCACGACTGGGTCACCGATCCGCGCGGCCTGGTCATCACCGGCGACGAGCAGGATGTGTCGGAGCGCCCCGGCGAGTTCTTCGCCGTCGACGACCGGGTCGTGGCGCTGGCTCGCGATCCGTACTTCCCGCCGTGGACGGACGTCGCGCAACTTGACGCGTTCTCGCCGGCGCTGCGGGCGGCGACCGTCGAGACGCTGCGCAGGATCGCCGACCGTGCCGACGGGGTGCGCTGCGACATGGCCATGCTGATGACCACCGAGGTCTTCGCGCGCACGTGGGGCGAGCGGGCGGGTGCACCCCCGGACGACGAGTTCTGGCCGGCCATCATCGCCGCCGTGCGGACGAGCGCGCCGGACTTCCTGTTCGTCGCCGAGGCCTACTGGGGGATGGAGTGGCCACTGCTGCAGCAGGGGTTCGACTACTGCTACGACAAGACGCTGTACGACCGGCTCGTCGAGCTGCGCGTCGACGACGTGTGGGACCACCTCACCGCGGACCTGGCCTACCAGCGGCGGGTGGTGCGCTTCCTTGAGAACCACGACGAGCCGCGCGCCGCCTCGCGGTTACCTGCGGCTGCGCTGGAGGCCGCCGCGGCGGCGGTGTGCACGTTGCCGGGTGCGGTGCTGCTGTACGAAGGGCAGGCGGAGGGGCGGCGGCAGCGGCCACCAGTGCAGCTGGGCCGCCGGCCCGACGAGCCGGTCGACCAGCGCCTGCGGGCGTTCTACCGGACGCTGCTCGGTCGGATCGCGGACAGCGGCATGCGGACGGGGCGGTGGCAGCTGCACGCGTGCGACAGCCGGGCGCTGGCGTGGTCCTGGCACAGCGACGCCCAGACGGTGGCGGTGGCGGTCAACCTGGGCGACGCGCCGGCGGCCGCGCCGCTGCACGACACGACGGTGATGTTGGGGCCCTGGGAGTACCGCATCGACGCGCGGTCGGTGGGTGATTAGCCCGCTGCCGGCGGGGGATGAACAGCGCCCAAGCCCCAGACACAAGGAGCCACCCGTGGACGCCCTCGAGCTGCTGAAGTCCGACCATGACACCGTGCGTGAGCTGTTCGAGCAGTTCTCCAAGGCCAAGGAAGCCGGTGACACGCAGCGGCTGGCAGAGGTCCAGCAGAAGATCTTCGCCGAGCTCGAGGTGCACACCTCGATCGAGGAGGAGGTCTTCTACCCGGAGGCCGAGCAGGTCGGCGAAGAGGCCGAGGAGCTCGTCAAGGAAGGCGTCGAGGAGCACCACGTCGTCGAGGTTCTCATGGGCGAGATCGCGCAGCTGCAGCCCGACGACGACGCGTGGGTGGCGAAGATGACGGTGCTCATCGAGAACGTCGAGCACCACGCCGAGGAGGAAGAGGAGGAGCTGTTCCCCAAGCTGCGGGAGGTCTTCGGCGACGAGCGCCTGGCGGCGATGGGACAGCGGCTGCAGGAGGCCAAGGCGCGGCGTCAGGGCGGACAGGCGGGCGGTTCCGCCGGCGCGGAGCAGGACCTCACCCGCGACGAGCTGTACGAGCGCGCCAAGGAGCAGGACGTGCCGGGTCGGTCGTCGATGACCAAGGACGAGCTCGCCGAGGCGGTCGGCGACGAGGCGTCGTGACGGTCAGCCCATGGCGCCGGCCGGACGCGTTCGCGTCCACGCCGGCGTGCCATGGCGGTCCGCGACCAGGCGCTTGAGCACCACCGGAGGCGGCTCGGCCGCCAGCTGGGCGTGCAGGTCGGCAAGCCGCCCCTGAGCGGTGAGGTCACCGTGCCACGCCGCCTGCGCCGTGGCGGGCTCGACGTTGGACAGAGCGAGCAGCGCACCAGGCAGCTGCAAGGCGGCCGCAAGGCTGACGAGCAGCGCCGACCCGGTGTAGGTCGCGGCCGGCAGCAGCGGGCGGGTGCGCAGCAGCCGCGCCGGCTCGCCCGACGAGTCCTTGATCCCGTCGATGCCCAGGTCGGCCAGCGCCTCCACGTCCAACGGCTCGTAGCCGGCGGCGGGGAAGTGATACGCCAACAGCGGGAGATCGCCCAGGGTGTCGCGGAGCCGGGCGTACACCTCGGCTGGCTTCTCGCCGTGCGGGACGAAGGCCAGGGCGGCGTCCGCGCCGGCCTCGCGCACTCGGCCGCACAGCGCCACGGCCGCCGTGGTGGTGTACGCGCCGACGCCGGCGATCACCGGGACGCTCCGGGGTAGCGCCGAGCGCACGGCGGCTACCAGATCCACCCGCTCGTCGTCGGTCAGGGCCCAGAACTCCCCGGTGGTGCCCGCGACCAGCACGGCCGCGGCGCCCTTGGCGGCCAGGTCGGCGGCGAAGGCGGCAGTGTCCTGCAGCAGCAAGGTGCCGTCGCGGTCGAACAGCGTGATGAGTGCGACACCGGGGCCGCGGAACAGGGGGGTTGCAGCAGTCATGTCAGTCCGGGGGTTGGGGCGCGGTCGGCGCGTTCCAGTTGCGGCGCAGGGCGACCAATCGCACCAGAAACGTCAGCGCGATGCCAACGGCGGCGGCCACAGGCCCGTACTGCCCGAGGGCGTACGCACCGGCGACCACGCCCGCGCCCAGCAGCGCCGCGACGGCGTAGATCTCGCGACGCAGGACCAGGGGCAGCTCGTCGGCGAGCACGTCGCGCAGGATGCCGCCGCCGACGGCGGTCACGACCCCCATCCCGACCGCGGCGAAGGCCGGGAGCTCGGCGGCGGATGCCTTGGCCGCGCCGGCGACCGCGAAGAACGCCAACCCCGCGGCGTCGAACAGCCGCACCGCCGGCCCCAGCCGCTCGAGCTGGTGGTGGGAGACGAACCCGACCGCCGCCGCGGCGAGCGCCCCGATCACGTAGCGGGCATCGACCAGCGCCACGGGCGGCACCGCACCGATGAGCACGTCGCGCAGCATGCCGCCGCCCATGCCGGCGGCCAGCGACAACGCCGCGACCCCGAAGGCGTCGAGGTCCTTGCGCACGGCGAGCAGGGCGCCGCTGAGCGCGAAGACGAACGTCCCGATCAGATCGACGGCCAGCTGCAGGGCGTGCGCAACGTCGGGTTCCACACGGGCAGTCTGCACCCACGCCCCCAGGCGGCTGCGTACCCTGCACGCCGGTGGCCCGCATGGCGCAGTCCCTGCACGAACTCGGCTGGAAGCCCCGTCACGCCGAGGCGTTCCGCGCGCACGACGACGATGGCTGGCCTGGCAGGGTCAGCCGCATCGACCGCGGCGGCTGGCTGAACGTGGAGACCGCAGACGGCTCCCGGCGGGCACGCAAGCATCCACGCTTCCGGCGGCTGGCCGACCCGCTGGACGCGCCGACGGTCGGTGACTGGGTCGTGCTGCGCGACGACCCGGGCGGAGGTCCCCCGCTGGCCGAGCACGTCCTGCCCCGCACCAGCCTGCTGCAGCGCAACGCCGGCGACGACGAGCGGACCCAGCCCCAGGCGCTGGCCGCGAACATCGACACGGTGCTGATCGTGGTGGCCCTGGACGTCGCGTACAACCCGCGCCGCACGGACCGGTTCTTGTCACTGGCCCTGACGGGTGGCGCCCAGCCGGTGCTGGTCCTGACCAAGGCGGACCTGCATGACGACGTGGCGTCGGCGCTCGATCAGGTCCGCCGCCACGTGCGCGAGGTGGAAGTCGTCGCGATCAGCTCCCGTGCCGGGACCGGACTGGGCGACCTGCAGCGGCATCTGCAACCGGGCCAGACCGTCGTGCTCGTCGGCCAGTCGGGGGCCGGCAAGTCGACGCTGGCAAACCGCCTGACGGGCGAACACAGTCTCGCCGAGCAGGAGGTGCGCAAGGACGGCAAGGGCCGGCACACGACGTCGCACCGACAGCTGCTGCGCCTTCCCTCCGGAGGGCTGCTGATCGACACGCCCGGCCTGCGCAGCGTCGGCATGCTGGAGGAGACCGTCGACGAGGGGGCGTTCAGCGACATCGAGGAGCTCGCCGCGCGGTGCCGGTTCTCCGACTGCGCCCACGAGGCCGAGCCGGGCTGTGCTGTCCTCGCCGCCTTGGAATCCGGCGACCTGGATCCGCAGCGGTGGGAGTCGTACGCCAAGCTCGCGGCCGAGGCACAGCAGGTCGCGCAGCAGCGCGTCCTGACCGAGCGAGCCCAGCGCGGCCGGCGGCGACGCTGAGGTTGGCGGCCGTGCGGCAGCGGGTAGATCACGCGACGGACCGCTGCCCGCGACCCCTGGCGGCCCGATGACGGCGCTCACCCGACAACTGACCCGACCGTTCGCCGGCGCAGCGCGCTGGCTGCGGCGCCGTGCCTGGCCGGTCAAGCTGGCCATGGCCGCGGCCTTGCTGGTCGTGCTGCCGGTCGCGTTCGCCGCGATCGTCTACGTCCTGCCTCCCCGCGCCGCCGTCGCACTCGGCGAGCCCGTCCTGCGGTTGCTCAGCGACGCCCCGCCGCTGCCCGGTGACCTGGATCCCGTCACGGAGCGGTCGGTGCTGCTTGCCGCTGACGGGTCGGAGCTGGCGACGCTGTACGACGAGGTCAACCGCGTGCGCGTCGACCTCGACAAGGTGGCCGACGTCGTCGTCGACGCCGTGCTGGCGTCCGAGGACAGCCAGTTCTACGAGCACCCCGGCATCGACCACCGCGCCGTCATGCGGGCCGCTGTCGCCAACCTCCGTAGCGGCGACGTGGAGCAAGGCGGGTCAACCATCACCCAGCAGCTGGTGAAGAACGTGTACCTGGACTCGTCCCGGACCGTTCGACGCAAGCTCACCGAGGCGTGGTACGCGCTGCAGCTGGAGCGGCGGTTGACCAAGGACGAGATCCTCCAGCGCTATCTCAACGAGACGTACTTCGGTCAGGGCGCCTACGGGATCCAGGCCGCGGCCGAGCTGTACTTCAACTCCTCGGCGGCCGACCTCCACCTCGGTCAGGCCGCGACCCTGGTCGGACTGATCCCGTCACCGTCCCGGTTGAACCCGGTCGACAACCCGGACCAGGCCAAGGACGCTCGCGACCGGGTCCTCGAGCGGCTGGTGGCGACCGACCGCGTCGACCGCGCAGCAGCCGACCAGGCGCGGGAGCGCGACCTCGCGCTGGACGTCAATCCGCCACCGCCGCCGCAGGAGCCGTTCTTCGTCGCATACGTGCGCCACCTGCTGTTGACCGACGAGCGCTACGACGAGGTGCTCGGTGACGAGCCCCAGCGACGGGAACGGCTGGTGTTCGGTGGCGGTCTGACGGTGCACACCACACTGCAGCCGGCCTTCCAGCGGCAGGCGACCGAGGCGATCGCCGACCTCATGGGCGACCCGGCGACCTCACCGCTGGCGACGCTGGTCAGCATCCAACCGGGGACCGGTGCGGTGCGCGCCATGGCGGTCGGGCCGAAGTCGTGGGGCACCTGTGGCGACGGCGACGACGACTGCCCCAACACGATGGTCAACCCCGCGGTGCCGGGGCTGGGGGGCAGCGGCCGCCAGCCCGGTAGCGCTTTTAAGCCCTTCGTCCTTGCCGCAGCGCTGCAGGAGGGGGTCCCGGTGGGGTGGGAGGAGCGCACCCGCGACGGACAGGCGATCGACGGCTGCGACGACGACGGGGATGCGTACCGTCCGCGCAACTACAGCGAGGACCCCGGCATCAAGGACATGGCCGAGGCCATCCGGGTGTCCAACAACGTGTATCACGCCAAGCTGGCCGGCCTGCTGGGCCCGGACCGTCTCGTCGAGACCGCACGCGGGCTGGGGCTGGTCGGTGGGCAGCTGCCCGAGCAGTGCTCCGTGGCGCTGGGCAGCGGCAGTGCCTTCCCCGTCGCCATGGCCGCTTCGTACGCGACGTTCGCCAGCGGCGGCGAGTACTGCCAGCCGCTGGTGGTCACCCGCATCGAGCTGGGCGAGGCTGCGGGCGGCGGCGACCAGGAGTACCGGGCGTCGTGCCGCGAGCGCTTCGACGCCGACCTCGCCGCACACGTCAACGACCTGTTGCAGGAGCCGGTCAACGCCGGCACTGCAACGGCGGCTGACCTCGGCCGTCCCGTCGCCGGCAAGACCGGCACGACCGACGACTACAAGGACGCGTGGTTCGTGGGCTACGTGCCGCAGATGGTGACGGCCGCCTGGGTGGGGTTCGAGCAGCCGCGCCGGATGGAGGACGTCCTGGGTGTCGACCTGGTGACCGGCGGGTCGCTGCCGACGGCCCTGTGGTCGGCGTACATGGCCGACGTGGTCGACCAGCTCGACCAGGAGGCGTTTGCGCAGCCGCCATCGGTCGACCCGGTCGAGGTCCCCGACTTCGACGAGCAGCATGCTCCCGACGTCGTCGAGGAGTACGCCGAGGACTACACGTTCAACATCGAGGTGCGGCGGGTGGATGACTACCGCGACCGCGGCACGATCGTCGACCAGCGCCCCGAACCGGGCACGCGGGTGCCGCCCGGCAAGCTCGTGACCCTGCTGGTCTCCAACGGCCAGGGTGACCCGCCCCGTGTGCCCGACGTCGTCGGGATGCGCCAGCAGCGAGCCGTGTCCGTGCTCGAAGACGCCGAGTACGAGGTGGACGTCCAGACCGAGCGGGTCGAGCTCGGACCGAACCAGCGGCCGCAGGTGCCCGGCGGCACGGTGGTCGACATGGCGCCCGACGGCGGGAGTCGGCTGGAGCCGGGCG
>DATLGM010000233.1:0-7654 GCA_035540515.1 Egibacteraceae bacterium | reverse complement strand
GCTGGGACGGCCGGCCCGCGATCGACCAGGCCGAGGCGGCGTCGTGACCCGGCACCTCGTGGTCGCGTCCCGCCCCGACCTGTGCGCCGTCTGCGCCGGTAGTCGGCGGCTGCGGCTCGTCGCCGGGACCAACCCGCTGACCGGCGCGCAGCCCGGTTCCACCACCCGCTGCCCGCACTGCACCGACGGGATCCCCATCGTGCACCTGCCGTGGCGCAGCGAGCCCCCCCGAGGTGTCGCATGACCGAGCCCCCCGTCGTCGTGGCCCTGTCGAAGGTCATGGAAGACGTCCGCGCGGTCCGCAAGGGAGACCGCAACCAGCAGCAGGGGTACGCCTTCCGCGGCATCGACGCGGTCGTCAACGCGGTCGGACCGGCACTACGCCGGCACGGTGTCGTGGTCGTCCCGATGCTCGAGGAGGTCCATTACCGCGACGTCACGACCTCCACCGGCAAGCCGTCGCGAGAGTGCACCGTCAAGGTCCGCTACCGCTTCCACGGTCCGGCCGGGGATTACATCGACTGTGTGACGCCGGGAGAGTCGATGGACTTCGGGGACAAGGGCGCACCGAAGGCGATGAGCGTCGCCTACCGCATCGCGCTGCTGCAGGCGCTGTGCCTGCCGACCGACGAGTCCGACGCGGACGCGCAGACCTACGAACGAGCGCCGACCCCGCCGCCGCGGCAGGAAGCGCCCGCCGACCTCGCCCGCGCCGCGCTGCGCGCCACCTGCACCGAGAACGGCTACGACCTGACGATCGTGGCGAACCGCTACAAGGCCCAGGCTGGTGGGACGGCGCTGCGGGAGGAGACCGACGCTGCGCGGATCGAGGCGTTCCGCCAGGCCCTGTCCGGGGTGCCGTCGCATGAGCTCGTCGCGACGAACGGGGCTCCGACGTGAGCGGGCAGCTCACCCCGAACGACGTGGCGCTGCAGCTCGCCCAGCTCTCCCGCGAGCTCGGTGCGTTGGTGGTCCGCATCGAGCACGCCGAACGCGAGGCGGTAAACGCCCGTGAGGACTACACGCTGAGCCTGTCGAAGGCGTTCCTGTCGGCTGAGGGTCCGATGGATGTCCGCAAACACCAGTCGATCGTGGACACCCACGCCGAGCGGCTCGCCGCCGAGACCGCGGAGGCCGTGGTCCGCGGGATCCGACGCCAGATCGATTCGGTGAAGGTGCGGATCGACGTCGGCCGGTCGGTCGGGGCCGTGGTCCGGTCGGAGATCACCTTGGCTGGCCGGGACGGGGCGGCGGCGTGAAGCGCGGCGGACCGCTGGCGCGGCGCACCCGACTCGCCGGCGGCAAGCCCCTGCGGCGGCGCGGCCCGTTGGAGCGGAGCAAGCCGAGGCCGCTGCGCTTCGGCCGGTCCCGGATCCCGCTGCTCCGTGAGGCCGTGCACGCCCGGGCCGGCGGGAGGTGCGACATCGGCGGTGGCCCGCTGCAGCTGAGCCGCTGCGAAGCCCACCACCGCAAGCTGCGCTCGCAGGGCGGCCCCGACGAGCTGGCGAACCTCCTGGTCACCTGCACGGCGTGCCATGCCCGGGCGCACGCGAACCCGGCGTGGGCGCGGGAGCGCGGCTACATCGTCGCGTCCCACGACGACCCCGCCACCCGGCCCGTGCTGCGCCACGGCCGCCGGTGGCAGCTACCGACCACCCACGGATGGGCGCCCGTTGAGGCGCCCCGAGACGAACGTGAGGCCGCCTGACATGGCGAACGAACCGGTTGTGACCTTGATCGGCAACTGCGCAGGCGAACCGGAGCTGCGCTTCCTGCCCTCCGGGGTGGCCGTCTGCAATTTCACCGTGGCCAGCACGCCGCGGGTGAAGCAGGGCGACCAGTGGGCGGATGGCGAGACGATGTGGGTTCGCTGCGCCGCCTGGCGGGAACTCGGCGAGCACACCGCCGAGTCGCTGGTGAAGGGCACCCGCGTGCTCGTGCAGGGCCGGCTCCGGGTCCGTTCCTATGACAAGGACGGCGAGAAGCGGACGTCGATCGAGATGGACGTCGACGCGGTCGGCCCGGAGCTGCGCTACGCCACCGCGAAGGTCAGCAAGGCCGAGCGCTCGGGCGCCGCCCGTCAGCAGCAGGCGGCGGCCGTGGACGACCCGTGGGCCGCCGCTCCGGGCGACGAACCGCCGTTCTGACCATGGAGACAGTGGATCCGCGCCGGCGGTTCAGCGCCGCCGAGCGAGCAGCGCTTTACCTGGCGGCGGGCGGTCGCTGCGTCGAGTGCGACGTCGAGCTTGACCGCGGCTGGCACTCCGACCACGTCGACCCGCACTCCCGCGGCGGCATCACCGACGTCATCAACGGCCAGGCGCTCTGCCCGCCGTGCAACCTCAAGAAGGGCAACCGAGTGGCCTACTTCGACTCGTTCCGACCGCGGCCGTTCCAGGCGAATGTCATCGAGGCCGTCCGCGACAACCACGCCGCAGGCAAGCGCGTCACCGTCGTCCTCGCCTCCCCCGGCTCCGGGAAGACCATCACCAGTCAGGCCACCGCCTGCCACATGTTCCGCGACGGCGTCATCGACTACGTGGTCACGCTCGTCCCTCGGATCACCCTCGCGCAGCAGTGCGAGCTCGACTGGCGGTCACCTGTCGTTTCCGAGCCGCGCCGGGCCATCCCGGAGGACTGGGCCGGGGACTTCCAGCTGTTCGACGCCGCTGGGCGGATCGAGTTCATCGAGCACACCCGCAACCGCACACCCCTTCTGCCGCCCGGCTCGCGCGGCCGCGGGGTGGTCAGCACCTACTCCTCGCTGGTGACCGCGCACGGGCAGACCGCGTTCGAGTCGTTCGCCCGGCAGCACGAGAGCCGGTTCCTGCTGGTCGCCGACGAGGCGCAGTTCTGCGGCGAGGAAGGCGACCGCGGCGGCGGCACCCGCGCCGGCGAGATGGTGAAGCTACTGCACCACTACTCCGCGCACACCCTGCTGATGACCGGCACCCCGTACCGCTCCGACAACTTCCCGTTGATCCTCGCCGACTACGGCGACAAGAACGAGCACGGGCTCCGACCGCTGCTCTCGGATGTGGAGTCGACCTACCAGGACGGAGTGCGCGAGGGATACCTGCGCACGTTCGAGGCGACGTTCATCGACGCCAAGGTGCGACGCCGGGAACAGGCGACCGGCACAGTCACCGAGTACGACCTGTCCCGCGACGGCACCGACCTCCGCGACGTGCTCCGTCGCGCCGATGTGTGGCAGCCCCTTGCTGATGCAGTCGTGTCGTCGGTGCAGGACAAGCAGCACCAGCACCCCGAACACCGCGGCCTCATCTCCTGCATGGACATGAACGAAGCCAAGGCTGTGCACCGATACCTGCGCGCCACCTACCCCACGCTGCGGGCGAGCATCGCCACCTCCGACGACGATGAGAACGCCCGACGAGCGTTGCAGGCGTTCAAGACCGACCCGGCCGACGTGCTCATCACCGTTCGGATGGCGTTCATCGGTTACGACTGCAAGTCGATCAGCGTCGTCGGCGTCCTCACCAACTACCGCGACCCCGGCCATCTCATGCAGCTCGTCGGTCGCGGTTTGCGCACCTGGGACAAGACGACGTTCAGCGAGCAGTCGTGCCGGATCATCGCGCCCGACGACCCGAAGATGCAGAACTTCATCAAAGTGATGCGGCAGGAGATGGCCGAAGGACTTCGGGAGCGCGCCGAGGTCACCGATCGGAATGAATCGGGCGGAGAGAACAACCAGCGGGACGAGCCGCTGTTCGTCGTCGACGACGCGCACGCCACCCGGGTGCGGGCGGTCAGTAACGACTCCGAGCTCGGCCACGAGCAGTTCGGCTTAGTCGACTCTGTCGCACGACAGCTGGGTATCACTGCCGATCGAACGGCGCTGCTCAGCTTCTTCGAGACGCTGACCAAGGCCGGCGTGCAGCAGGAGGCCCGCGGGGACTCGCCCGCCGAGAGCATGGCCGGGGTACACCGTCCGACTGGACCAGTGATGACCACGGACGAACGCATCGCGGCATTGAAGACCGAGACGTCGCAGATCATCAAGGACACCCTGTCGGACCGCGGGATCTACGCAGGTAGCTCGAACTACGGCGAGTACATGAAGGACTTCACGTTCGCGGTGAACGACCTTGCTCAATGCACGTCGGCGGGAGCAGTGACCGAGGATGACGCTCGCCGACGACGTGACGCGGCTTTGGAACTGCGCGGCAGGCCGACGTGACCACCCGCGAGGTCGGCAACCACCAGCTCACTCCCGACGCCATGCGCGCCTACCGTGCAGCGAAGGCGCTGCACCGCGACGGGGGGAGTCCGGCGAGCGCGTTCGGGTTGCTCGCGGCGATCGTGGAGGACCGCACCTGGGAGCGGTTGCGGGACAACTCCGACCGGCCATTCACCTCCTTCACGACGTTCATAGAGGCGCCTGAGCCCGGAGGGCTGGGCACCACGCGCGCTGAGCTGGTGAAGCTGCTGGCACTGCGCCACCCCCATGAAGACGGGGCCGAGTGGCGGGACCGGGCGCCCTGGTTGCGAACCACGGTTGCTGGACTCCTCGCGGGAGACGTCGAGGCTGGACCCCGGCGTGGTGCGACTGGCCGGGGCCGAGATAGGTCCGGTGCCACCGTACCTAATAACGAACGTGGCACCTCGCTGGATCTGGTCGCCCGTCTGAAGCGCGATGACCCCGAACTCGCCGCTCGTGTCGTAGCCGGTGAGGTCACCGCGAATGCCGCTGCCCGCGAGAAGGGGTGGCGCAGGCCCCGGATCGTGCTCACCTCCCCGGCATCGGTGGCGATCAGGTTGCGGCAGTACTTCACGCCCGACCAGGTCGCTGAACTCCGTGCGCTGCTGGACGACCCGTGACCGCCCCGCTCGATGAGTGGCGGGTATGCGCCCGTCCTGTCACGACCGGCAAGGGCCGCGGCTGTACCTGCCTATCCCATGACCCGACTGCCCGGCGGGTCATCGAAGCACTCACCCGACTCAACCATCGCGACGACGAAGAAGGAGGTGCCGCTGTGACCGCTCCCCAAGCCGCCCGCCGCGTCACCGGAACGGCGGCCCCCTGATGCGCATCCGCTCGATCCGCCCCGAGTTCTGGCGCTCCGATGACATCGCAGCCCTCTCCCGTGAGGATCGGCTGCTGTTCATCGGCCTCTGGTCCTACGTCGACGACAACGGCGTCGGCCTGGACGACTACCGCCTGGTCGCCGCTGATCTGTTCCCCCTGGAGGAAGATCAGAAGGAGGTCCGCGACTATGTTCGCGAAGGTCTCGCGAGACTGTCGCGAGCCTTGTTGGTGGTCCGATACGAGGTCGCCGGCAAGGCCTATCTGTTCATCCCGACCTGGGACAAGCACCAGCGGGTGGACCGACCCGGCCAGAGCCGGTATCCGCGCCCTTCCGGCGACGACAAGCCGCCGACCAGCGGAAACGCCGACTGCGACGGATTGTTCGATGGACTCTCGCGACAGACTCGCGACAGTCTCGATGCTGGAGAAGGGGAGAAGGGGAGAAGGGTAAGTACTTCGGCCACCGCTACCGCGGCGGCCAAGCGCGACGCGGCGAGGAGGTTCGACGAGTTCTGGGCCATCTACCCCCGGAAGATCAAAAAAGAGGACGCCCGGAAGGCGTGGCGCCAGGTGCTCGCCCGCAAGGTCGAACCGGACCGGGTGATCGCCGCCGCCCGCGCCCACGTCCAACGCTGGGCGGCGACCGGCCGAGAGACCCAGTTCATCCCCTACCCCGCCTCCTGGCTGCGCGCCGGGTCCTACGACGACGAACCCGAACAGACCCACCTCACCGTCGTCCCCGCACTGCCCGCCGACCCGGACGGCGCCATCGGTGAGCTCCGCTCCCGCGCCGCGGCGATCGAGGCCGCCCGGCTGATCGGGATCGCCTACATCGAGTCGCCGCTACCGCCGTCCGACCCGACCCCGCCCCGGGAGTGGTCCCGGGCCAGGGCGGTGGAGTTCATCGACGCGCACGCCGACGATCTCCGCGCGGCACTCGCCGGACGGAGGGCGGCCGGGTGAACGACGCCGGCGAGATCACCGAACTGGAGCTCCGCTCGGACGCCTCGGAGAAGGCGCTGCTCGGCGCGGTCGCCTACGAGCCCGACGCCCTCGCCGGGGTCCTGGCCGCGCTGCCCGGCACCGACTTCTACGACCCGCACCGCGGCGCCGTGTGGGACGCCTGCCGCGCCCTGTCCGCCGAGCGCCGGGCCATCGACCCAACCTCGGTGGCCCGCCAACTCGCCGCCCACAGCGCCCTGACGACGAGCACCCGCGCGGTCGTCGGGCGGGAGCTGCTCAACGCCGCACCGGCGGCGCACGCGGCCCGCCACGCCGACGCCGTCGCCGACCTCGCCCGCCGCCGCGAGCTGCTGCGCGCGATCGCCCGGGCCCGCTCAGCCGCGGCGCACCACCCCGGCACCGCGTCGGACGCCCTGACCGCTGCCCGCGCCGAGCTGGACGCGGTCGCCGGCCCGCAGCAGGAACACGACGCCCCGCTGCCGTGGAGCGAGCTGATCGACGAGTTCGAGCGCGCGCACGCCCCTGGCGGGTCACGGCCCGGGATCCCATCGCCGTGGTGGGAACTGGATCAGGTGCTCGGCGGGCTGTTCGGCGGGCGGGTGTACGTGTTCGGTGGCCGACCCGGGGTGGGGAAGTCGACCGCGGCACTCAACATCGCGATGCATGCGGCGGCGGAGTCCCGCAAGCAGGTGCTGGTGATCTCCCGGGAGATGCCGACCCTCGACGTGACGGGCCGGCTCCTCGGCGCCGGCGCCGAGGTACCGCTCACTGAGATCAACTCACGGTCGGTGTCCGACGTGGGTAGGGCCCGGATCCGCGACTACGTCAAGCGGGTCGGCGCCCCGCCGATCTCGGTGGACGCCCGGCCCCGCAGCCTCGCCGGGATCCGCGCTCTCGCCCGCCGCCGACACCACCGCCGCGGCCTCGACGTCCTCGTCGTGGACTACGTCCAGCTGGTCCGCACCGACACCCCGGCCCGGTCCCGGGAACAGGAAGTCGCGGAGGTCTCCCGCCAGCTCAAGGAACTCGCGCTCGAGCTGGACTGCGTCGTGGTGCTCCCGGCGCAGTTGAACCGGGAGTCCGGCAAACGCGCCGACCCCCGCCCGACGATGTCGGACCTGCGCGACTCGGGTCAGCTCGAGCAGGACGCCGACGCGGTGGTTCTGTTGCATCAGCCGCGCACCGATGCCGGCGACCCGACCGGTCAAATCCTGATGATCGTCGACAAGAACCGGCACGGCCCGCGCGCGGAGGTCTCGCTGCGCTGGCACGGCGGCTACGGGTCGATCGGATGAGCCGCGCCGCGGAACGACCGTCGCTGGCCCCGGCGGCGCGGGCGCTGCTGACCACCGATGCGCGGTTCCCGCGGGTGGGGCCGACCCCAGAGGAGAGCGACGTGGCCACGGTCCTCGGCGTGATCGAGGCCGAGCACCAGGGCGACGCCGACGACCCCGGCCCGGACGGTTCCTGGGGGCGCTGCATCGGCTGCGGCCAGCGGTGGCCATGTGAGCGTTTCGCCGACGGTGAAGCGCTGGCGGTGGAGTACCTGGGCCGTGCCGCCGACCGGGTCTACCAACGCGCGCGGACCGCGATGAACGCCGCGCAGCCACCACTCACGCCGAACCCCGAAGGGACTCC
>DATLGM010000232.1:0-8119 GCA_035540515.1 Egibacteraceae bacterium | reverse complement strand
CCCCTGGACAGTCTGGTATCCGAAGTTGCTGGCGTCGGCCATCGGATCCAGCCACGCGATGAACCGGCCGCGGCGGTAGTCCGACGTGGCGATGCCCGCCAACCCGAGCACCACCACCAGCGACCCCAGCGCGGCGATGATCCTTGCCGGCAGACCGGCGGTGACCAGGACCGCGCCCGCGATGGCCGCGATGAGGACCGCCGTCTCGAGGTCTGGTTCGAGCATGACCAACAGCCCGACGAAGGCCACCAGCGGCACAGCCGGGAACAGCAAGGCGCGCAGGTCACCGCGGCGCAGGTGACGCCACCGCCCCGCGAGCACGTGCGCCAGGTACAGCGGCACGGTGAGCTTGAGCATCTCGGTGGGCTGCAGCCGCAGCGGCCCGAGCTCCAGCCACCGGCGGGCGCCACCCACCTCCACGCCGATGCCGGGGATGATCACCAGGAACGCCGCGACCAGCGAGACGACCATCAGCAAGGGCGCGAACCGGCGGAACCGGTGGTAGTCGACCAAGGCTGCGACGACCATGACGGGCACGGCCAGCGCGGCCCACAGCAGCTGTCGGCGGAAGATGCCGAACGCGCTGCCGGTCTGCGCCGTGGAGTGCACGAACGACGCCGAGAACGTCATCAGCAGCCCGACCAGGGTCAGCAGGCCCACGATGACGGCGAGCGCCATGAACTGCGGCGTGGTCTCGCCGTGGATGCCGCCCGCCGCACGGGCGCGGCGCTCGCTGCGCGGCGTGGGGCGTCCGGCTGGCCGTGTGCGGCCCTGAACTGCGCGACCGCCGGCGCGGCGCACGGGGACGTCAGCGGCCACGGGGCACTCCTGTCGCGGGGGCAGCTGACAGCGCGGCCACGGCCGCACGAAAGGCCTCCCCGCGCTCGGCGTAGTCGGTGAACTGGTCCATCGAGGCGCACGCGGGAGCGAGCAGCACGACATCGCCGGGCCGAGCCGCCGCCGCAGCTGCGGTGACCGCCCGGTCAAGGGTCTCGCTCACGGTTGCCTCGACGCCGGCGCGGGTGACCACCTCGGCGATCTGCGGGCCGCTCGTGCCGATGGTGAACGCGGCGGTCACCTGACCGGAGATATGGGGCACGAGGTCGTCGAAGTCCAGACCTTTCCCCAGACCGCCCGCGATCCAGATGACCCGCCCCGCCGGGAACGAGGCCAGGGCCGCGGCAGCAGCGTGGGGGTTGGTGGCCTTGGAGTCGTCGACGTAGGTGACGCCGTCGACGGTCCCGACCGTCTCGAGCCGGTGGCGACCGGGGTGATAGGCGGCCAGGGTGGACCCGAGCCGCGCGACGTCCGCGCCGGCCGCGACACCCGCCGCCACCGCCGCGCACGCGTTGGCGAGGTTGTGCGGCCCGCGGGCCGCAAGCGCCTCGACCTCGACGACCGGCTCGCCTGACCCGGCGACGATCCATCCATCCACCACGCCCACGTCCCCGCCGTGCGGCTTGGACGTGGTGAAGCGCACCACCGCCGCCGGCGGCGGGTGCGCGCCGGCGGTGGCGGTTGCGCCGGGGTCGTCGGCGCCGACGACCGCGACGTCACCGGGTTGCTGCGCGGCCCAGATCCTTGCCTTGGCGGCACGGTAGGCGTCCAGGTCGCGGTGCCAGTCGAGGTGGTCCGGGGTGACGTTGAGCAGGACAGCGACCGTGGGCCGCAGCGTGTGGCAGAACCGCAGCTGGAAGCTGGACAGCTCGGCGACGACCAGACCGGGGGGTTCGTCGCCTCCCAGCAGCGACACCAGCGGTGTGCCGATGTTGCCGGCCGTGGGGGCGGACAGGCACGCCGCGATCATCTCCGTGGTGGTGGTCTTGCCGTTGGTGCCCGTCACAGCCACGAGCCGTGTGCGCCCGTCGGACAACCGCCACGCCAGCTCCGGCTCGCTCCACACCGGCGTCCCCGCGGCGGCCGCGGCGAGCAGCAGCGGATGGTGCTCGACGACACCGGGGCTGGGGACGAGCAGGTCGAACTCGGCCGGGTCGATTCCTTCGAGTGTCCGCACCACGGTGGCACCGGTGCGGGCGACGGTGGCCGCGCGGGTCCGGGCGTCGTCGCCCGCGCCCGTCTCGGCGACCGTGACTCGGGCAGCCCGTTCTGTCAGCGCGGCAGCGACCGCGGCGCCGGTCCGGCCGGCGCCGACGACCAGGACACGGGCGTCCTGCCAGCGGGTCAATTCGCCGCTCCCCTGCTGATCGCCTCGGCGTAGAACAGGCCGAGCCCGAAGGCGACCGCCACGCCTCCGACGATCCAGAAGCGGATCAAGACGGTGATCTCCTGCCACCCGGTCAGCTCGAAGTGGTGGTGCAGCGGCGCCATCTTGAACAGCCGCCGCCCGGTCAGGCGGAAGGACCCGACCTGAAGGATGACGCTCGCGGTCTCGATGACGTACAGGCCTCCGAGGATGATCAGCAGCATCTCGGTCTCGGTGACCACCGCCAGGGCCGCGAGCATGCCGCCGATCGCCAACGACCCCGTATCGCCCATGAAGATCTTCGCCGGTGGCGCGTTCCACCACAGGAAGCCCAGCACCGCGCCCATGGCGGACGCCGCCGCGATCGCCAACGCGTTGGCGTGGATCCACACCCCGGGCGGGTAGCTCTCGGGGTGGCGGAACTGCCAGAAGGCGATCACGACGTACGCGCCGAAGATCAGCGCGCTGGTACCGGCCGCGAGCCCGTCGAGGCCGTCGGTCAGGTTCACCGCGTTGGAGGCCGCGGCGAGCATGATGAAGCACCACAGCACGAAGAAGCGACCGAAGTCGAAGGTCGTCGCGCCGATGAACGACAGGTTGGTCGACGTCGCCGCGACGTACTGCGCGCCGACCGCGAACAGCCCGGCCACCAGCGCCTGCCCGACGAACTTGGCCGTCTTGGTCAACCCCAGGCTGCGGTTGCGCCGGATCTTGATGTAGTCGTCGAGAAACCCGACGGCGCCCATGCCGGCGAAGACGCCCATGACCAGCAGGCCGCCGGCGGACAGCACGTCGAGCAGCGACTGGGCGTCGGGCGTCCCCCGGCCGCTCCACCACTGCACGACTGCGGCCACGAGGTAGCCGAGCATTGCGGCCCCGATGATGGCCGTGCCCCCCATCGTGGGCGTGCCGCGCTTGGCGAAGTGCGCTTGAGGCCCGTCGTCGCGGATGAGCTGGCCGTACCCGCGACGCCGGAAGAACCGGATCACCAGCGGGGTGCCGATCAGCGAGGCCATCAGGGCGACGCTCGCGGCGATGAGCACACCTCTCACGGCGAACCCTCCGCGCGGACCAGGGCGGCGGCGACGCGCTCGAGACCGACCGAGCGACTGGCCTTGACCAGGACCACGTCCCCCGGCTGCAGCCGCGCGCCGAGCTCGATGACCGCGTCGTCGGGGGTTTCCGCGAACAGCAGCAGCCCCGGGAAACCGACCTCGGCCGCGCCCGCGTGGATGTGACGGGCGTTCTCGCCGGTCACCACCAGACCGTCGAGCCCCAGCTCGGCGCACAGCTGACCGATCCGCTCGTGCGCCTGGTCGCCACCGGCACCCAGCTCCGCCATGTGCCCCAGCACGGCCCACCGCCGACCGTCGGCCTGCATCGCGGCCAGGGTTCGCACCGCTGCCGTCATCGACGAGGGGTTGGCGTTGTAAGCGTCGTTGAGCACGGTCACCCCGCCGGCGGTGTGGTGCAGCTCCATGCGCCACCGCGACACGGCCGCCGAGGCCAGCGCGTCCGCAGCTGCCTGCAGGTCCACACCGCACGCCTCGGCTGCCGCCAGGGCCGCCAACGCGTTGCTGACGTTGTGGGAGCCGGGCAGGGGCACGGTCACGGCGACGTCGCGGACGGTGAACGTCGGCCGGGCCAGGGCGTCGGTGCGGATGTCGGTGGCGCGTAGGTCGGCGTCCTCGCCGGTGCCGTACGTCACGACCCGACCGTCGGTCGCCGAGGCCATCCCGAGCACGAGCGGGTCGTCGGCGTTGAGCACGGCGACGCCGTCTGCGGTCAGGGACGCGACGAGCTCGGACTTGGCTCGGGCGACGCCGGCCAGGTCGGTGAACATCTCCAGGTGGGCCGCGCCGACGTTGGTCACCACGGCGACGTCGGGACGCACGACGGCGCACATGGCGGCGATGTGCCCGATGCCGCGGGCGCCGACCTCGGCGACCAGCACCTCGGTGTCCGCCTCGATCTCGCAGCACGTCAGCGGCACTCCGAGCTCGTTGTTGTACGAACCGAGGTTGGCGGTGACCCGTCGTTGCGCGGAGACGGCGGCGCGGACGAGGTCCTTCGTGGTGGTCTTACCGCTGGACCCTGTGATCGCCACGACGTGCGGGTCCACGGTGTCGCGCACCCAGGCACCCAGGCCGAGCAGCGCGTCGGCCGGGTCGTCGACCACCACGGCCTGCCCCCGGGTCGTCCCCGCGCGGGCCAGCGCACCGGCGGCGCCCCGACCGAGCGCGTCGTCGATGTAGTCGTGGCCGTCGGCATGTTCGCCACGCAGTGCCACGAACAACGAGCCCGGCCCGGCGCTCCGCGAGTCGATCGTGACTCCGGTGACCTCTCGCGCACCCGCAGCTTCGTCGACGAGCTCGCCGCCGACGACCTCGGCCACGGTGGCCAGGGGCAGGGGGATCACGACCCACCCCCGAGCAGGTCGCGCACGACGGCGCGGTCGTCGAAGGGCAGCAGCTGTCCGTCGATCTCCTGCGTCGTCTCGTGCCCTTTGCCCGCCACGACGACCACGTCGCCCTCACCGGCCTGCGTCAGCGCCTCGCCAATGGCGGCGCGGCGATCGGGTTCGACGACCCAGGTGCCGCCGTCGACCTCGGCCGCACCGGCCACCACGGCGTCCAGGATCACCCGGGGGTCCTCGCTGCGGGGGTTGTCGTTGGTGAACACGGCCAGGTCGGCGAGCTCGGCGGCGATGCGACCCATCAGCGGCCGCTTGCCGGCGTCGCGCTCGCCGCCGCAGCCGACGACGACGATGACGCGCTTGGGGCTGACCGCGCGCACCGCGCCGAGCACGTTGGCCAGCGAATCGGGGGTGTGGGCGTAGTCCACGAGCACGGTGAACGGCTGGCCGGCGTCGACGCGCTCCATGCGTCCCGGAACGCCTCGGCACGCCGCGATCCCCTCGGCGGCGATGCGGGGATCGATGCCGACCGCCTCGGCTGCCGCCAGGGCGAGCAGGGCGTTGGACACGTTGAACAGCCCCGGCAGACCGACCCGGACGTCGACGGTTGCGGTCCGCAGCTGCGCCGTGAACGTCGCGCCGTCGGGATGGGCGTGGACGTCAGCCGCCCACACGTCGGCGGGTGTCCCGACCGACGCGCGGATGATGCCGATGTCCACCTCGTCGGCCAGGCGCCGGCCGTGGTCGTCGTCGACGTTGACCACACCGATCGTGGTGAACCTCGGATCGAACAACGACCGCTTCGCCCGGTAGTAGTCCTCCATGTCGGCGTGGAAGTCCAGGTGGTCCTGGGTGAGGTTGGTGAACGCGGCGGCCGTGAAGCGCGTCGCGGTGACCCTTCCCAGCGCCAGGCCGTGACTGGACACCTCCATCGCAGCCCCTGTCACCCCCGCGTCGCGCATGCGCCGGAGCAGGCGCTGCAGGTCCGTCGACTCGGGGGTGGTGCGCACACCGGTCACCCGCGCACCCGCGATGCGCGTCTCCACGGTGCCGATCAACCCCGTCGTGTGGCCGGCCGCGGCCAGGACCGCCTCGAGCAGGTAGGCGGTGGTGGTCTTGCCGTTGGTGCCGGTGACACCGATCAGCGTCATCTCACGCGACGGGTGGCCGTGCACCGTGGCAGCCACCGCGCCGAGCGCGGCCGCAACGGAGCCGACGACGATCTGCGGGACCGAGACCTCCAGCGGACGCTGGACGAGCAGTGCGGGGGCGCCGGCGTCGACGGCACTCGACGCGAAGTCGTGCCCGTCGGTCCGCGCTCCCGGACGACAGGCAAACAGCACACCGCCGGCGACCTGCGTGCTGTCGTGCGTCACGTCCGTGACGGCGACGGCCTCGGCGGCTGCACGGTCGGTCCCGGCTGGCGCCAGCAGGCGCGCGTCATCGCCCGCTGCGACGCACAGGTCGCGCAGCGAGACACGGGCGGCGGGTTGGTCTGCGATGGTCACGGGGGCAGCCGGAACGGGGACGTGGCGGGCCGGTCGACCGGACGGCCGGGGCGGTTCCGAGCATACGGGGGTGACCGGCCCCGACCCCGCAAGGAGCCCGGCCGGTCGGGTGGGTGCCGTCACGGGGTGGCGGGGGCGCGGGCCCAGTCGGGGACCACCGCGACCGGTCGACCGACCGTGTCGTCGGGCAGCGCCGAGGTCGCCGTCGGCGCGGGAGGCGCGGGCGGGCCCTCGGCGGGCTTGCCGACCGCTCGTGCCGCTGGGTTCGACGGCGGCACCCGTCGGTGGTTGAGGGTGAACTCCATGATCTCGGCGAACGTGGGGCCGGCGGTCAGTCCGCCGTAGTACACCGGCCGCGGCTCGTCGATCATGACCCCGACGACGACCGCCGGGTCCTCGACTGGCGCGAATCCCACGAACGAGCCGATGTACGCGCCCGCCTGGTAGCCGCGGTGGGTTTCCGACGGCTTCTGGGCGGTGCCGGTCTTGCCACCGACGCGGTAGCCGGGCACCGCGCACAGCTCGCACGTGCCGTAGTCGTCCTCGACCACACCCACGAGCATGTCGGCCATCGTCCGCGCCGTGGTCTTGGAGACCACCCTGCGACGTTCGGGCGCCGGCGCTCGGGTGAGGCGTCCGTCCTCGCCGACGGTGCCCCGCACCAGCGTCGGCTGCACGAACTCACCGCCGGTGGCGATGGTGTTGAACACGTTGGCGACCTGCAGCAGCGAGGCGGACACGCCCTGGCCGATCGCGATCGTGGGCAGGCTCGTGGCCGACCAGTCCTTGGGCTCGGCCAGCAGGCCAGCGGACTCCCCCGGGAAGCCCGTCCCGGGGATGGAGCCGTAGCCGAACTTGCGCAGGTAGCGGTGCAGCCCCTGGGGCCCGAGCCGCTCGGCGATCCGGATGGTGCCGACGTTGGAGGATTGCTCCATGATCTCGCGGAAGGTCAGCCGTGGCTTGGACGGCGGGTGCGAGTCGGTGAACACCTTCGGGCCGACGCGGTAGCCAAGTGCGGGCACCTTGAACTTCTCGTCGACCGTCGCCAGCCCCTCCTCCAGCGCGGCGCTGGCCGTGATGACCTTGTTGACGCTGCCAGGCTCGTACACGTCGGTGACGGCGCGGTTCTTGCGCGACTCGGGGTCCGAGGTGGCCAGCGCCTCGGGGTCGAAGTCGGGCATCGACGCCATGGCAAGGACCTGGCCCGTCTTGACGTCCAGGACCACCGCGGAGCCGGCCTTGGCGTTGTAGCGGCGCACCGCCGACCGCAGCGCACCCTCGGTGACGGCCTGGATCTCACGATCGATGGTCAGCACCACGTCGTCGCCGGGCACGGGCGGGCGCAGCTGCCGCGGCGCCGTGCTGATCTCCAACCCGCGGGGTGCTTGCTCCAGGTGCATCGTC
Source organism: Egibacteraceae bacterium (assembly GCA_035540515.1). Classification (GTDB taxonomy): domain Bacteria; phylum Actinomycetota; class Nitriliruptoria; order Euzebyales; family Egibacteraceae; genus WHTG01. The sequence continues at coordinate 588 of DATLGM010000232.1, read as the reverse complement.
CCCGCTTGCCCGGCCAGTGTCGGCTCCAGGGCGGCCTCCATGCCCGCGAGACCGTCGCCGTCGATCCCTGCGAAGCCGACCACCTGGGCTGCGAGCTTGCCGGACGGGTACACCCGTCGTGACTCCTCGAGCACACCGACCCCGGGCAGCTTCAACGCATCGACGCGTGTGCCGACCTTCCGCGGCAGCTGCCGGGCGAGGTACACGAACGCGGCGTCGCGGCGCAGCGTCTCGATCAGCTCGGCGCGGGGGCGGTCCAGCACGGGAGCGAGGCGGTCCGCCACCGTCTGGACGGGGACGCCGCTGGCCGCCAGCTGCCGAGGATTGGCATAGATCGTCGCGGCCGCCAGCGACATCGCGAGCGGCTCGCCGGCGCGGTCGTACAGCTTGCCGCGGCGCGGCGCGAGGGTGATCTCCCGCTGCGCCTGCCGGTCGGCGAGGCTGCGGTACTCCTCGGCGCGGATGACCTGGATGCCCACCAGCCGCCACCCCATGACCAGCGTCAGCAGGAGGTAGCCGATGAGCAACACGGACAGCCGCCGGCGGCTGCTCGCCCGCCCGACCGCCCGCGCGCAGCCCTGCCACACC
>DATLGM010000231.1:0-3113 GCA_035540515.1 Egibacteraceae bacterium | reverse complement strand
GTCCGGACGCAGGCGCAGCTGACAATGGGTGAGACGCTGCTGGTGCACGGCGCGACGGGCGGTGTCGGCAGCGCCGCTGTCCAGATCGGGTTGACCGCCGGCGCGCGCGTGCTCGCCGTTGCGCGCAGCGAGGAGGGGCGCGACTTCGTCGCCAAGCTTGGGGCGGAGCCGGTCGTCGACGACGGTTTTCAGGACACCGTCGCGGAGCTCACCGGGGGTCGCGGCGCCGACGTCATCCTCGAGCTCGTCGGGGCCCCGCACTTCCCGGCCAACATCGAGGCCGTTGCCGTCAAGGGACGCATCGTGGTCGTCGGTGTCGGCGCCGGCACATCGGCGGAGATGCCGCTGCTGCGCCTGATGCAAAAGCGCGCCGTCGTCCGGGGCACCGTACTGCGTGCCCGCCCGGTAGAGGAGAAGGGCACCGTCCTGCGCGCCTTCGAACGCGAGGTCGTTCCCCACCTGGCGTCAGTGCGCGTCACCCCGGTGATTGACGAGGTCTTCCCAGCCGCCAACGCCGCCGATGCCTTCACCCACCTCGAGGGTGCCGGCAAGCGCGGCAAGGTGCTGCTGCAGTTCGAAGACTGATCCGCCCGGTCACGGGCGCCGCGCGGAGAGGGTGGACGATGGGTGATCGCGTTGCGGGCAAGGTGGCCCTGGTCACCGGGGCGGGTAGCGGCATCGGCCGCGCCTGCGCCATTCGCCTGGCCGAGGAAGGCGCGCACGTCGTCGTCACGTCACGGACGGAGGCACACCTCGAAGAGACGTACGCGGGCGTGCGGGAGCGCTCGCGTGTGGCGCCGATGGCTATGGTGCTCGACGTCACGGACGCCGCTCAGGTGCGCCAAGTCGTGCAAGCCACGGCCGAGCGCTTTGATCACATCGACGTGCTGTCACACAACGCCGGCGTCGAACTGCCCCACGCGCCCTCCGTGGTGAACACCACCGACCAAGACTGGCACACCGTGATGGCGGTGAACCTGACTGGCACTTTCCACGTCAGTCGTGCGGTCATCCCCCACATGCGGTGGGGCGGGTCGATCATCCATATGGCATCGATGAATTCCTACGTGGCCTGGCCCGACAACGCCACGTACAGCGCGAGCAAGGGTGGCCAACTGCAGTTCAGCCGGGCGCTTTCGCTAGAGACGGCGCCGCTAGGCATCCGCGTCAATGCCGTCTGTCCGGGCATCATCGACACGCCGCTGACGCGAGCGTTCATCGACGTGGCCGACGATCCCGAGGCCGTCGTGCGCGAGTACGAGGCCGTGTCTCCTCTGGGTCGGATGGGCCAGGCCAGGGAGGTCGCGAACGTGGTGCTGTTCCTGGCCTCTGACGAATCCTCGTTCGTGACTGGGTCGGGTTTGGTGGTTGACGGCGGCTCAACCGTCGCGCCCACCTGAGGCGAGGCATGCCATGCGGCTTCACTGGACGCGCAGCGTCCCCTTCATGTTCGTGTGCAACGAGCAGAAGAACGGATAACTGCCCGTCGGCAGCGACTCGACGCCCTTGACCGGTGCGGTCTGCATCGAGCCGGTGAACGCCGACTTGAACAGCGGCTGCCCGTCGCGCTGGGCCTCGGACGTGATGTCGTGCGTCATCGTGTCGGCGTTGACGAACGTCAGTGAGCTGCCCTGCGTCACCGCGGTGAACGGTGCCACAAAGCCGGCCGTGGTGGCCTCGGGCGGCGCCGTGACGACACCCCCGGCGCCGTCAGGCGGCTGCGGCGCGCCGGGACCGGTGCCCTGATCCGCTTCGAGCTTGCGCACCACCTTCGCGGTCAGCTTCGGCGGCTGGCCGGAGACGCCGTACAGGTTGTCGGCGTAGACCTGCAAGATGGCGCAGTGCGGGGCGTTGCGGACGATGACGCGCTCTTTGGTCGCGCCTTGCGGACGCTGCGAGCCGTACCAGCGCCAGGCGGTGGTCACCGACAAGTCGTAGTCGTCCACCGGGTTGGCGATGTCCAGCTCCAAGATGACGTGCGCCTTTCGCGCCTTCCACGTCGACAGGTCGAGCAGGTAGTACTGCGCGCTCCACCCGAGGCCGCCGGGGAACCCTGCGCTGGGCATCACCATGTGGTCGCCGGCGGACGTGAGCCGCTTCATGCGCCCGCTGGTCTGCCAGACGAACCCTGAGCGGGCCGGCACCTTCGGCATCGAGCAGGGCTCACCGACGATGTCCGCGCCCTTGGGGACCACGGGCGGCCGCTCGGGCTTGGGCAGCGGGGTCTCGCTGTCGAAGCACGTGGTGTCCAGCCGCTTGCCCGTCACCCACTCGACGCCGTTGACCAGCGAGGTGCGGAACTCCGGCTCGTGCCAGGTGCCGTCGCTGTGACCCATGTTGTTGTAGTACACGCGCCCGCCGCCGCGGAACGTCTTGGTCCACGCGATCGGCTGGCGGTGCTCGTAGGGCGTCGGGCCGCTCTGGATGTCGTCACCGACGGTCTTCTCGTCCAGCGACAGCAGGATCTTGGTGTCGGGCAGGTCGCGGGGCAGCGAGATGCCCGGGATGCCCTGCGCGCCGCGCCAGCGGTAGTACTCGTCGTCGAGCATGAAGCTGCGCTTGCCGCCCCAGCCCTTGAGCAGCTTGTTCTTGGGCCGCTCGATGTTCACGCGGGCGGCGCCGGAGCCGGCGTTCTTGGGGTGCGAGTCGAACTGGGCGCCGATGAGCTCGGCGTACTCCGCCCAGCCGTAGTTGGAGTCGGCGGCGGCGTGGAACGCCAGGTTGCCGCCGCCGCAGTAGGCGAAGCGGATGATCGCGTCGCGCTGCTGCTGGGTGAACGGCGGCTTGCCGGTGGTGCTGATCCACGCGATCGCGTCGACGTTGCGCAGCATCGTGGCGTTGAGGTCGGCCGGGTTCTCCGTGACGATCGCGGTGAACTTGCCGGTCTCCAGGCCCAGCTGGGTGAAGGCGAGCTCCCCCTGCGTGATGCTCGGGTGCCGGAATCCGTACGAGCCGCCCCAGACGAGGACGACGGGCCGGTCCTCCTGGGCGCCGGCGGGCAGCACCGCGAACATGCTGACCACCAGGGTGAGGATCACAGCGGCGGCGGTGGTCACTCGAGTCATCGGTCGTCGTCTCTCTTTCTCAGATGCGCGCGGCGGTCAGGCCAAGAC
>DATLGM010000230.1:0-14259 GCA_035540515.1 Egibacteraceae bacterium | reverse complement strand
GGTCAGGGGCGGGTGACGACCACCGTGCCGGTCATGCCGTCGGCGAAGCGGCTGGCGTAGGGGTACTCGCCGGGCCGGCGGAACGTCACCGTCCAGGCAGACGCCTCGGCGCCGGCGTTGGGGTCGGCGGACAAAAAGCCTGAGCGCAGCGTCCCCGTGCCGTCCCACCCGTCGGGATCCCCCTCGGGCAGCCCGTCGGCGGGGTCGGTGTGGGACAGCGACAGCTCCTGCTCCCCGAAGACCACGTCGACCGGGGCGCGGGCCGAGGCCTGCCACGTCACGGACTGGCCGACGGCGACCTCGAGCCGCTGCGGAGCGAACGCACCCACGAACCGCGACGGGTCGTCGACCGCCACGCCGGCGAGAACCGTCGCGGGCGGCAGGTCCGCGGCGGCCTGCTCGGCCAGCGCCTCGGCGTCCTGGTCCACGACGGGGGCGCCGGTCACCGTGTCGGCGCCGCTGCCCGCCCCCACCGCCAGGGTCACGACGAGGTCGGGATGCAGCGCACACACCAGCTGGTACTCGCGGTCGGCGATGTCGCCGGCCAGCGGGATGTCGCGCGTCTCGCCGGGGACCATCGCCCCCGTCGACCAGTACGCCGACCCGTCCCACGACTCGGGGCCCTCGACCGGCGGCACTGGGCAGCCGCCGACCGCGTCTGCTGCGTCGCCCCCGCGGCAGGGGCCCCACACGCCGGCGTTGGGGATCCGCCCCGCCCCGGCGTCGACGAACAGCGGTGGCAGCGCCGCGAGCGGCGCGGCGACCAGCGCGTGGGTGACCGGCGCCTCGGCGCCCATGGCCCGCTCGCCGGCGTGTCGGACCGTCACCGTCTGGCCGGCGCGCGCCGCGACCGTGACCGGCTCGATGACCGCCACCTGCCCCCCGCCCCCGTCGATGGCGATCTCGACCGGCTCCGGGGCGCCGAAGGTGCACGCAGCGGTGAGCAGGCCCACGGCCACCGCCAAGGCCACCGCCAAGGCCACCGGCGGCCGACGCCGGCGCCGGCGCCGGCCTGGCATCCGCTGCGCAGCCCGCTGCGCCGCCATTCAGGCGATCGGGGCGCCGGGGGCGACGCCGTCGGGCAGCTCGAGCAGGCGCACGGTGCCGTCGGGATCGAGCGCGCCGAGGACCAGGAACTCGCTGACGAACCCCGCGATCCGCTTGCGGCCGAGGTTGACCGCGCCGACGACCGTCCTTCCGACCAGCTCCTCGGCGGCGTAGTTGCGGATCTGCGCGCTGGTGCGCAACGTCCCGACCACCGGTCCGAAGTCGACCGTGAGCTTCCACGCCGGCTTGCGGGCTTCCGGGAAGTCCTCCACGTCCAGGACCCGGCCGGCGCGCAGGTCGACGGCGAAGAACGCGTCGGCCCCGATGTCGTCCTTGCGTGGCAGGTTCGCGGGGTCGTAAGGGTGGTCCATGGCGGCAGATGGTCGCACAGCCGCGCGGTCAGCCGATCTCGCGCAGCGCGTCGGAGGGCTCTCGCGGAACGGCCGGCCAGGCGGCCGCCACGCACAGCACCACCAGCAGCACCGCCACGGCCGCCAGGATCCCGACCACGCGCCACCAGTCGACGACGAACGCCAGGTCGCTGAACCCGGCGGCGAACAGCACCCGCAGGACGACCAACCCGCCCGCTAGCCCAGCGGCGCCGCCGACGAGCGCGACCGTGACGGGCTCGGCGGCGACGGCGGCGACGACCGTCGCACGCCGCAGGCCCATGGCTCGCAGCACCGCCAAGAAGGGACGGCGCTCCCGTGCGGAGCGCACGAGCATCGCAGCGACCGCGACGAGCGCCACCAGCAGCCCCAGCAGCAGCATGAGCGCGAACGTGTCCGTGAAGGTGCGGTTCACCGCCACGACGTCGTTGGCAACCTGCTCCGTGGTGCGCGCGCTGACGCCGACATCGCGCCCCCACCGGTCGACCGCTGCCGCCAGCTGCGGGGGTGTCGTGCCGCCGGCGGCGCGGCCCAGCAGCAGCGTCGACCCGGTCGATGCCACCAGGTCGACGTACTCGTCGGACGAGACGAACACGCTGCCGAGCAGATACGTGTCGAGCACTCCGATCAACTCGTAGCGGCGGGATCCCAACCCCAGGTCGAGCACCACGTCATCACCTACGGCGGCGCCCGGCGGTCGTGCGTAGCGGTCGACCACCGCCTTGTTGCCGTCTTGCCGGACCGCCTCCAGCGCCGCCGCCGCCGAGGCGTAGCCGGGCAGCGCCTCGGCCAGCCGGTACTGCTGCGCCTGGATCAGCGCCGGGGACACGGCGACCATCCGCACCGGGTAGCGCAGCCGGACGACGTCCTCGTCTTCGCCGTCGGTGACCTCCACGCCGAACCGGTCCTCCGGGATGACGGTGGCGGGAACGGCGGCCCCGCCACCCCAGCCGGCGATCTGCTGCGGGTCCAGGTCGTCCATGGGCACCGGCGACTGCGCCATGACGTCGAAGCCGCCGGCCTGGCGGTCGGTGTCGATCGCCGTGGCGCTGCCGAGCACCTCCAGGGCCGCCGCCAGGAACAGCACGATGCCGAACGTGGCGACCATCCGCCCCGAGCGGCCCCGCGCCGCGTCGGCGTACGCCCCGGCCGTTCGCAGGCTGACCTGCCACCGACCGCGCGGAGCGAGGGCGCGGATCCAACCCACGACGCTGCGAAACCGCCCGACCAGCAAGACGGTGACGGCGGCGACAGTGACCACCCCCGCCACGACCAACACGGCGAAGCCCGTCTCGTATCCCTGGGAGAAGTCGGCCAGCACCCCGGCGCCCAACGTCGCCCACAACAGGCCCGCCAGCGCCGCGCCTCGGTCCAACCGCAACCGGTCGTCCGCCAGGCGCCGGCGGTGCAGCCACCACGCCACCAGCAGCAACGTGAGGCCCAGGTAGCGCAGGGCGTCCGAGGCGGCCCCGCCGGTCAGGCCGGCGCCGAGCGTCAGACTGCCCAGCAGCGACACGACGACCGGCCGACGGGCGCTCAGCGGGCGCTCGGGCAGCCCCACCAGCGGGCCGCGCAGCAGCTCGTCGAGGTCGACCGCCGCCAGCCGCCGGCCTGCCGCGCGTCCGGCCATGGCGGCCGCCGCCGCCACGATGACAGCCCCGCTGATCAGCGTGACGGGGTCGACGGCCGGCACCAGTGCCACCTGCTCGCGGCCGCGGCCTGCGCTGAGTGCGGCGAAGTGATCGGCCAGCCTGGTGGCCATGAACTCGGCGACTGGTATCGCGACGACCAGCCCGGCGACGACCGCAACCACCGCGTACAGCACCGACTCCATGGTCACCAACCGCACGATGCTGCGGGCCGGCGTTCCCAGGGAGCGCAGCACGGCGATCTCCCGCGAGCGGTCCTCGGCGAGCGCGACCAGCATCTGCGTCGCCGCGATCATCGCCGCCACCACCACCAGGGCAGCCAGGGTCAGCAGGATGCTGCGGAACTGCCCACCCTCGTCGTCGGCGATGGCCAGGGCGTCGGTTGCCACGGGTGCGGCCACCAGACCGATCCGACGGGCCAGCGGCTCGATCTCCCGGATGAGGTCGTCGGCGTCGCCGGCGGCGGTCATGTGCAGATGGGTGACCTGCCCAGGCAGGTCGACCGCGCGTTGCAGGACGTCACGGCGCACCAGCACATTGGGGGTCCGACCCAGGTCCGCCACCCCCGTGTCGGCGACCACGCCGGCGACGGTCGCCGACAGCTCGATCGCTTGCGGAGGCCTCCGAGCGGGCCGGTCGCTGCCGGGCTGGTCGAGCAGCACAGCGGGGACGGCGACGACGAGGTCGACCGTGGCGCCAGCCCCGACGCCCAGCCGTCGCGCCAGCCGCTCGTTGACCACGACCTCGGTCGGTCCCAACGCCAGCACATCGGCGCTGCCGTCCAGCGCCTCCAGGGGTGGGTACGTCTGCTCCTCGGCGCCCAGACCCATGACGACTGTGTCGGCGTCGCGGCGCCCCCCGGACTCCGCCACTGCGCGCAGCACAAGTCGCGGCGCCCATGCAGAGCTCTGCGCACCGGCCTCAGCACCGACGGTTCGTGCCAACCCCTCTTCGAAGTTGCCGCCCTGCCCGCTGGTGATCTCCACGTCGACGTCGCCCCACAGGGCCTCGGCGTCGGCGACGAACAGCTGCTCCAGGCTGTCACCGGCGACCAGCGCGGCGGCGACCCCCGTGGTCATGATGATCAGGGTCACGACCACGACGCCGGCGCGCAGGGGCCGACGGGCCGCTCCCGTGACCCAGGCGCGCGCGACCGGCCAGGGCACGAACCACCTGCTCATGGGCGCATCATGACGGCCGCGTGCCGGGCTACGGTGACACGATGCGGGTTCTCACCGTCGTCGGCGTCGCGGTGCTCGTCGTCGCCGCATGGGTTGTGCCCCTGCCCTGGGCCGTCGTGCGCCCCGCGGAGCTGGTGACAGCCGCCGAGGTCGTGACGGTCGACATCGACGCGGACTACCTGGCGGCCGCCGGCGGCCGCGACACCGCCGTCAGCGGTACCTACCTGGTCACCGCCGAGCACGAACGGGTGCCGCTGATCAGGCTGGTCACGGCGGCAGCCGCCCCTGGTCATCATGTCGTCCGGGCCCGACGGCGCCCCACCGGGGAGGACACCCTGGTCGCTGCGACGATGGCCGGCCTGGGCGTGGCCCCGCGTCACGCCGACCCGTCCGAGGTGCCGGTCACCGTTCGCCTGACGGGGCCGGCGGCACCCGACCGCCTGGGCCTGAGCCTGTACGCGTTCGACCTGGGCGCCACCGTCGACCTGGCCCGCGGACGGCGGGTGCTGGCGCTTGGCACCGTCGACGCCCGCGGCCTGCTGCAGTGTGCGTCGCCTATCGCCGAGACGGTGCGGTCGGCCGCCGAGGCCGGGGTCGACGTCGTGGTCGTGCCCACGCCGTGCGCCGGGAACGCTCGCGACGCGGTGCCGGCGGGGTCGTCGCTGCAGGTGCTCGACGCTGCCCAGCTGATCGAGGCGGCCGACGCCCTGGCCCGCTGAACCGCTCACGTGTCAGCCTGCGACCCGGCCGTCGCGCATCACCAGCACGCGGTCGGCGACCTCGGCGACCTCCGGCGCGTGGGACACGACCACGACCGTCGAGCCGGCATCGACGGCGACGCGCAGCAGCGTCATGACGGCCGTCGCGGTCTGGGTGTCCAGCGCGCCCGTCGGCTCGTCGGCCCAGATCACGTCGGGGCGGCTGACCAGCGCCCGCGCCACCGCGACGCGCTGCTGCTCCCCCCCGGACAGGTCGGCCGGCATGGCGTCACCCCGTCCGGCGAGACCGACCTGGGCCAGCACGGTGGACGATGCGGCCCGCACCTCGGCGGCAGGGTCGCCGCGCAGCACCAGCGGCAGCTCGACGTTCTCGGCCACCGTCAGCGCGGGCAGCAGGTTGAGCTGCTGGAACACGAACGCCATCCGCGCCGACCGCAGGTCCGTCCGTGCGGCCTCGGCGGCGGTCGTGAGCGGCACCCCGTCGAAGGTGACCGTCCCCGCGTCGGGAGTGGTGATGCCGGACAGGCAGTGCAGCAGGGTGGTCTTGCCGCTGCCGGACCGCCCCGTCACGGCGAGCAGCTCCCCGCGACGGACGTCGACGTCCACGCCGTCCAGCGCGGTCACCGTCGCCGTGCCGGCGCCGTACTGCTTGCGCAGCCCCCGCCCGACCACCAGGGCCTCCTCGGTCACCCGTGCACCCTCCACCACGACCAACCGGTCGCCTCGTCGCCGCCGCGCGCCCTTTGCGCCGCCGTAGTTCTACGTGCCGAAGGGGCTCGCGGCCACGTCGGCCGGCCCGTGCGAGGCTGCAACCCATGGTGGAGCGCCGCTGGACGACCGTCGCGACCGCCTCGGCAGGCACGCTGCGACTGCACGAGCGGTGGGTGGGATCGGGCCCGCCGGTCGTGTTCGTCCACGGCCTCGCCGTCTCCAGCCGGTACTTCGTGCCCACCATGCGCGCGCTGGCGGCCACCCACACCTGCCGCGCCCCGGACCTTCCGGGCTTCGGTCACAGCGATGACCCGCCCGCGATGCTCGGCGTCGCCGGGTTGGCCGATGCGCTGGCGGACTGGCTGCGCACGACCGGGCTGACCGGCGCCGCGCTGCTGGGCAACTCGGCCGGTTGCCAGTTCATCGTCGACTGCGTCGTGCGTCACGCCGACATCACCGGTCCCCTCGTCCTGGTCGGCCCGACCACCGACCCGGCGACGCGGACGGCGCAGCAGCAGGTCATGCGCTGGCTGTGGACGGGCATGTCCTCCGACGTCGCGCAGGTCCCGCTGCTGGTCGCCGACGTCCGCGACGCCGGCCCCCGCCGCGTGGCGGCGACGTTCCGCTCGGTGCTGCGCCACCGCATGGAGGACCAGCTACCGCACGTCGCCCAGCCGCTGCTGGCGGTCCGTGGCGAGCACGACCACCTCGTGCCGCAGCGCTGGGTCGACCAGGTGGCGTGGCTGGCGCCCCATGGCCGCGCCGCGGTCGTGACGGGGGCGGCGCATGTGGTGAACCTGACCCGCCCCGATCGACTTGCACCGCTGGTTCGCGGCTTCCTGGCCTCCGCGGAGGGGACGTCACCATGACCGCAGGGCCACCGGTCGGCGGTCGGCATCCCGCCGTCTGGGGTGATCCGGCGCAGGCACCGACCGCGCAGGAGCGCGAGGGTCTGGCCCAGCTGCTGCGCGCGCGATTCCCGGACGCGGCGCTGGCGTGGCGTGATCCGGTGGACTGGCGGACCGTGGCGCTGTCGCCGGCGCGGCTGCGGGCCCCGCACGGGCTGCGCGAGGTGGTCGCGGACGACAGGGCCACGCGACTGCTGCACGCCCGCGGCCGCTCCTTCACCGACCTCGCCCGTGCCCGCGCCGGCGACTACGGCAGCCCTCCGGACCTGGTGGCGACGCCACGGTCGCGGGCCGAGGTCGCGCAGGTGCTCGAGTGGTGCGCCGACGCCGGGGCGACGTGCATCCCGTTCGGGGGCGGCACGAGCGTCGTCGGCGGTGTCACCCCGCCGGCGGGCGACCGCCCGGTCGTCACGTTGCAGACCCGCGCGCTGGACGCGCTGGTCGACGTCGACGTGCAGTCCCAGGCGGCGTGTCTGCAAGGCGGGGCCACCGGGCCCGTCGTCGAGCAGCAGCTGAAGCCGCACGGGCTGACCCTGCGGTTCTTCCCGCAGTCGTTCGAGCTGGCCACCCTGGGCGGGTGGATCGCGACGCGTGCCGGCGGGCACTTCGCGACGGGGCCGACGCACATCGACGACCTGGTCGAGGCGGTCACGGCGATCACCCCCCAGGGGCGCTGGTCGTCCATCCGCCTCCCGGCGTCCGGTGCCGGGCCGAGCCCCGACCGGCTGCTGCTCGGCTCGGAGGGGATCCTGGGCGTCGTCACCGACGCGTGGGTGCGGGTGCAGCCCGTGCCCCAACACCGGGCGCGGCGCACCGTGCGGTTCGCCTCCTTCGCCGAGGGTGCCGGCGCCGTACGCGCGCTGGCGCAGTCCGGGCTGCAACCGGCGGGGTGCCGGCTGCTCGATCCGATCGAAGGCCTGCTCAACGGCGCGGGAGACGGCACGGCCGCGGTGCTCCTCCTGGCGTTCGAGTCGGCGTGGCGGCCCGTCGACGCCGACCTGCGGCTGGCGCTGGAGCTGTGCCGCGACGCCGGAGGCACCCCCGACGACGCAGCCGACGCCGGCGCGGGAGAGGCGTGGCGGTCGTCGTTCCTGCGCGCACCGTACCTGCGCGACGCATTGATCGGACTGGGCATGATCGTCGAGACCTTCGAGACGGCCACGACGTGGGACCGCTTCGACCGGTTGGTCGAGCATGTGGCGGACACGACCCAGGCGGCTGTCACGGCGATGTGCGGCGACGGCATCGTGACGTGCCGCATCACCCACGCCTATCCCGACGGCGCGGCGCCGTACTTCACGGTCATCGCCCCCGGCCGGCGGGGCGAGGAGCCGGCGCAGTGGGCGCAGATCAAGGCGGCCGCGACGGGAGCGCTGTCGGCAGCCGGCGGAACGGTTACCCACCACCACGCGGTGGGCCGCGACCACCGGACGTGGTACGACCACCAGCGGCCCGAGCTGTTCGCGCGTGCCCTGCGCGCGGCCAAGGTCGCCGTGGACCCCGACGGAATCATGAACCCCGGGGTGCTGATCGACTGACGGTCAGGCGGGGTTGCGCCGGCCGAAGTACCCCCGCCCGCGCATCGTCAGCACCGCCTCGCCGTCCTGGTTCGTCAGGGTCCCGACGAACAGGACGGTGCCGCGGTCGGCCCGGCGGGTGGAGTCCATCACGTCCTCGACGTCGAACCGGCCGCTCAGGACGTCGCCGGGACGGACGGGGCGCCGCCAGCGCAGCTGCTCGATGCCGGGCGAGCCCATGCTGGTGCTGTCGGCCAGCAGCGTGTCGACGTACAGGCGCATGAACACCGCCGCGGAGTGCCAACCGCTGGCGATCAGGCCGCCGAACGGCGACGCCACAGCCGCGTCAGGGTCGACGTGGAACGGTTGGGGATCGAAGCGGCGGGCGAAGTCGATGATCTCCTCGGCGGTCATCTGGTGCGTCCCCAGCTCGTAGCGCTGCCCGGGGGCGAAGTCCTCGAAGTAGCGAGTCGTCATGCCTGCACGGTTACCCGGCGGCCAAACGGGTGACAAGTCAGAGGTATGAGTGTCGACACCGACGTGCCCGCAGACCTGCTTGACCTGTACCTGAAGGATGTCGGCAGCGTGGCGCTGCTGACCGCCGAGGAGGAGGTGAAGCTCGCCCAGCGCATCGAGGCCGGCCGCGAGGCGCAGGACCAGATCGCGAACCGCTGCCGCAACGGCACGTACGCCGACGACACCTGCGCCGATCTGCAGGCCACCGTCCGCGACGGTCAGGAGGCGTTCGACCACTTCGTGCGCGCCAACCTTCGGCTGGTGGTCAAGGAGGCGGCGAAGATCGCGCGCCGCAGCCCAATGGGCTTGGACGAGCTGATCCAGGAGGGCAACCTCGGACTGATCCGTGCCGTGGAGAAGTTCGACTGGCGGCGAGGGTTCAAGTTCTCCACGTACGCGACGTGGTGGATCCGTCAGGCGCTGCAACGCGGCACGGCCGACAAGGAGCGGACGATCCGGCTGCCGACGGGTGTCCACGCGAACCTGCTGAAGGTCCGCGCGGCGCAGTCGCGGCTGGACGCCGAGCTGGGCCGCCCCCCGTGCCTGGATGAGCTGGCCGCGGCAACGAAGTTGACCGAGGACCAGGTCCGCCAGTCGCTGGCGGTCGACTACGCCGTGACGTCACTGGACCGGCCGGTCAGCGGCGACGAGGACGCGGCCGAGCTCGGTGCGCTGGTCGCCCGCGCCCAGGACGCGCCCGCCGACGAGGTCATCGAGAAGATGTTCATGGAGGGTGTCTTCGACACCGCCCAGCGCACGCTTCCCGAACGCAGCTGGTTCGTGCTGCAGCGCCGCTACGGCCTGAACGGGCGTGAGCCGGCGACGCTGCAGGAGGTCGGTCGCGACCTGAACCTGTCGCGCGAGGCCGTCCGCAAGATCGAGCAGCAGGCGCTGGCGCAGCTGCAGCGGGCGGTCGCAACCGCCGCGTAGCGGTTCCGCCGCCGCACCCCCGGGCATACTTCCGGGCTGTGGGGGGAGTCGGCACGGCGGACCTGCCCGGCCTTGCGTACGACGAGGCCGCGGCCGCCGCGGCGTGGCGCGCGGCGAGCCGCAGGACCCGGTGGCGGGCTGCTCGGATGGCGGCGAAGGGCGACCGCGCGACGCGGCCGGAGATGGCAGCGCTGGTGCTCCACGCTGCGCGCCGCGAGCTGCAACGCCCGTGGACAACGCCGCTGGTAGCGCTCGCATACCTGGTGCCGTGGTCAATTGGATATCTGCTGGGAGCGCGTCACATGCTCGCCGGCGGGATCGCCGCCGGACTGATGCACGCCTTCCTGCAGTCGGTGCACAGGATGCCCCGATGGCGACAGGCAGTGATCGATAACGCAGACGTCTTGCGGCTGCCTCCACCGCTGGCGGCGAACCTGGCCGGTCCGTCCCGTCGAGTCGCGGTCGGTGTTTCCTCGGCCGTGGCGGTCATCGCAGCGGCCTTGGCCGTGCATACGCTCGTCCCGCCAGCGGCGTTTCGGGGTCCCCTGCAGGCCGAGCCCGCCGACCCCGCCGGCGGGGTGGCCGGCCTGGGCCTGCCGTCCTTCGCGGTGATCCCCGTGCACCCGCCGGAGACACTCGTCGACGGTGGCCCCCCGGGTGACGTGCCGCCGGCGGTCGTGGCCGGGGGCTTTGGCGACGTGATCGTCGCGGCCCGCCGGGGCCCGTTGCCCGACACCGCCTCCGCCTGCGGTGAAGGGGGGCTGGACTGGCGCGAGGGGCCCACGTACCACCAGCCGGTCATCGGTCCCACCAGCTACCTCGTCATCGGCGAAGGCGTGGCCAACGGCCCCAACGGCCCGCTGCAGCAGCTCGTCGTGTGCGAGTACGAACCCGACGGGACACTCGCCGACGAGGCGCCGGCCATGCACCCGGACGAGCTCCCTGTCAACGCCTGCATGGGCAGCGGCGGCGCGTCAGCGACCATCGACGGGATCCCGTTCTCCACCTGCGACGAAGCGGTGCCCGATGGCGCCGACTGGGCGCTCCACGACCAGGGGCGGTGGACGCTGGCGGTTCCGGTCGGTGACCTGCCCGTCGTGCGGACGCGGTACGGCGTCGATGCCCGGCAGGTCCCGTCCGACCCGACGTTCGGCGAGCTGCGGTTCCTGTCCGACGGCGGACAGCGCATCGACCCCGACGCCGCCCGTCGCTAGGGTCGTCCCATGCGCTTCGCCGACCGGACCGACGCCGGCCGCCGGCTCGCGCGCACGGTGGCGGGACTGAACCTGGCGGACCCGGTGGTCCTCGGCCTGCCACGTGGGGGGGTTCCCGTCGCGTATGAGGTCGCGAAGGCACTCGACGCACCGCTGGACGTGCTGGTCGTGCGCAAGATCGGGGCGCCGTTCCAACCAGAGCTGGGTGTCGGCGCGCTGGCCGAAGGGGGCGTCACGCTGCTCGAGCCGTCCACGCTGGCGGCCCTGGGGCTGTCGCGCGACGACCTGACCACCGGTATCGCCGCCGAGGAGCAGGAGCTCGCGCGGCGTGTCGAGCACTACCGCGGGCGGCGGCCACCCATTGACGTGTCGGGCCGTTCCGCCGTGGTCGTCGACGACGGACTGGCCACGGGCGTGAGCGCCCGTGCGGCGCTGCGGGCGGTGCGGGCGCGGGATCCGGCGATGCTGGTGCTCGCGGTGCCGGTCGGGCCTTCAGACGCCGACGTCGTCATCGGCGAAGACGCCGACGTGGTCGTGGTCGAGCAGCAGCCGCCTCGGCTGTCATCGGTCGGCCAGTGGTACGACGACTTCACGCAGACACCGGACGACACCGTCGTGCGGGTGCTGCGGCAGGCCTGGGGCTAGCGCACCGCCTCGGGCGGCTGCTCGGCCACCGTGGCGGCCTCGGTCGAGCAGACGGGGCACGCCGTCCCGGCGACCGCGACCCGCGAACCCCCATCGGGGTAGAACCAGCGTCCACAAGGGTCGCAGTAGGCCCAGAACTTCGACATCTCAACGCTCCGCAGTTGTTGCGTCGTGCGGGAGCAGGGTCCCGGGGCCGGGGGCCTACGTCGCTGGCGACGGTTTCAGCAGTGATTCGTGCGGCCCGATCGTCGGCGTCCGGGTCCCCCTTGTCAACTGTCCACTCGCCACCGCTGCTGCCACAGCATCCGCACGGACGGGTCGAACGGCTCGACGAACAGGTGCGACAGCAGCTCGAGCTGCTCGCTCGAGGGCGGCGGCCCCATCTGGGAGCGAAAGTCGCCGGGGCCCAGCAGCCAGTACTCGAACACCTCGGCGAAGTCGCCGGCGGGGGTGGCGTAGTCCGAGCACTCGTCGCAGCCGAACCATTCCATCGTGGTCGTCAGCCCGCGGATGCGCCGGTACTCGCGCCGGCGGTAGGCACTGCCGTAGGTCAGGTCGACGACATGACCGAGCTCGTGAGCGATCGTGTGCGCGACGTCGGTGACGCTGTGGGACGCGCGGACGTAGATCTCGATCCGGCGCTCCGGACCGATCGCGAGCCCGAGGAAACCCGAGCGGCCGGGGAGGAAATCGACCGTCCAGCCGGTCTGCTGCCACGGGTAGTCGATCAGCTCCAGCGCCGCCTGACCGATCACCTCGTGGCGCTCCTGTGCGGCCACACCCGCCGGAGGCATGAGCACGGCGACGACGACCACGACCACCGTCCAGCGGTGCACAAGCCGGCGCATCGTCTAACCGTACCGGTGTCGGGGGCTTGCCCGGCGCCGCAGGGGGGACACTACGCCACATGCCGTCCAAGACGCGGGGGCTGGCGCGCACCGGCCTGGTCGCCAAAGGTGTCGTGTACCTGTTGATCGCCGTGCTGGCCGCGCGGGTTGCCGCCGGCGACGGGGCGCAGGCCGACAGCGAGGGGGCGATCCGCACGGTGGCGGGGCGTCCGGGCGGCACCGTGCTGCTCGGACTGCTGGCGGTCGGCCTGGCGGGGTACGCGCTGTGGAACTGGCGCAACGTCGCCGACGCCGACGACTGGAAGGCCCGGGTCGCGGCGCTGGGCCGAGGGCTGCTGTGGACGGGGTTGGCCGTCACCGCGGTCCGCTACGCCCTGGGCAGCCCCGCGTCCGGCAACACCGAGGACAGCGTCACCGCGCGCGTGCTGGACCTGCCCTTCGGCCAGTGGCTGGTCGCCGGGGCCGGGGTGGCCATCGGGATCGTGGGAGCCGCCGTCCTGCGCCACCTCCGCGGCCACCGCTACCTCGATCATCTGCGGCCCGTCTCGCGGCGCCTGCGCCAGGCGATCAAGGCGGTGACCGTGACCGGCCTGGCGGGCAAGGCGATGGTGTTCCTGCTGGCCGGCGCGTTCCTGGTGCGCGCTGCGGTCCGCCACACCCCGCGCAGCGGTGTGGGCCTGGACGGGGCGCTGACGAAGGTCGCCGACGAGCCGTACGGGACCTATGCGCTGGCGGCGGTCACCGTGGGGCTGGCTGCCTACGGCCTGTGGTCACTGGTACGGGCGCGGTACGAAGACGTCGAGCGCACCGACGGTTGACCGATGTCGTGGCAGCAGAAAGCGGGCGGCCGGCGCCGCCCGCTGGTGCACCGCCTCGGCCCGAAGGCCTACTCGGCGCTCTGCTGACCTTCCAGAAGAGCGCGAACCTCGCTGGCGCGGTACCGCCGGTGGCCGCCGAGCGTCCGAATGGACGACAGCTTGCCGGACTTCGCCCAGCGGGTGACCGTCTTGGGGTCGACCCGGAACAGCTTCGCGACCTCAGAGGGGGTCAGCAGCTCCTCTTCTGTACTTCTGGTTTCCACGACCATCCCAATCGCTGCCATCTAGCCCGCCTCCAGCGGCGATCCGTCCACTTCCCACCGAAGCGGTCAATACGGGTCGCTGGGGACAGAGTAAGCAGCCCGCGACCCCGGCGGAATAGAAACCTAGGAGCATTTTTTCCTAGTCCTGCAGGACTACGGTCCACGGCGGCACCGTTGAGATCGCGCAGCGGGCTTACGATGACGCGACCGACCATCCGCGAATCCCGCAAGGAGCGTGCCCACGCCATGGAGGGACCCTTCAGTCTGCTCGACGGCCACGAGCAGGTCGTCTTCGGCAACGACGAGGAGACCGGCCTGCGCTGCATCATCGCGGTGTACTCCACGGCGCTGGGCCCCGCGCTGGGCGGCACCCGCTTCTATCCGTACGGCAGCGAGCAGGAAGCGCTGGTCGACGTGCTGCGCCTGTCCAAGGGCATGGCCTACAAGGCGGCGTGCGCCGGGCTGGACCTCGGCGGCGGCAAGGCGGTCATCATCGGCGACCCGTTGACCGACAAGTCCGAGGCGCTGCTGCGCGCCTACGGGCGGATCGTGGAAAGCCTCGGCGGGCGCTACGTCACCGCGTGCGACGTCGGTACCTACACGGCCGACCTGGCGATCGTGGCGCGGGAGACCCGATGGGCGACCGGCACGGACGTCGTCGAGGGCGGCTCGGGTGACTCCAGCGTGCTCACCGCCTACGGGACCTTCCTGGGCATCAAGGCCTGCCTGGAGCACTCGTTCGGCAGCGGCGAGGTCGGCAACCGCCATATCGCCATCCAGGGCGTCGGCAAGGTCGGCATGAAGCTCGCCGAGCAGCTCGCCGCCGAGGGAGCGCGGCTGACCGTCGCCGACGTCAACGATGCCGCCACGGCGCTGTGCGCCGAGCGCTTCGGTGCCGAGGTCG
>DATLGM010000229.1:0-9978 GCA_035540515.1 Egibacteraceae bacterium | reverse complement strand
GATGATCGTCCTCGGCGGTCTCGTTGCAGCGCCCGTTCTGGCGGTCGGTGGACTCATCCTGCGGCAGCAAGGTCGAAAGGCGCTCGCCACCGCTCAGGCCGACGCCCTGGAAGCCGAGAAGGCGATTGCCGAGATGCGGCTAGCAGAGGAGTCGACTCGCGGCATCACCGAAAGAGCAGAGCAACTGACGTCAGTACTGCAACGGCTCCGGGAGCGCGCCCTTGAACATGTAGCCGTGTTCGAGTTCGTCTTGGAAGAACAGGACGACTACCTGCTGTTCTCGGACCGAGAGCGTGCTCAGCTGGCGTCGACGGTTGCTCTCGTCAAGACCGCACGAGCGGTGATCGATGTGCCGGTCATCGATGCGGACGGGAACCTCACTCCGGAATCAGCCGAGGCCGTCGTCGCTTCGCAAGCCGTAACGACAACTCATGCGGGATCGGCGTGACTGGGGGATCGTCTGCCGGCGACCCGAAGGCGGGCGTCGGAACATTCATCGGCTGGGCCTACAGCGAAGCGACGACGCAACACCTGGCGCGTCGAACCCAGGAACTCCTGAGGAACCGTGACTACGCCAAGGAGTTCACCGAGCGATACAAGAACGCGCTACCGGCGAACCTCCAAGGACGGGTATTCGAGTGGCTGGAGTCGCTGAAGTTCAACCTCGACGCGGCAGAGAAGGGGTCGCACCTGCGGGCCGTAACCACTGAGGAGATGGGACTGCGGCACGCGGCGGCGGATATCCGCATTCGGATCCCCGGCGGTCCGATCGTGCGGGAAGTGCAAGCCAAGGCGTACCGATCGGCCGCCTCCGGCGTTATCGCGGCATCCCAGGACAAGTACAGGGGCATGGGGCGGCTCGTTCCGCAGAATCAGCACGCGGACGCGGAACGGTTGTTAGAACGCGTGCGTGAAAGCCCGAACCTACGGCTCAACAAGTCCCGGTATGCCGATGTGCAGTCGAACCTCATGGGAGAGTTGCGTCACGGCGACATCACCTCGGGGGGGACCAGTCAGGCCGACCTGAAACGGATGGGTACGCCGGATTCCTTGCTCGAACAAGCCATCCGAACGTCGAAGCTCCAAGAGATTGGGCTGGCAGCCGCCAAAGGCGCCACCGGCTCGGCTGCGATCACCCTTCTATTCACAACCGCCCATAACGCCCTGGCGCCTCAGCAAGATCAGGCCAGCGCATCGAAGCAGGTCATCGATACTGTCGCGGCCACTACCGCTGCGGCTGTGCGTGGAGGCACCGGCGCCGCTCTGGCGAAGGGCATCCACATCGCCGCCAGGAACCGCGAGGGCCTGCAGGACTTCGCGTCGACTGCGGGGCCGGCGGCCATCGCCTCGGCTGTTGTCGAGATCGGTGAAGCCGGGTTCCGCTTCAGCCAAGGTTCAATCGACCGCGATGCGTTCGTTGAAGCCTGCGGGACAGCCGTTCTCAAGAACTCGGTGGCATGGTCCTATGGCGTCGTTGGACAGGCGCTGATACCCGTTCCTGTGCTTGGCACAGTCGTGGGCGCGACGGTCGGGTACGTCACGGCAACCGCTGTCATTGAGGGCCTGAAGTTGGCCCATGCCGCGGCGGCTGAGGCGGACGCTGCCGAGGAGCGTCTGGCGGAGATCGAGGTCTGGATTTTCGACGCCATTCAGCGTCTGGAGGAGACGCACCAGGTGGTGCGGGCGCTCAATGAGGAGTGGTCGGCCAACTTTGAGCAGACCGTGCTGCCCCTGATGGATGACCTCGAGAAGTCCTTGGGCGAGGACACGCCGGCCGCGCTGACTCACCTGTCGGCGCTGTGCACGGGATTCGATGCCAGCCTTCCGTTCGCCACGCAAGCTGAGTTCGATCAGTTCATAAAGGATGACGACACCATCCTCGAACTCTGAGCATCGGTGTTATGACGCCCTCCGGCCGGAGCCGATTCGAACGAGCAGTGCCGGCTGCTGTCCTGAAACCCCGGCCTCAGGCCGTCGCATCAACCCAATGCCTACCGTGTCCGCATGGTTAGCCAGTGCCGTGCAACCACGCAACTCGTGACCTGAACCGCGTGAAGCCACAGCACGATGTTTCAGCGGGTCAATCCCCCAGGGACGCACCCACCGACCAACTCTTCTGCTCCAACTCCTCGTAGGAGAAGAGCAGGTCACCCCGTGAGCCCACCTCGACCTTGTAGAAGTCAACTTTCGGAAGGTCGGGGACGGTGAAGTCAAAGGTGCATGTGTAGCTGCGGTTTCCACCCCAGTCGACAGGCCCGACGCGCCCTGCGCTCAGTGAGCCGTGGCCAAGCACCTTGCCACCTCCGTCGTACACAGCTACGTCCGTGCCGGTGCGGATGTCGTCGTACCCCCCATAGCCGTTACACGAGGGCTTGTCGGTGTAGAAGCCAAGACTCTTTGAGGTCAACTCGAAAGTTCCCGTAAGCGTGTGCGTGCCGCCGCCAAGAACACGAAGAACGACGATTACGAGCAGTAGGCCGGCGCCTCCCGCGGCGAGCGTGCGCTTGTGCCCTGCCGACGCGAAGGGTCGCCCATCGAGCCATTCTGCTGCGACCGGCGGCAGCCACCTGCTACCAACAGCACCCCGCGCAGGCGGTCCCTCTGGCAACGACGGTGCTCCCGGTACATCTTCGGCTGTGCGGCCAGGCCGGCCGAAGCCATGCGCGACTTCTTTGAACTCCGTAGGCACGTTAACCCCCCGAGGAAGATATGGTCGGCTTTGTCTTCGACACGCAAGAGGGGACGCTGAAGGCGGAGCGGAGATGTGGGACAGCAATTGACCCATCGGGACTAGGACTGTCGCACATGTCGGGGCACACCCGCGGTCTCGAAGTTCGCTGCCGCCCGTCACGCTGTCGGTCGTTGCGAGGCAACACATGCACCGTATTGAGCAAGACCGCTGCAGAATCTCGGGATACTGCGTCAACGGATCCCATATCCATTGACGGGAAGGACGCCCCTCTCAGCAGTCACCGCCACTCGGACGTAGTGCGGCCACGAGCTGCGGTACGTCTTGAGTGGCCATGCTCCAGACCTGCTCAGGATCCACCCGGTGATAGTGGTGCGCGAGCACGATTCGTAGCCGGGCGATGTCGCGCCAGGCGACGTCCGGTAACTGCTCTCGTGTTGCCGGGGCCACGGCACTTGCCGCCTCGCCGAGAATCTCCAGCAGGCGCTCGATAGCGAACCGCACGGCGATGTCACGCGTGAACGCATCATGGCCACGCTGAACGAGTTCACTGATATGCGTTGCGACCTCGAGCATGTCCGCGATCCGCTGTTCGTCGGCGCGGGTCATAGCGGCAGCGCCTCCGCACGAATGTGGTCATCGCGCGGCTTCAGCCCTCCTGTCGACACAACGTCGACCGAACGTCCCAGGATGTCGCCGAGCTCGTCCTGCAGGCGCAGGAGGTCCAACAGCGAACTCCCCGGCTCGAACTCCACAAGGAAGTCGATGTCGCTACGGTCCGTCGCCTCACCGCGCGCCACGGACCCGAACAAGGCGATTCGGCGGCCACGGTGACGTGACACGGCGGCCTTGATGTCGTCTGCGTGCCCCTCGACGAGCGCGCGCAGGTCCTTGCTCACGTGCCCAGGCTACGACGCGGCGATGTCTCCATGGCGAAGGGCAGAGACGGCGAGCAATCGCCTCGTTAGTTGTGGAGAACAAGCGCTGCGGGGCCCGGTCTTGTCGCATCCCTTTGAGATGGTCGCCAGCAACCACTCGGAACGACCTGGGAGGACGCGATGGGCAAGCGGCGATACCCCAAGTTGACCGCCGACCAAGAGCACGCGATGAGGAAGGCGGTCGATGTGCAGCGTGCTTCGGACGGCAGCTACACCGCGCGCGCCTCCAGCAGAACAGAGCTCGAGGCCGGCGTTGCCGCCGCCAAGGACGCGGACTGTGACGTCTCGGTCTTCATCAGCGGCCTCGACGCGCAGACCTTGGCGCTCTGCGCTCAGGAGGTCTGTGACCTGGCAATCGACCAAGGCGTCACGGTCAGATTCCACCACCGCGGTCAGGTACTCCGACTCGCGGTGGATCACGATCTTCCCGCGACGGTACGCGAGCCAATCTGATAATCTGATTTGATGACCGACATCAGCGCAACCGACGCCGCCCGGCGGTTCGCCGATCTGCTGGACGCCGTGGAAGATGGTGAGCACTTCACGATCGTGCGGCGCGGGAAGGCCGTTGCGCAGCTCGAGCCCGTGAGGCGTGGGCGGGGCGCCCACGCCAAGGCCTTGTTCGAACGCCACCGAATTGACCGGGAATGGGCATCCGAGGTCTCCAGGGCGCGCGAGGTCCTCGAAACGGAGGAGCGGCCCTGAGAAGGCTCCTGCTCGATACGACCTTCTTGGTCGACGTGGAACGCCAGCGCAGCTCAACCGACGTCATCGCCGATGATGACGACACCGCAATCGCCGCCATCACGGTCGCGGAACTCCTGGTCGGCGTCGAGCTGGCGAGCAAGCGGCATCGCGGTCCGCGCCAAGCGTTCGTCGAGGACCTCGTCGCGACTATCCCGGTTGTGCCGTACGACACTCGAGTCGCGGCGCAGCACGCCACGCTCCTAGCCGCCGCGCGTCGGGCCGGGAAGCCCCGCGGTGCTCATGACCTAGTCATTGCAGCCACTGCCCTGTCGTCCGGGCGTACGGTTGTCACGGCGGACCCCCAAGGCTTCACAGATCTTCCCGGCGTCGAGGTCGTCGCACACGTGGGCTGACGAATGCGTCCGGCCACGGATCCGATAGAGCGGATCTCGCCTGCCTCAGTCGCTGTCGATCAGTGCGAGCCGCGCCACAGGGCGTCGCGCAGGCCCGACGTACGCCTGACTGGGCGCGCCACGGCCGCCTCGATGGCTTCGGCCGTCGCTGCCACGGTCAGTCGGTCCTTGGCGCGGGTGACGGCGGTGTAGAGCAGCTCGCGGGTGAGGATCTTCGACGTCGGGTCCGGCAGCAGCGCCACGACCGTGTCGAACTGCGAGCCCTGGCTCTTGTGGATGGTCATGGCGTGGACGGTCTGGACGTGCTCGAGACGCTGCGGGGCGATGGTGCGAGTCGCCTCCGCCTGGCGGAACGCGACCTGCAGCCGCCCGTCGTCGTCCGGGTCGGCGATCGTCACGCCCGTGTCGCCGTTGAGCACGCCGAGCTGGTAGTCGTTCTGCGTCACCAGCACCGGCCGGCCGACGTACCACGACTGGGCCGGGTCGAAGTCGTCGAGGTCGAGCGCCAGCCACTTCTCGACCCGCGCGACCCAGTCCTCCACGCCGTAGGCGCCCCGGCGGTGGGCGCACAGCAGCCGCACCTCCTCGAGGCATTGCAGGGCGATCTCGGCCCCACCGGCACGGGCCGCCGCAACCAGGCGAGCACCCGCGTCCACCACCAGTTCGCGCACCGGCGCCAAAGCCGACTCCACGGCCTCGGCCGGGTCGATCTCCAGCCAGGTGACGTCCTCGTGGCCCGCACCCAGCACCTCAAGCACTGGCCTCGGTCGCCCCCGTTGGATCGCCACCGCCAAGTCCGCGATGCCGCCGCCGTGCCGATAGACCTTGCGCAACACCACGATCGCGTCAGCCACCGGGCCGTCAGCCCGCTGCTCCCGCACAGGTCCGGCGATGTCGCCCAGCACCGCTCCCGACTCGACCGACACCAGCTGGTCGGGGTCGCCGACGAGGATCAGTCGCGCCTCGGGACGCACGGCGTCGAGCAGCTTGGCCATCAGGTCCAGTGACACCATCGACGTCTCGTCGACGATGACCACGTCGTGGGGCAGGGGGTTGTCGACGTTGTGGCGGAACCGTGTCGCGTTGTCGGGCTCACGGCGCAGCAACTTGTGGATCGTGGTCGCGGTGAAGTCCTGGTCCTTGATCGAGTCGGTGACGCGCTGTGCCGCCTTGCCGGTCGGAGCGACCAGCGCGACGTCCGGCTCGTCGCGCCCTGACGCCGAGGCTTGCAAGCGCAGCGCCTCGAGGATGGTCTTGATCGTCGTCGTTTTCCCCGTGCCAGGGCCCCCGAGGATCACCGAGAACCGCCGCCGCACCGCGGTCTCGACCGCCCACCGCTGGTGGTTGTCCTTCACGCCAGACAACGCCCGCTCCAGCGCCGCCTCGTCGACCGCCGGCGTTTCCGCGGAAACGCGTGACAGCAGCGAGCGGATGACCAGCTGCTCCGCGCGCCACCCGCGGTTCAGGTACAGGCGCGCCCCGTCCAGGCGCAGGGGCGCGTCGTCGGCGACCAGCGACGACCGCTCGATCGCCGCGAGCCACTCGTCGACCGCCGGCCACTCCAGCGCCTCCACCGGCACCTCGGCGTCCTCCTCAGGCGCCACCGTCTCGGCCACAGACTCGAGATCCAGACACACATGACCCAGCCGCGGCGCACGCACGGCCAACGCAGCCGCCAGCACCACCAGCGGATCGTCCTCGCCGCACACCCGCGCCAGCGTCTTCGCCACGTGCACATCAGCGAGGTTGAGCACGCCGGCCCGGTTGAACGGCTCCAGTACCGGCGGGGCGGCGGACGCGACGTCGATCACGCCGCCACCTCCCCCGCGTCGATGAGGTCGGAAAGCGCCTCGACCAGCGCCGCCGGCGGCTGCCACGAGAACACGCCGCACGGCACGCCGTCGACCACCGGCGTGTCCGCCCCGACCATCCCGCGGACGAACAGATACAGCACCCCGCCGAGATGGTGCTCGGCCGAGTAGTCGCGCACCCGCCACCGCAGGTAGCGGTGCAGTGCGACGGCGTACAGCAGCGCCTGCAACGGGTAGTGGCCGCGTTCCATCGCCGAGACCAGCGCCGCCGGCCGGTAGTGCCAGGCGGACAGCTCCTCGTCCGGCACGCTCAGCTTGTTCGTCTTGTAGTCCACGACCAGGTACTTCCCACCGACGCGCAGCACGGCGTCGATGGACCCGGCCAGGTAACCGCGCAGGTCCGCATGGAAGGCACGGTCGAACAGCTTCTCGGCGTAGGCCCGCACCGGGTCGTCACCCGGCAGGTGTGACCGCAGCAGCCGTCCGATCGCCGCGACGGTCAACCGCTCCGACCGCCCCGCCGAGCCGCCGACCAGCGGCACCTCGAAGTCGAGCTCCGCGAGCCGGTCGGACGCCCCGATGTCCGCGAGCCGGACCCCCTCGGCCAGCGGACCCAGGGGTGTCTGCACCACCTGCACCAGCCCGTCGAGGAACACCGACGGGTCGCCGACATCGACTGCGCGCTTCTCCCCCCGCGCCTCGAACACCGTCTTCAGCTCACCCCGCAGGTCTGCCGCGGTGAAGTCGGCGTCCTCGAAGACCCCATGCACGAACGTGCCGACGTCCACCCCGCCGGGCATCGCTGCCAGCGGCAGCGGCACGCCCCGAAGCCGCTCCTCCAGACCTGTCGCAGCGTCACCATCGGCGACCGCCCCGACTACTGCCCGCGGCGCGAGCGCCTCATCGTCGGTGAACTCCACGTCGGGTTCGCTGCCGACCCGCGGCTCGTCGTGCGCCGCCCGGGTGATCGCCGAGTAGGACGTCCGACGCCACCGCAGGTCCAGGCTGCGGTCGAACCGGGCGGTGTCCAGCTCCACCGCCCCGCCCACGTCACCGGTCCACTCGGCCTCGGGCAACTCGAACGGGATGGACTCGATCGCCATTTTCCCGTCGGTCCGCTCGGCGAGCGCGTCGAGGTCGGCGCGGGTGAGGTCGTCGTTCTTCAGACGGAACTTCCCCGCGTTCAGCACGTCACCGGTACGCGAGTTGCGGCACAGCAGTAACCGGGACAGCGGCGCCTGGTTGGCGTACGCCGCCGGCAGCCACCACACCACCGCCTGGTGGCGCGCCCGTGTCAGCGCCACGTACACCAGCCGCAGTTCTTCGCCCTTGGCCTCGTCTTGGTGGAGGGCCTTGTGCTCGGCGAAGCCCGGCGCCTGCGGTCCGCCGACATCAGCAGAGCGGTCGCCGCCGCGATCCTCGTCGTGAAACACCGGCACCGGGACCTCGCGGCTGGCGTTGGACGACCACAGGAAGGGGGCGAACACGACCGGGTACTCCAGCCCCTTGCTGCGGTGCACCGTCAGCACCTGCACCGCCTCGGCGTCGGACTCCAGCCGGCGGGCGCGCTCCTCGGCGTCGAGGTCGTCGCTGGCCTCGTTGATCCGCTCGCGCAGCCACCCAGTCAACGCCGACGGTCCCAGCTCCTCGCCGATCACCGCGGCGTGCAGCAACTCCGCGACGTGCTCGATGTCGGTCATGTGCCGCTCGCCGTCGGGCAACCCGAGCACCCGCTTGGGCAGGTCCTGCTGCGCCACGATCGTCTGCAGCAGCGACGCGACGCTGCGGTCGCGAAGGATCGCCGCCCATGCCAGCAGCGCCTCGTGCACGGGGTCCATCGCCCGGGGATCGGTGCGCGCCGCCGCCAGCCGCTCCCCCGTCCAGCCGAGGAACACGGTCAGCGCCGCCGTCCGCGCGCGCGACACCGATGTCGGCTGCTCCAGTGCCTCCAGAAGCCGCAGCCACTCGGTGGCCGCCGAGGTCGCGAACACCGACCCGACACCGTTGATGACGGCGGGCACACCCGCTTTGTGCAGCTCCTTTTGCACCAGCGCCGCCTCGGCGTTGGACCGCACGAGCACCGCGATGTCCTTCGGCCGCACCCGGCGCCGCGGGGACCGCTCCTTGCCGTCGGGCCCGCGGTCGATCAGCTCTGCGGGCGAGTCGAGCAGCTCGACGGCCTGCACCGCCACATCACGGGCGACGTGCGCCCGCGCGGCGTTGGCCACGACCGAGCCCTTGTAGACGCGGTGGCCGTCGTCGGTCCGCGCGATGCGCAACCGCAGCGGCGCCTCGACCGGCGCCCCGACCAGCCGCGGCTGCTCGTGGCCCGGCGCGGCGTCGACCCGGCGGTACGGGATCTGCTCGTGACCGAGCTGCGCCCCGGCGAACACCACGTTGTACGCGTCGAGCAGCCCCTGGTCCGACCGCCAGTTGGTCTGCAGCGTGAACGGGTCACGGCCCCGCGACGCCTTGAGGTAGGCGTAGACGTCCGCCCCGCGGAACGAGTAGATCGCCTGCTTCGGGTCACCGATGAGCACCAGCGCGCGCCCCGACCCCCCGTCACCATTGGACGCGAACACCCGCGACAGGATGTCCCACTGCACCGGGTCGGTGTCCTGGAACTCGTCGATCAGCGCCACGTCGTACTGGCTGCGCAGCCGCTCACGGGCAGCCGGGCCACGGGTCGGGTCCGCCAAGGTGTCGGCGAGGCGCACCAGCAGGTCGCTGTAGGACAGCAGGCGGAACCGCCGCTTGCGCTCGTCGATCTCGGTGCGGACCCGCCGCGCCAGCTCGACGCGGATCGCCACTTCCGGCTCCTCGGCGGCGTCGGGGACGATCACCGCATCTGGGTTGTCGATCAGCGCCTTGGCGATCTTGCGCAGCGCGCTGCGCGCAACCACCACGTCGCCGTCGACCGAGGCGAAGCGCTCGACGAGCACGTCGTCGACCACCGCGTCGATGACGTCGCGCTCGTCCTCGATCAGCGTTGCCTGCCGGTCGAGGTCGCCCGTCAGCCCGACACCCGCAAGCACCTGCTGGCAGAACCCGTGAATGGTCGAGATCGTGGCGGCGTCGAAGTCCGACAGCGCCTCGGTCAGCCGGCGGTGCCGTTCGCGGACCACGTCGATGCCGACGCCCGTCCCCACGCCCGCCAGGTACCCGGCGACCGCGTCGTCGGACTGCCGGCCCGCCCCGTCGAGGACGGCGCCGAGGTGTTCGGCGACGCGGACCATCCGGGTGCGGACGCGGTCGCGCAGTTCGGCGGTCGCCGCTCGCGTGAACGTCACGACCAGCAGCCGGCGCAGTGGGAACCGCTCGGCGACGTACCGGGCGGCCAGACCTTCGATCGTGTACGTCTTGCCGGTGCCGGCGCTCGCCTCGAGCACCGTCACGCCGCGGGGCAGGTCGGCCAGGGGATCGAAGTCCATCAGCAGTCC
>DATLGM010000228.1:0-2048 GCA_035540515.1 Egibacteraceae bacterium | reverse complement strand
GCGCGCATCGGCGGCGACGAGTTCGTCGTGGCCGTGACCACCACGGGAGATGCAGCCGCGCTGGCCTACGCCGACCGCGTCCGCAGTCTGCTCGCCGAGCCCTTCACGATCGCCGAGATGTCGCTGTCGGTCGCTGCGAGCATCGGCGTCGCGCTGGGCGACGCGACCACCGACGCCGGCGAACTGCTCAAGCGCGCAGACGTGGCGATGTACGACGCGAAGGGCGCACGCGCCGGCATCCGGCTGTACGACGCGGAGATCGACCGCGCGAACCCGGACCGCCTGCTGCTGCCCAGCGAGCTGCGGGAGGCCATCAGCAACGGTGAGCTGACGGTGCACTACCAGCCCAAGGCCGACCTGACGACCGACCGGATCGAAAGCGTCGAGGCGCTGGCACGGTGGCACCACCCCCGCCGCGGCATGGTGTCACCGGCGGAGTTCATCCCGCTCGCCGAGCAGACCGGTCTCATCGTCGACCTGACCCATCAGGTCCTGCGCTCGGCGCTGGCCCAGTGCCGCGGCTGGCGCGACGCCGGGCACCGGATCTCCGTCGCCGTGAACATCTCGCCGCGGATCCTGCATGACAGCCGTCTTCCGGAGCGGTTGGCCGCGATGCTCGACGACGCGGGCCTGGAGCCGGCGGCCTTGACGCTGGAGATCACCGAAAGCGACCTGATGGCCGACCCTGCCCGGGCGACTGACATCCTGCTGCGGCTGTCGAGCATGGGCATCACGCTGTCGGTCGACGACCTGGGCACCGGCTACTCCTCGCTGGCCTACCTCAAGCGACTGCCCGTCCACGAGGTCAAGATCGACCGGTCGTTCGTCATGGGCATGGGGACCGACGACGACGACGCGGCGATCGTCGAGGCGGTCGTCGCGCTCGGCCAGCGCCTGGGCAAGCGCGTCGTCGCCGAGGGTGTCGAGGATGAGCAGACCTACCGGCGGCTGGCGGCGATGGGCTGCGACGTCGCGCAGGGCTACTGGCTGAGCCGACCGATGCCCGCCGCCGACGTGCTCAGCTGGCTGCAGACCCGCGAGCTGACCCTGATCGCGTCGAGCTGACCGATCCTGCAGCCACCGGCGGTCATACCGGCACCCGCCGGGCGCCGGGCGACAGCGCCCCGAACCACACGCCGGCCATGACGACGACCGCGCCCGTCACCGCCTGCAACGTCACCGGCTCGTCGGCGAGCAGCGCGCCCAGCGCCAGCGTGGCGATCGGGAACAGCACGAACATGTAGCTGGTCGCCGAGGCGGTCCACCGCTTGATGACCATCAGCACCAGGATGAACAGCCCGACCGAGCCGAGAGTGACCAGGTAGACGACGGCGGCGATGGTGTCGGGCCGCCGCGGCAGGAGCCACGGTTCGCCCAGCGCCGCGGACAGCACGAACAGCAGCGGGGCGCCGATGAGCATGCCGGCCGCGTTGGTCATCGCTGGGTGCTGCGCCGACAGCTTCTTGCCCAAGATGATGCTCTCGCCGACGCAGAGGGCCGCGGCGAGCATTGCGAGCAGGGACGGCAGGGGCAGGTGCACGGGCTGCGGGCCGACCGCCATCCACACGATGCCCGCCAGCGCCAGGGCCGCGCCGATGCCGCTGCGGATCGTCAGGCGCTCCATGCCATGGGCGGCCGCGAGCAGCACCGTCACGAGCGGGACGACGGCCAACACCACCGTGGCGACGCCGGCGGCGACGTCGACCAGCGCCCAGTACATCAGCGCATAGAACGCGGTGAAGCTGAGCACGCCGAACTCGGCGGTGCGCCGCAGCTGCTGTCCGCGGGGCCAGGGCAGCCGCAGGGCGACCACCAGCGCGGTGAACAGCAGCGCGGCGATGCCAAACCGCAGGCCGGCGCCCCAAAACGGTGCGAGCTCGCGGTTGCTGAACCGCACGGCCAGGAAGTTCGCCCCTCCCAACGTCACCGCCGCCGCGAACGCGGTGAGGGTCAGGGGACTGGGGGAGCGGCCGGTGCCGTCCATCGGTTGACCCTTTCATCCGTGGCCCAGCCTGTCGAGGGGGGCATACCGGGCGGGGGGCGCGGGC
>DATLGM010000227.1:0-16754 GCA_035540515.1 Egibacteraceae bacterium | reverse complement strand
CACCAAGGGCGAACCGATCGTGGCGCAGCGCCGGGCCGCCGAGGCAGAGGCCACGCGGCGACTGGCCGACGCCGCTGAACGGCTGCAGGCCGCCGGGGACGCGCTCGCGTCGGCGCGCCGCGACCACGCCGCCCACGCGCTCGCCGCAACGCTGGCCGCGGGTGACGACTGCCCGGTCTGCCTGCAGCCCGTGGAGCGCCTGCCCGACCGGCCGGCGCCGGCGGCCCTCGCCGCCGCCGAGGCCGCGCACACCCAGGCGACGCGCGAGCACACGGGCGCGCAGCAGGCACTCGCGCCGGTCCGCGACGAGCGGCTCAAGGCCGAACAGCACCTGGAGCACCTGCGCGAACAGCTCGAACAGGTCACTGCGGCACTGGCCTCGGCGCCTCCGCCGCAGGAGGTCGACCGCCAGCTGGCCGGCGTCGCCGCCGCCGACAAGGCGCTCGACGACACCCGAGCCCGCGAGCGCGACGTCCGCCGGCGCCTGCAGCAGGCGCACGACGCCGCCGCCGCCGCCCGGACGCGCCGCGACACCGCATGGACGGCCTTCACCGCCGCCCGCGACGCGGTGGCGGCGCTTCGACCACCACCCGCCGACCGCGACGACCTCGTCGCCGCATGGACGGCCCTGGCCGCGTGGGCCGCCCAGCAGACCCTCGAGCGCACCGACGTGGCGAAGGCGGCGGAAGCCGAGGCGGCGCGGGCCGCCGGCGACGTCGCCGAGCTCACCGCCGCCATCACCGCCCGCTGCGAGGAGTGCGCGGTCGTCGTCGCCAGGGGCGCCCGACCACGTGACAGCGTCGCGGATGCGCTCGCCCGCGCCGAAGCACATCACCGGCAGGTCGGCGCCGACATCGAACGGGCCGAGGCGCTGCGGGACGACCTGCAGCGTCACCGCGAGGCAGCCGGGATCGCCAAGGAGCTGGGCCGGCACCTGTCGGCCAAGGGCTTCGAGCAGTGGCTGCTCGACGAGGCCCTGGGCAGCCTGGCCGCCGGCGCGAGCGACGTCCTTCGGGAGCTGTCGGGAGGCCAGTACTCGCTGACGCTGGATGGGCAGCGCAACTTCGTCGTCGTCGACCACCGCAGCGCCGACGAGCAGCGCCCGGCCCGCACCCTGTCCGGCGGTGAGACCTTCCTGGCGTCCCTGTCACTGGCGCTGACGCTGGGGGACCACCTGGGGCAGCTGGCGGTCGGGTCACAGCCGCGGCTGGAGTCGATCTTCCTCGACGAGGGGTTCGGCACCCTGGACCCCGAGACCCTCGACGTGGTCGCCGCCGCCATCGAGGAGCTGGGCGCCAGCGGGCGGATGGTCGGCCTGGTGACCCACGTGCGCGAGCTCGCCGAACGGATGCCGGTGCGCTTCGAGGTCCGCAAGGCTCCCGGAGGGTCCACCGTCGAGCGGGTCGAGCGGTGAGGTACGCGGTCGACCCGTGGGCGCCGGACTACGGGGCGGCGCTGGACCCCCAGGCGCTGGACGCCGGCGGGGTCGAGGTCGCCGTCGACGTGGAGGTCGACGCCGCCGACTGGCGTCCACTGCGGCCCGCCGGGATCGCGCCGGCCGGCCGCGTGCTGTTCGTCGACGGGGTAAGGCGGGTCGACGCGCGCGTCTGGGTGACAACCGACGACCCGAGTGCGCCGCCGTGCGCTGGGATCGCCGCGTCCTATGCCGCCGGGGTGGTGTGCTGCGACGGTGCGGCGCGGATCGACGCCGCCGAGAGCCGCCAGGCGGTGTTCAGCCCGGTCGCGGGCGCGCCGCCGATCGTCACGCGGTGCGGTGACTACGCGCCGGTGCTCGCCGACGGCGAGTCCGCCGAGGACCTCGTGCGGGCGCTGCAGCAGCAGATGCGGGCGCTGGAGCGGACGGTTGCCGCCGGCCTGGGCGACGCGGACCTCGTGGTTGTCGACGGCCCGCTGAGCCGGCCGGCAGTCGACGGTGCGGTGGGGTACGTCAAGACGCACCAGCGCTCCTACCTGCCAGCGGACCTGGCGGGGGTCGTCGCCGACCTCGCCCCGGGCGAGCGCACGCCGCTGTTCCTGACGCTGACGCGCGAGCCGCGACTGACCTGGTACGCGCGCCTGCCGGGCGGCGGCGACCACCCGTGGGCTGGGATCGTCCGGGGGGAGGCGCCCGGCGAGGTCGCGGTCTCCGAGGCGCGCCGGCTCGCCGACCTGGCCACGGTCACGTGGCCGCGGTTCGCCTCGGCTGCGCACAAGGACCCGCGCGCCCCGCAGAACCTGCACCCGATCGCCGAACTGGAGCGGGGCCTGCGCCGGCGCCTCGGGGATCCGGCGTTCCTCTACCGGTCGTTGCGGTCCGCCGTCGCCGCACCGGCCGTGCGCCCATGACAGCCGACCGTCGCGACCGCATCGCCGGCTGCCTGCTCGCCGGTGCCGTCGGGGACGCGCTCGGCGCGGGCATCGAGTTCGACTCGCTGAGCCAGATCCGGCAGGACCACGGAGGCCCTGGCGTCACAGGCTACGTCCCCGCGTATGGCGGCACCGGGCGGATCACCGACGACACGCAGATGACGCTGTTCACCGCCGAAGGGCTGCTGCGCGCCACGGCCGCCGGTGCGACGACGCCTGCCGACACCGTCGAGCACCTGCGCCAGGCCTATCTGGCCTGGCTGGACACCCAGGAGCGTCCGGCGCCGGCCGTGGCGTCCTGGCTCGCGACGGTGCCGGCGCTGCGCCACCGCCGAGCGCCCGGCAACACCTGCCTGTCGGCGCTGCACCGCCAGGCCCGCGCCGGCGCCGGCGCCGACGCCCGGGCATGGAACGACAGCAAAGGTTGCGGCGGCGTGATGCGCGTGGCGCCGATCGGGTTGGTCGACCCGGCGCCGTTCGAGCTGGCCACCCAGGCGGCTGCGCTCACCCACGGCCACCCATCAGGGCACCTGTCCGCCGGGGCGCTCGCCATGATGATCGCGGCGGTCAGCACCGGCGCTTCGTTCGCCGACGCGGCCAAGGACGCGTTGCCCACGCTCGACGCCCGGCCCGGCGGCCGGGAGACCGCAGCGGCGCTGCGCGGCGCCATCGCCCTGGCGGAGCGCGGCACCGCCACCGCCGAGGCGCTCGACGTCCTCGGCGGCGGCTGGGTCGGCGAGGAGGCGTTGGCCATCGCGGTGTACTGCGTGCTCGCCGAGCCCGACCCGCGCGCCTGCCTGCTGCTGGCGGTCAACCACTCCGGCGACAGCGACAGCACCGGCGCGATCACCGGCAACCTGCTCGGCGCGCACCACGGCACGGCGGCCGTGCCCCACGACTGGCTCGACGACCTCGAAGCGCGTGACGTCATCGAGCGGGTCGCGGCCGACCTCGCCGACGTCTTCGCCGACGGGGCCGCCCCCGACCCGGTGCGCTACGCGTCGTCCTCGGAGGGGTCGAACTCCATCGCCACGGAGTTCATGCAGTAGCGCTGGCCCGTGGGCTGAGGGCCGTCGTCGAACAGGTGCCCGAGGTGGCCGCCGCAGGTGTTGCACACCACCTCGGTGCGGACCATCCCGTGGCTGTGGTCGGGGACGAAGCGGACCGCCTCGTGTGTCAGTGGCTCGTAGAAGCTCGGCCAGCCCGAACCCGACTCGTACTTCGTGTCGGAGGTGAACAGCGCCGTGTGGCAGCCCGCGCAGCGGTAGACCCCCGGCTCCTTGTTGTCGTTGTACGCCCCGGTGAACGCGCGCTCCGTGCCCTTGTTGCGCAGCACCTCGTACTGCTCGGGCGTCAACCGCTCGCGCCACTCCTCTTCGGACAGCTGCAGGGGGTTGCTCATCGGCGGTCTCCTTGACGGGCGGGGCGTGCCAGTGTGAAGCGTCCAGCCCTTTGCTGCAGCGGGAGTCAGACGGCCAGGTTGAACGCCTTGATCTGCGCGGCGCCGAGCAGGTCGACCAGCTCGGCGCGCTCGGCCTCGTCGAGCACCTCGAACGCGCGGGCGGCCAGGAGGTCGGTGACCTCCTCGGCGGCGTTGTACTGCTCGTACAGCGGCTCGGGGTCCGGATGCGGCTCGGGCCACTGGAAGAACTCGACGTTGCCCTGCCCGCCGCCGCACATCACCGCCTCGTGCGGGGTCAGGCCTTCGGTGAGCACGCCCATGATGTGCATCGCGCCCCGGTGCTCGCGCATCACGTGCAGCAGCTGCGCGGCGCTGCCAGGGACATCCTCGGGCAGTGGCATGGCGCGCCATCCGGCGAACAGCGGCGCGCCGGCACCGTCGGCCTCGCTGACCACGATCTTGAGCAGCTCCACGAGGCGGTCGAGACCCTCGGCGCCGTTGAGGTGCTCACGACCCCAGTCCTGGCACGCCTCGGCGTACGCGGCGGCGGCCGCCGACGGCTCCATCACGCCCCGTCCCACGAGCCACTGCTCGCGCACGAACACGGGCGGGAAGAACCCGAAGGCCGCCGCGACGACGTCGGGCACCACGTCGCCCAGGACCCCGCCACGGCCGGCGAAGTAGAACGACCACCCCTTCGGGAAGCCCAACTCCGGGCCCTTCTTGAGCGTCGGCCGTGCGGTCATGAAGGCACCGCCCAGCGCCCCGATCGGGCCGGCCGCCGCCCCCGCTGCGTCTTCCGGCGTCACGCCGCCACCTCCTGGTCGAACTGCAGCTCGGACTCCAACCCATCACGCCCGGACAGCCACATCCCCAGCGCCTCCCGCGTCCCTCGCACGCACCGGCCGCGGCCAACCGCGCGGCCGCCGTCGGTGGGCTCGACGCGGTAGCGCAGCAGCTTCGGCGCCCCGAGCATCATCCCTTCGCGCAGGATGGCGTTGGCGGCCGCGTCGGGCACGACGCGCGTGCGTCCCAGGGGGCGCAGGATGTCCTGGTGGTGGATGGCGTTGTCGCCGAGCAGCTGCAGCGCCATCGCGCGGGTCCACGGCGCCGGCGCCCGCAGCCAGGTGTCGGCCTGTCCCATCAGCTCCTCGCGCGACAGCGCCCGCGACTTGCCGACGATGACCTCGTTGGCCGTGGAGATCCAGCCGCCGGCGCGGAGGTACTCGCCGAAGTGGCGGTCGACACCCATCACATGCGCCAGGATGTCGCGCGGCGCCCAGCCGGCGCACAGCGTCGGTGCCGACGCGAACTCCTCGTCGGTCAGCGAGCGCACCGTGGCGACAAGGGCGTGGCGTTCTTCGCGCAGCGCGCGCTCACCGGGCAGCATCATGGCGCGGGATCGTAACGATCACGACCAAAGCGCGCCGACCGGCGCGGAAAGGAACAGCCCACGTGAGCACGGTCCCGGCCGGCGCGGCGGCACACCACCCGGACACGCTCGCCGCGGCGGTGGAGGTGTTGTCAGACGGGGGGACGGCCGCCGACGCCGCCGTGGCGGCGACGCTGGCGTCGTGTGTGGCGGAGACGACCATGACCGGTCTGGCCGGTGGCGGTCACGCGATCCACTTCGACGCCGCACGGGGTGCCGTGGACCTCCTGGACTTCTTCGTCGCTGTCCCCGGCCTTGACGGCCGTCGCCACGACGGTGATCCGGTGGTCGTCGACATGCTGTTCGAGGACGAAGCGGTGCCCTACATCATCGGGCCGGCGTCGGTCGGCGTCCCGGGGGTGGTGGCGGGCTGCGGGGCGCTGTCGGAGCGCTTCGGCCGGCTGCCGTGGGCGCGGCTGGTCGAACCCGCTCTGCGTCTGGCCCGCAACGACTGCGTCCTGCCGCCGACGCACGCCCGCGTCCTGGAGATGCTCGCCCCTGCGTTGACGCTCAGCGACGGCGCCGACATCTATGCCCCTGGGGGCCGGCTGCTGCAGGGTGGTGAGCTGCTGCGCCAGCCCGGGCTGGTCGCGGCGTTCGAGGTGCTGCACGAGGAGGGGGCTGCCGGCTTCTACACCGGCACGCTGGGCGCCGCGCTGGCGGCGCTCATGGCCGAGCAGGACGGGCCGCTGGGTGCCGCCGACCTGCAGGCGTACCGCGTCGTGGACACGCCGGCGCACCGCGTGGACCATGCCGGCGCCACCGTGATCGGCAGGCGCGATCTGGCCGGGGCGCTGGAGACGCTGGGCGGGTTGACCGATCTGCACGGCGCCGACGACGCCACGCGGGCCGTCACGATCGCTCGGGCGCTGCACGGCCCCGACCGCCACGGCGACACCACCAACGTCACGGTCGTCGACCGCGACGGCAACGCCTGCGTGGTCACCACCAGCCTGGGCCTGGGATCGGGGGACTGGGTGCCGGGCTTCGGCATCCACTTGAACTCGATGCTGGGCGAGCGGGACCTGCGCAGCGGGCCGCTGGTTCCCGGCGGGCGGTTGGGCAGCATGATGTGCCCCACGGTGGCCGTCAACGGCGATGGGCTCGTCGCCGCGGCGGGCGCCGCCGGCGGGTCGCGGATCCGCAGCGCGCTGGTGCAGGTCCTGTCGGGTCTGCTCGCCGAGGGTGTGGACGCGACGACGGCCGTCTCCCGCCCGCGCCTGCACCGGGACGGGCCCCTGGTCCACGTCGAGCCGGACTATCCACCCGCCGGCGTCGAGGCGCTGCGCGCCGCCGGGTTCGTCACCCGGGTGTGGCGGACGCGCCACCACTTCTTCGGCGGCGTGGGGGTCGTGGCACGCAGTGGCGCGTGCGGGGAGCCGCGACGCGACGGGGCCGCGGCGGTCCTATGAGGCGCGCAGGTACCGGACGACGTCGTCGAGACCCTGCTGGCCGTTCTTGGTGACGAACGCCGCCGCGCCGTTGGCCAAGGCGGCCTCGGACGCTGCCCGGTCGTCGTCAGCGCTGAACATCACGATGCGCACGTCCGGCAGGGCGTCACGCAGCAGCGGGATCGCGGCGATCCCGTCCACACCCGGCATGTGGTAGTCGAGCACGATCGCATCGGGGCGCAGCGCCACCGCCTTGTCAGTCGCCTCCCGCGCATCGCCGGCGGTGCCCGCCACCTCCAGGCCGTCCTCGTAGTCGATGTACAGCGACAGCACGTCACGCAGACGGTCGTCGTCGTCGACGATCAGCACGCGCGTGTCCATGGTCGCGAAGTCCCCTTGTCGCTGTCGGCCGCAACGATGGCCGACGGTCCCGTCCCACGCCATGGCCTGTTTCGGCCATTTTCCGCCCCCATGCGGTGGGCGTGGGCCTAGTCCGGCGTTGAGACCGTTGAGCCGGGTGTCGGAATCGAACCGACGACATCCTCTTTACAAGAGAGGTGCTCTGCCGACTGAGCTAACCCGGCCAGGCGCCCAGCGTACGTCACCGGTTCCCGCGAATACGCGGCCGTCGTCCATAGACTCGCCGCCATGGCTGCCGCATCCGACCGCACCCGCGAGCTCGTGGACTTCGAGCGCGAGTGGACCCTGCACCAGGGCGGCAAAGAGCGCGCCATCCGCGACCACTTCGGGATCTCCGCGGCGCGGTACTACCAGCTGCTGAGCAAGGTCGTCGACGACCCCGAGGCTCTGGCGTACGACCCGCTGACCGTGCGGCGGCTGCGCAAGCGCCGCGACGAGCGGCGCAACGGCCGCGCCGCGCGTGCCCTGGGGGAGCGCACCTCGCGGTAACCGATGGGCCGCCACGTAGACCCCGAGGACGACTCGTTCCGCCGCTCGCTGCTGCGGGCGGTGGCCGGCGGCGTGGCCGCGATGGTCGTGACGTTCGCGGTGGTGGCCGCCCTGACCATGATCGGCCGCGACGACGGCTCCGGCGGGCCGGCGGTGGTGCTGACCGAGCCCGCCACTTCCCCGACGCCGTCGCCCACGGCCAGTCCCACGCCCAGCCCCACACCGACGCCGGAACCAACCGAGGCGTCGCCGACGCCCGAGGCCACCGACGAGCCCACGGACGCGGCAACGCCGCGGCCCCCTGCCGAGGTGACCGTTCAGGTCCTGGCCGCCGGCGGGACCGAGGAGCAGATGCTCGAGGCGGCTGAAGTGCTGCGCGACCTCGGCTACCGGGTGGTGGCGGTCCAGGAGTCGAACCGCACGGTGGACACCACCAGAGTCCTTGCGACCGCCGGCGCAGAGGACGAGGGCGAGGCGCTGGGGACCACCGACGAGCGGTTCGGCCCGGTCGAGCCGAACGACGGGTTCAACCCCGGCGTCGATCTGCACGTGCTCGTCGGTCCCGACTTCGGCGTCTGACTCGGGGGGCCGGGGCCCGCCCCCGGCTCCACTGGCGCCCCGTCAGCGGTCCAGCAGGGCCGCGACCGCGTCGGCGAACCCGTCGCCCATCGCCCCCGCCGTCCACCGGACGCCCGCGACGTCAGGCGCGTGCCCGTTGGCGACCATGAAGAAGGTCCCGACGTGTGCGGCCATGGTCGCGTCCTCGGGTGAGTCGCCCACGGCTGCCGTCTGCTCGCGCGTCAGGCCGCGGGCGGCGATGTCGTCGGCGACCGCCGGTGCCTTGCCGACGCCCCGCGGCAGCAGGTGATACGCGCGTACATCGCGACCCTCCCAGCCTCCGGTCGCGCCGTTGTCGCGCAAGTACGCCCAGCCGCAGCCGTGCTCGCGCAGGCACTCGTCGGCGGCCGCCACGTCGACCAACCCGTGGAACAGGTGACCGCCCTCGCGACCGCGATGCCACGGCTCATAGTGGCGCAGGTCGCCGTGGAAGGCGTCGAGCAGCGCGGTGACGGCGCCGGCGGCGGTGAGGGCGTCGTGCGGGTTCTGCGCCAGGCCCCGAGGGCTGTCGCCCCACTCGTAGATGGTGCGGCCGTCTCGGACGATCACCGCACCGGCCTCGCCGATGGCGTCGTGCAAGCCCAGCAGGCGGATGTCGTTGCGCAGCTGCGGCATGGCGCGCCCGCTGACGGGAACCACCGTGATGCCGGCGGCGGACGCGTCGACCAGCGCCTGCGCCGCCCGGACGCTGGGCCGGCCGTCGGGCCCCGTCAGCAGCGATCCCTGCGGGCCCAGCAGCGTGCCGTCCAGGTCGGTGTACAGGACCCGGACGGCGCGACCGTCGGTCACTGCGTGACGATCGACGGGTCAGCGCGTAGGACGAGGATGGCGATGTCGTCGCGGAACCGGCCGCCGCTGTACTCGGCGACGGCGCGCTCCACGGCGGTCGCCAGCTCCTTGGCGCTGTCTGCCGGCGCCGAGGACACCGCGGCGCGCAGCCGGCGCTCGCCGAACTCCCCCTGGGGGCCCCGCGCCTCGGTCACCCCGTCGGTGTACAGCACGAGCGCGTCGCCCTCCTCCAGGGCGACCTCCTCGTCGTTGAGCAGCACGTCGTCGAGCACGCCCATCAGCGTCCCGCCACCGCCGACCGGCTCGACCGTGCCGTCGCGGCGCCGCAGCAACGCCGGCGGATGCCCACCGCTGGCCAGCTGGACGTGAACGGCGTCGTCGCTGGTGTCCACCTGCCCATACAGCACGGTGCAGAACCTGCCGGCGTTGTCGTCGTGCTGCAGCAGCGCTTCGTTGAGCACGAGCAGGCTGGCGACGGGACCTCGGCGCATCGCCGCCGTCCGGATGGTGTGCCGGGCGATCCCGGTCACGGTCGCGGCCTCGGTGCCCTTGCCCTCGACATCCCCGATGACCACCCCCCACCCGCGCTCGGACAGCGGGAAGACGTCGTAGAAGTCGCCGCCCACCGCGGTGCCCGCGGCCGCCGCGCGGTACAGCGCGGCGATGTCGACGCCGGGGACCGTCGGCAGGTTCGGCGGCAGAAGGCTGGCCTGCAGCGTCTCGGCCATCCGCCGAAAGCGCTCGCCGGTGCGGCTGACCTCCGCGAACAGCCGCGCATTGTCGATCGCCAGCGCCACGCGCCGTGCGAGCTCGGTCGTCAGGGTCAGGTCGTCGGTGCCGTCGAACGCCTCGCGGTCCTTGCCCCGCAACAGCGTCAGCGTGCCCAGCACCCTGCCGCGGGCGACCAAGGGGACGATCATCCCCGAGCCGATGTGCAACCGGCGCACCAGCGCCAGGTGCTCGGCGTCGATGGCGACGCTGTCGAGGAACGCGTCGACGTCCTCGCCGAAGACCACGGACTCCCCGCGGTCCAACCGGCCCCTGACGGGCTCGCGGCCACCCACGGCGCTGGGATAGCGCTCGCGGATCTCCCGCAGCAGCCGTTCGCCTTCGGGATCGGTGTGCGCGATGGCGACGCCACGCAGCTGCCCGTTCTCCTCCAAATCGACCACGCACACGTCAGCGAAGCGGGGGACCGCGAGCCGGGTGACCGCCTGCAGCGTCTCGTGGTAGTCCAACGACGCCGACAGGGCGCCGGTCGCCTCGGCCAGGAAGGTCAGCCGCTCGCGGGCGCTTTCCGCCGCGGCCCGCGCGGCGCGCTCGGCCGCGAACAGCGTGGCGCGCTCCTCCTCGGCCAGCTTGCGCTCCGTGATGTCGACGTTGATGCCGACCATGCGCACGGGGACGTCCTCGTCGTCCCTGATGGTCTCGCCGCGCGCCACGATCCAGCGGACCTCGCCGGTGTCGGCGCGCACGATGCGGTGCTCATGCTCGTACGTCCCCGACATCAGCGCCGCGTCGAGCATCGGGCCCACGCGGGCGAGGTCGTCGGGGTGGACGAATTGGCGGAACGTCTCGAAGCGGCCGTCGAACCCACCGGTCGGCAACCCGTACAGGTGCTCCAGCGCCTCGGACCACACGATGACGTCCGAGCGCAGGTCCCACTCCCATACGCCGACGCGGCCGGCCTCCTGGGCGACCTTCAGGCGCTGGTCGGAGGTCTCCAGGGCCGCCTCGGCGCGCCGCCGCTCGACGGCGATGCCCACCACGTTGGCGACCGACTGGACAAAGCGGATCTCGTCCGCTGAGAAGTCCCGCCGCTGGCTGTGGTAGCTGCCCAGCACCCCGAACGGGGCCTTGGGACCGGGGATCAGCACCGTCATGGCGCTTTTGACCTCCATGTCCCCGGCGGCCACGACCCGATCGAACCGGTCGTCGGAGGGCAGGTCCGGACTGACGATCGGCTCGCCGGCCAGCACGGTTTCACCCGACAGGGTGCGGTCTCCGGGGGTGACGGTGACCGGATCGACGGGGCGGTCGGCGGGGGAGTGGAACTCCAACGTGAAGCGGGTGCCCTCGGCGTCACCGCGCAGGATCGCGGTGCGATCCACCTGGAGCACCTCGCGGACCAGGTCCAGCGCGTCGGTCACCAGGGCGTTGACGTCCTGCCCGCGCAGCGCGGCCATGCCCAGCTGCACCACAGCCGCCTGCTGGTCGGCTTGCGCTTCCAGCCGTGCCACCGTCTCGAGCCGGTCGGTGAGGTCGATCACCGCCACCGCGACGCCGGTCGTCTGCTGCTCGTGCGTGACGGGGTAGGCGTTGAACAGCCAGTGGTGCAGCTGGCCGTCGCCCGGCGCAACACCGCTGAACTCCAGCCCGGCCACGGGCTGTCCGGTCTCCAGCACCTGGCGCAGCAGCGGACCGACGAGCTCGCCGAGCTCCGGACTGACGTCTTCGGGCGTGAGCCCCACGTGGTCTTCGGGCGCGCGGGCGTTCAGCCCAGCCAGAAGCGCATTGATGTGCAGGTACCGCAGGTCGTTGTCGAGCAGGGCGAAACCGAAGGGGGCCTCGGACAGCACCGCTGCGAGCAGGGCAAGCATGTCAGCAGGCAGTGACGACCCGCCCTGCCCCCGCATGTCCCGACCCTCATGCTCAGCTGACAACACGGCGATTCTACGGTGCCTGGCAACAGCCGAAGTTGGCCGTCGCGTCAGGTGGCGCTACGGTGGCGCGACAACTTCATCAGCAACGCCATCAGGAGAGGTCGAGGGATCCGGCCCGCAGACGCCTCCGCAACCCCCCGCCCCGGCGGGAAGGTGCGAAATCCGGCCCCGCGTAGGGGGAAGATGGTCGCCTCGAAACGACGCCGCCTCCCCTTCGCCGGGAGGCGTGTTCATGTCAGCGAGGAGATGCGGTGATCCAGGGACTGCAATGCCGGGAGTGCGCCCGGCCGGCTCAGGTCGGGGCCGTGCACGTGTGCGAGTTCTGCTTCGGCCCGCTGGAGGTCGTGTACGACCGAGAGCGCCAGCGGCGGACCGTTAGCCGCGCGTCGATCGAGGCGGGACCGGCGACGCTGTGGCGCTACGCCGACCTGTTGCCGGTGCTGCCCGGCGACGCGCCGCGCGTCGACCTGGGTGCGGGGTTCACGCCCCTGGTCCGTGCACCCCGTCTGGGGGCGGCGCTCGGGCTGCGTGACCTGTGGTTGAAGAACGACACGCTGAACCCGACCAACTCGTTCAAGGACCGCGTCGTGTCAGTGGCGCTGTCGGCTGCGCGTCGGCTTGGCATCACGACCGCGGCGTGCGCGTCGACGGGCAACCTCGCCCAGTCCGTCGCCGCACACGCGGCCGGGGCCGGCATGGACTCCTGCGTGTTGATCCCCGCCGACCTGGAGGAGGCCAAGATCATGGCCACCGCCGTGTACGGCACCCGTCTGGTGGCCGTGGAAGGCAACTACGACGACGTCAACCGGCTGTGCGGCGAGATCGCGGGTGAGCACGGGTGGGGGTTCGTCAACGTCAACCTC
The DNA here is from genome assembly GCA_035540515.1 of Egibacteraceae bacterium. Classification (GTDB taxonomy): domain Bacteria; phylum Actinomycetota; class Nitriliruptoria; order Euzebyales; family Egibacteraceae; genus WHTG01. The sequence continues at coordinate 4,320 of DATLGM010000227.1, read as the reverse complement.
CGCCCGTACTACGCCGAGGGCTCCAAGACCATCGGCTTCGAGATCGCCGAGCAGCTCGGGTGGGCGCTGCCCGACCACGTCGTCGCGCCGATGGCGTCCGGGTCGATGCTGGTCAAGATCGACAAGGCCTTCCGTGAGCTGGTCGACCTTGGCCTGGTCGACGAGGCGTCCTGGACGGTGTCCGGGGCGCAGGCCGCAGGGTGCAATCCCATCGCTGCGGCGTACAAGACCGGTGCCGGCACGATCCGCCCGGTCAAGCCCGACACCGTGGCGAAGTCACTGGCGATCGGTGACCCGGCCGACGGCTACTACGCGCTGGACGTGCTGGCCCGCACCGGTGGGGCCGCCGAGGACGTGACCGACGCCGAGATCGCAGAGGCCATGACGCTGCTGGCTCGGACCGAGGGGGTCCTGGCCGAGACCGCCGGCGGGGTGACCGTGGCCGTGCTCGCCAAGCTGGCCGCGGCCGGCCGCATCGACCCGGACGGCCGCACGGTTGCCGTCATCTCGGGTCACGGCTTGAAGACGCTGCCTGTCCTGCGCGGCCAGGCGGGGCCGACCCACACGATCGCCCCCAGCTACGACGCGTTCGTCGAGGCGCTGGCTCTGTCCGCCGCGGAACCCGCTCTCAGCTGAGAAGGAGCCTGGAATGACTGCCACCATCCGCATCCCCACACCGCTGCGCACCGCGACTGCCGGCGCGTCCGTCGTCGAGGTGCAGGCCGACACCGTCGGCGACGCGCTCGCCGCGCTGGAGCAGGCACACCCCGGCGTCGCTGAGCGTCTGCTGGACGGAGACGGCAACCTGCGCCGGTTCGTCAACGTGTTCGTCGACGACGAGGACGTCCGCTTCGCCCAGGGCCTCGCCACGCCGGTGCGGGCCGGGTCGACGGTGTCGATCATCCCGGCGGTCGCCGGCGGCTGACCGGGCTGTGCGGCCCCGTTTGCTCGGGTCGGCGGCCGGGCAAGCAGCCAGCGACGCCCCCGACCCACGAGGAAACGATGTCGACGACGCCACAACCCCCCAGCGGTCACGGACTCGGACCCGACAAGGCCCCGGTCAACTCGCCGCGAAAGACGTGGGTGCCGGTGGTCATGGTCGTCGCCGCGCTGCTGGTCGGCGTGCTGCTGTTCAACCTGCTCCGCGCGCAGCCGAACTACCAGGACGAGGAGTTCACGCCCGACGCGGTGCCCCCTCCCACACCGGCCGAGCAGACGTCGTAGCGGCGGTGACGCGCGCGCCGGCGTCTGATCGGTAACGCTGGCGACATGGACGACGAGGTGGTTGGGGTCACCGACCCCCGGTGCGGGGCGCTGGAAGCACTGCGCGCCGCTGTCGGCGCGGTCCGCTTCGACGTCGTCCACCCGTCACAGCGGGAACGGGCCGTCCGCCGCGATCGGCTGGTCAAGGACCTCGCGTCGATCGAGCAGCGGTTGGCGCACCTCGACGCGCCGCTGCTGGTGGTCGTCGGCGGCGTCACCGGTGCGGGGAAGTCCACCTTCGTCAACACGGTGGTGGGCCGCGACCTGCTGGCCACAGGACCGGTTCGTCCGACGACGTTCGCGCCGGCGCTGGTGTGCCACCCTGACGACGCGGAGTGGTTCGCCGGCGACACCGTCCTGCCGGGACTGGCGCGGTTGGAAGCCTCGCATCAGACAGCAGTCGGTGGCCGGGCCGACGCGGGTCACCTGCGACTGCTGCGCACCGCAGCGGTCCCCCCGGGGCTTGCGGTCCTCGACGCGCCCGACGTCGACTCGGTGTCCGAGGCCAATCGCGAGCTTGCCGACCAGCTGCTCGACGCGGCCGATCTGTGGCTGTGGTTCACCACCGCCGGCAAGTACGCCGACGAAGACTCGATGGCCTATCTGCGCCGCGCCCGTCAGCGGCGCACCGCGCTCGCCGTCGTCCTGACCCAGGTCCACCCCGTCGACGCCGAGGAGGTGGCCGCCGACTTCCGTGCCAAGCTCGCGGCCGAGCAGCTCGTCGGCGCACGGCTGTTCGTCATCCCGGTGGCTCGCGTCGAGCGGGGTCGGCTGCCCCCGGACGTCGTCGCTCCGCTGCGTGACTGGTTGCACGCCCTCGCCGAGCCGCCGCTGCGCCGCGCGCACCGCCGCCAGACGACCGACGGCGCCCTGGCGGCCCTGCCAGGCGAGATCGACGACCTCATCGCCGACATCACCGACGACCTGCGGATCACCGGCGACCTGCTCGACGACGTCGAGCGCGCGTACCAGCACGGCCGGGCGCAGTTCAACGCCGCGCTGGACGAGGGCCTGCCGCTGCGCGCGGACGTCGTCGCCCGCTGGGACCGGTTCGTGGGGGCCGGCAAGCTGCTGAAGGCGACCGAGGCCGCAACCGGGCAGGCCCGGCAGTGGATCCGGCGGACGTTGGCCAACGCCGGCATCGGCGAGGAGGCGCGCATCGAGCGCCAGGTCCGCGTCGAGGTCGCGGACACGCTGACCGGGCTGCTCGGCCAGACCGCCGACCTGGCCGCCACCGAGGTGACCACGTCGTGGTCCACCAGCCCCGCCGGCCGGGCGCTGGTCGACGACGCGCTGGGGCGGCGCAGCGACGGGTTCGACGCGGACGCGCAGCAGACCGTCCGCGCCTGGCAGCAGACCGTCACCGAGCGGGTCGAGTCGATCGGCGCGGCGCGGCGCACCCAGGCGCGGGTCCTGTCGGGCGTCGTGTCCGTCGCGGCCACCTCCGCGATCCTGGTGGCCATGGCGTCGTCGGGCCTGACCGGCGCCGAGGCCGGCATCGCCGCCGCCGCCGGGGCCGCGAACCAGGCGCTGCTGGTCAAGCTGCTCGGTGAGGCCAACCTGCGCTCGCTGGTCGCCGACGCCCGCCGTGACCTGCTCGAGCGGTTCGACGCGCTCATGGCCGCCGAGGCGCGGCGCTTCCGTGCGCAGGTCGAGGCCGTCAGCCCCGAACCTGCGGTCGTGGACCGGCTGCGCGACGCGCGCGACGCCGTCGCGAAGGCGCACGGCGGTGGCTGATCCGGGGCGCGGGCTGCCCGCGCGGCTGCAGGCGCTCGAAGAGGTCGTGGCGCTCGCCGACGGACGGCTGGACGACGCGCTGGTCAACCGCGCCCGTGCGGTGCTGTCGAAGGCACGCGAGCGGCTCGAGCGCGGGCCGGACACCGTTGTCGCCGCGCTGGGGGGCGGCACCGGCAGCGGCAAGTCCTCGCTGTTCAACGCCCTGGCCGGCGAGCCGCTGGTGCGGGTCGGCCCCGTGCGCCCGACCACCGCGCACGCGGCGAGCGTCGCCGTCGGCGATCCCGAACCCGCAAATGCCGTCCTGGACTGGCTCGGTGTGCGCCACCGCCACCTGGCGGCGCCCAGCACCGGGCTGGCCGACGGTCTGGTGCTCGTCGACCTGCCCGACCACGACTCGGTGCAGGTCGAGCACCGCGCCGAGGTCGACCGGTTCGTCGAGCGCGTCGACGTGCTGGTCTGGGTCCTGGACCCGCTGAAGTACGCGCAACGGGCGCTGCACGAGGGCTACCTGAAGCTGCTCGCCGCGCATGCCCGGGTCGTCGTCGTGGTCCTGAACCACATCGACATGCTGTCGCGCGACGACCGTGCCGCCGTGCTGCACGACCTGCGCGGGCTGCTCGACGCCGAGGGGCTGGGCAAGGCGCGCCTGCTGTCGACCTCGGCACGGACCGGCGAGGGCGTAGACCAGCTGCGGGCGGTGCTCAACGACCACGTGGAGCGCCGCCGGGCGGTCGCGCAGCGCATCGCCGGTGACCTGGGCAACGTCGCGGGCGCGCTCGCCACCCAGGTGGGGGCGGCGACCCACCCGGAGCTCGACGCGGAGGACCTGGTCGCCCGGGTCGCCGTCGCCGCCGGCGTCGAGCCGCTGGCCGAGACGGGCCGGCAGACCTACCTCGACGACGCCAACGACGCGTCCCGCCCGTGGCTGTCCGCGCGGCTTGGCAAGCGGTTGCGACCGCTGCGCCGGCCGCTGCGCCGCCTGGGACGCCCGTCAGGCGCGGTGCGCCAGGAGGTCTCCCCGATCGGGGTGCGACATGCGGTCCTCACGCTCGCCGACCGCGCCGCTGCCGATCTGCCGCACCCGTGGCCGACCCGGTTGCACCAGGCCGCGGCGCAGGTCGCCGACAGCCTTGCCGACGGCGTCGCCGCCGACCTCGACCGCGTCGATGTCCACGACGTGCGCCGGCGCCGGTGGTGGCGCGCGTTCGCCCTCGTCGGCACGCTGCTGGAGACCGCGGTGCTGCTCGGCGTGGTCTGGTTGACGATGCTGGCGGTCGTCGGGTGGCTGCAGCTGCCGGAGCCACCGACCCCGCAGCTGCG
>DATLGM010000226.1:0-5258 GCA_035540515.1 Egibacteraceae bacterium | reverse complement strand
ACCCGCGCCCGCGCGGGTTTCTGCGACCGCCCCGCCACGCCCCACCTCCAAAACCCGCGCCGGCGCGGGTTTTTGGGTCAGCCCGCCGGCGCTGGCAGGTCGAGGTCGGCGTCGCGATCGAACGGGATCTGCCCGCAGTGCGGGCCGACCGGCGGGGTCACCTGGGTGACCTGACCCGCGAGGGCGCCCGACGTCAGTTCGGTGAACACCACGGTCACCATGCCGGCGTCGTCGACGCGCAGGCCATAGCGGTCCAGGCCACGGGGCGCCGGACCGCCGGCGACACGGCCCTCCTGGTCGAACCGGGAGCCGGTGGCGTTTGCGCCGAACCAACCCGACGACGAGCACCAGCCGACGCCGTCTCGGCCGTACTCCTGCGGCAGCGGGCCGTTGGTGTTGAACGCGACGAGGCGGCCGCGGACCACCGTGAGCCACGCGCACGGGTTGTTGTCGTGGAAGCACACCCGCTTGGGTCGCTCGGCGACTGCCGCGCGGATGGCCGACTCGGCGCCCACGACCTCGACCTGCGGACCCGGCTGCAAGCTGGTGAAGAACACCGCTCCCACGACCAGCGCGGCGGATGTGAACAGCAGCGGCAGCGCCCATCGCAGGATCCGTGAGCGCGGGTTCTCCGGGTCGGGGCCCGGCCCGCTGCTGCGGACCAGCCGGCGCTCATGGTCCCCGGCGCCGTCGGTCGGGCCGAAGCGCGGGTCGTACGGGTCCAGCGGCGCAGACACGGCGTTAGGGTAGATGGCGTCCCGGTCAAAGGAGCCCGCCGACCATGCCGAAGCCAGAGAAGTTCGCCTTCGTCTGCATCAACCAGCGGGATCCCGCCCACGCTCGGCCGAGCTGCATCAACAACGGCTCCGCGGATGTGTTCAACGCCCTGCGCGAGGAGCAGGGCAAGCGGTTGGCGACCGGGGTGAAGGTCGTCGCCGGCGGCTGCCTGGAGGCCTGCATGGTCGGCCCCGTGATGGTCGTGTACCCCGACGACGTCTGGTACGGGGGCGTGACCGAGGCCGACGTGCCCGCGATCATGGACCACCTCGAAGGCGGAGACCCCGTCGAATACCTGGTCATCGGCGACACCGAGTTCGACCTACGACCACCCGAGATGCAGGGATGACCCCCCGCACAAGGAGGCTGCGATGACCGATCTCATGCCGCTGCAGGGCTACCACCACGTCGAGTTCTGGGTCGGCAACGCCAAGCAGGCCGCCCAGTACTACCGGACCGCGTTCGGGTTCACCCCGATCGCGTACGCCGGCCCTGAGACGGGTGTCCGAGACCGTGCCTCATGGGTGCTGGCGCAGGGTGACATCCGCTTCGTGTTCACCGCCGGCCTCGGCCCGGAGTCCGAGATCGTCCAGCACCAGGCGCGCCACGGCGACGGCGTGCGAACCGTCGCGTTCGCGGTCCCTGACGCCGAGCAGGCCCACGCGGTGGCACTGGAGCGCGGTGCCACCAGCGCCTTCGAGCCGCAGGTGTCCGAGGACGACAACGGCAAGGTGGTGATCTCGGGAATCACGGCGTACGGCGACACCCTGCACACCTTCGTCGACGCGTCGAACTACTCGGGGGCCTTCCTGCCGGGCTATCAGGCGCTGGAGTCCGCGCCGGTCTCGGGCACCGGCACCAAGACCCCCTTGTACGCCCTGCCGGGCGAGTCGGCGGGGCTGAAACTGGTCGACCACATCGTCGCCAACGTCGAGCTCGGCAAGATGAACCACTGGGTGGACTTCTACGCCAACGTGATGGGCTTCCGGCAGCTGGTGCACTACGACGACGAGGCGATCTCGACGGAGTACTCCGCGCTGATGAGCAAGGTGCTGTGGGACGGCGAGGGTCGCATCAAGCTGCCGATCAACGAGCCGGCGCAAGGCAAGCGGAAGTCCCAGATCGAGGAGTACCTCGACTTCTACCGCTCCCCCGGCGTGCAGCACCTCGCGTTGGCCACCGACGACATCGTGGCCACCGTCAAGAAGCTGCGGGCCAACGGCGTCCGCTTCATGCGGGTGCCCGACACCTACTACGCCGAGCAGCGCGAGAAGCTGGACTGGTCGAACATCGACGAGGACCTCGACGCCCTTGCGGAGCAGAACATCCTCATCGACACCGACGACGAGGGCTACCTGCTGCAGATCTTCACCGAGCCCGTGCAGGACCGCCCGACGGTGTTCTACGAGGTCATCGAGCGCCACGGCTCCAAGGGCTTCGGCGAGGGCAACTTCAAGGCTCTGTTCGAGGCCATCGAGCGCGAGCAGGCGCTGCGCGGCAACCTGTAGCAGTCCAGGCAGTCACCGCAGTGTCAGTGCGAGCGCCGTCGACGGCCGTTCGGGGTCGTCCTGGTCGACGACGGCAAGCACGTCGACGCCATGCGCGCCGACGCCAGCCACCGCCAGCCCCTCGACCTTCCACGCCTCGCCCTCCGACGACGGCGGCAGTGGCGCAACACCCGCCACGCCCCCCGCGTCGATGACAGCGATCGCCGATCCGACGATGGGGCCGTCGTCGACGGCGTTCGGCGCGTCCTCGGCGGCGGCACTGACAACGACGCGTCCGTCAGGTAGGGCTGCGGCGTCGGTGATGGACAACGGCACACCGTCGACCTCACCGAGGTCATAGGTCATCGCCGCGTCGACGGGGGCGCGCGCAACGTCAGCTGTTCCTGCCAGTGCCGCGAGCAGTGCGGACAGCGGCACATCCACAGACGCGGACGCCACACCGCCTGCGTGGCCACGCTGAAACCAGCGCACGGATTCCCCGCAGACACAGGCGCCCTCGAGGTTCAGCGCGTCGATGGAGACACCGAGCACTGCGGCGACGCGGTGATACAGCGGCGTGAGGTCGGTCACGGTGGCGGACCCGTTCGGGTCGACGACCACGCCACGCATCCGCGCCGGCAGCGAGCCTGATCCCAGCAAGACGGCACGGCCGTCAACGGTGAAGGCTGCCTCCAGATCCGGCTTGAGGTGCTTGGTGCCCGCGTCGGACGAGAAGTGGTCGGCACCCTGGACCGGCGGGAACAGTCGCAGCGCCTCGGCCGGCCCGTGGTCCCACAGCGCGGCGTGCGTCGCGTCGTCCTGCGCGATCAGCCACCGTTCGCCGAGCCGTGTGACCGCGGACGCCGCTCGCACAGGAGCCTCGTCTGCGAACCGCAGTGCATGGGTGGCGAGGATGTCGAGGTGGCGCATCCCCGCAGTCTGCCCCCGCCACCGGCGCTCACGCCGAGCCGCCGGCGGCCAGGCCGGGGGTCGACCCGGGGGCGACCCCCGGTTACCCTGCCGTCTCGTCCCTCGGCACCGCCGCTTCCCCGGGACCGCGCCAGCCACCGGTGAAAGGCAGCCCACGTGTCGGAGTCGACGTTTGCGTCCAACGGCGGGCGGCAGACCTGGGACGAGTACTTCCTGTCGCTTGCCGAGGCCACGGCGACCCGCTCGAACTGCAGCCGGCGCAAAGTCGGAGCGGTCATCGTCCAGGACCGCCACATCCGGTCCACCGGCTACAACGGCCCGCCTTCGGGCTACGGGCACTGCGACGCCGGCGCGTGCCCGCGCGCGCTGACCGACTCACCCATGTCGTTCGGCTACGACAACTGCGTGGCGTTGCACGGCGAGGCCAACGCACTGCTGTTCTCGACCCCCCGCGACCGCCAGGGAGCCACGCTGTACACCTCGGCGGCCCCGTGCTTCTCCTGCGCGAAGCTCATCGCGAACTCGGGCATCTCCGAGGTCGTCGCCGGCGGGGGGCGCTACGACGGGTGGGAGGAGACGCGTCGTTTCCTGCTGGACTGCAACGTGCGGGTGCGGGTGCTCGACGGTCACGAGCACGCGGTAAGCCTGCCGATCGGCGGACGGGCCGAGGCCGGCTGAGCCGAGGCATCAGACGCCGGCGGCAGCCAGGAACGCGTCGGTCACCACGCCCAGCCGCTTGCCGCCACGCTCGCGGGCCGCTGCCAGATCGCCGTCGACAGGCTCGATCACCTCGACGTAGAACTTCAGCAGCGGTTCCGTACCACTGGGGCGCGCCTGCAGCCGCGACCCGTCGTCCAGCGTCAGCCCGACCATCGGCGTCGGGGGCGTCGACAGCGGCTCACTGGCGCCGGCTGACAACCGGCGTACGCCCGCGATGTGGTCGGCGACGGCGACGACCGCCGCGCCGGCGACGTGGTCCGGCGGCGCCGTGCGCAGCCGCTCAAGGGTGGCAGTGACCAGCGCCGGCCCCTCAGGACCCGCCAGCGGGACGTTGCGGCTACCGGTGAGGTGCACACCGTGGCGGCGGGACAGGTCGTCGAGCAGATCCGGCAGCCCGCGGCCGTCGGCCCGCGCCGCGGCGGCCATGTCCGCCATCACCAGCGCCGCCGAGATGCCGTCCTTGTCCATCACCGCGGTGCCGCACATCGCGCCGAGCGCCTGCTCATAGGCCAGCACCATGCGCCCCCCGCCGTCGGCGGCGTCCCGCGCGGCTCTCGCGAGCCACTTGAAGCCGGTCAGCGTCTCCACGTAGCCGACGCCGTGGTGCTGCGCGATCGACGAGAGCAGCCGCGAAGAGACGACCGTGGTGCCGACCAGCCGGCCACTGCCCTGCGGTCCCCGCGTCAGCAGCCACTCGGCGAGCAGGCAGCCGATCTCGTCGCCTGTCAGCACTCGCCACGCCCCGTCATGGGGGACGGCCGCTGCGATCCGGTCACCGTCCGGATCGTTGGCAAGGATCAGATCGGCGTCGTGACTGGTCGCCGTCTCGATCGCCAGGTCCAGCGCGCCGGGCAGTTCCGGGTTGGGGAAGTCGACCGTCGGGAAGTCGGGGTCCGGGGTCGCCTGCGCCTTGACGACGATCACGTCGTCGAACCCGGCGTCGGACAGCACGCTGGTGACCAACGGGAGCGCCACGCCGTGTAGCGGCGTGTAGACGATCCGCAGCGGTGCCCCTGCGGGGCCGAACCGCAGCTCCCCGACGACGGCGCGGTACCGCTGTGCGATCTCGACACCGAGGTCCGACACCAGGTCGGTGGACATCGGCAGATCCGCATCGGGCGCAACCGCATCGATGGCGGCGCTGATCTCGGCGTCCAGCGGTGGGAGGATCTGCGCGCCGTCGGACCAGTACACCTTGTAGCCGTTGTCCGCAGCCGGGTTGTGGCTGGCGGTGATCTGCACGCCGGCCGCAGCGCGCAGATCCCGTACGGCGAACGCCACCAGCGGTGTCGGCGACACGTCGGGCAGCCGGTGCACGGGAATCCCCGCCCCGCCGAGGATCGC
>DATLGM010000225.1:0-15083 GCA_035540515.1 Egibacteraceae bacterium | reverse complement strand
ACCCACAGCCGGTCGGTCATCTTCTGCCCGCCGGCGAGCGCTCGCCCCGCCCCAACAGCCCCCAGGCCAGCGGCCCGCCGGCGGGCAGAAGATGACCGACCGGCTGTGGGTCCCGGGGCGCGACCCCCGACCGCCCGGGCGCTGAGCGGGGGCGAGTCGCGCCGCACCGCGCGCCCTGCGCCGCCTCCGGCCGCCCGTTCGCGCCGCACCGCCCCGGCGGCTACCCTTGTCGGCAAGCCGCGGCGCGATGCCGCCGCACCCACTGCAAGAGGAAGCGGCCGCTTCCCACCCGCCGGGGTCACGTCCACGAGGCGTCGATGCTCGAGTCGGGTCGATCGCGCCACCGGTTCGCGCCGGTGCTGCCGTCCACCGCCAACGGTGGGCGCCTGAGGCCGCTGCCATCTGCAGCGGCCTTTTTCGATGCCAGCCGACCAGGCGACCAGCAGGGACGACGATGCCCAAGCAGAAGACGCACTCCGGTGCCAAGGACCGCTTCCGGGTCACCAAGACCGGCAAGGTCCTGCACAAGAAGATGAACAAGAACCACATTCTGGAGAAGAAGACCTCCAAGCGGAAGCGGCGCCTGTCCGGTACCGGCGAGCTAACCGGCGGCGACGCGCAGCAGATCCGCAAGCTGTTGAAGGGGAACTAGAGCCATGGCACGCGTCAAGCGCAGCGTCCACGCGCGCAAGCAGCGCCGCACTGTCCTGACCCGGGCCAAGGGGTTCCGGGGCGCCCGGAGTCGCCGCTACCGGATCGCCAACGAGTCGATCCTGCACGCGATGCGGTACGAGTACCGGGACCGCCGGCGCCGCAAGAGCGACTTCCGCAAGCTGTGGATCACCCGCATCAACGCCGCGGCCCGCCAGGAGGGGCTGTCCTACAGCCGCTTCATGCACGGTCTGAAGCTGGCCGAGATCGACGTGGACCGCAAGGTGCTCGCCGACCTCGCCGTCCGCGACCCCAACACCTTCCGGGAGCTCGTCGGCGTCGCACGGAACGCCCTGTCCTGACGGTCGTCACCAGCGCGGCGAACCCCGCCGTCAAGGCGGCGCGGAAGCTGCAACGCCGCCACGGGCGCAGCCGCGCCGGCGATGCCTTCCTGGTCGAAGGCCCGCAAGCAGTCACTGAGGCACTGCAGTTCCTGCAGCGGCTGTTCGTCACCCCCGCGGCCGCCGAGCAGCACGACGAGCTGGTGGCGTCCGCGGCCAACGCCGGCGCGGACGTGATGACGGTGGCCGAGCCGGTCCTCGACGAGCTCGGGACCACCGTCACGCCCCAGGGACTGATCGGCGTCGCCGTGCTGCCCGCGCCACCGTTGGAGGCCACGCTGACGGCCGCCGGACTGGTCGTGGTCCTGCATCAGGTCCGCGACCCCGGCAACGCGGGGACGGCCCTGCGCAGCGCGGACGCCGCCGGCGCCGACGCGGTGATCCTCACCCGCGGCAGCGTGGACCCTCGCAACCCCAAGGCGGTGCGCGCGTCCGCCGGATCGCTGTTCCACCTGCCGGTGATCGACGATGTGGCCTTCGACGACGTCGCGCGGGCCTGCCGCGAGCACGGGCTGCGGCTGGTCGCTGCCGCCGGCGACGGCGACGTGCCGCACACCGATGTCGACTTCTCAACCCCCGCCGCGGTGGTGTTCGGCAACGAGGCGCACGGCCTGCCCCCGCACGTCCGGGGCGCCTGCGACATCGCGGCCCGCGTCCCGCTGCACGCCCGGGTCCGGCCCGGGTATCACGGCACCGCCGAGTCGCTCAACCTGGCGATGACCGTCGCGGTGGTCGCATTCGAGGCGGCGCGCCAGCGCGGCGGCACGGCGTCCACGCGGCCCTGACGCCCCACTGACACGCAAAAACGCGGTAGAACACCCCTCATGGCCGGGACCCTGGACAAAGCGACGCTCGCGGCACTGCCCGACCCTGCCGTCGTCGTGGGGTCCGACGGCCGGGTGGAGCACTGCACCCCGCTGGCGGGACGCCTGCTGCGCACCACACCCGATCAGATCGAGGGCCGGCCGGCCGCCGACGTCCTCGCGCTGACCGACGCGACCGGGCAGGACTGGTGGAAGTGCGCCATGCCGCTGGAGGGTGACCCGGCCCGGTTCCCCCGAATTCCCCACCAGGACTTGACATTGACGACGGCCGACGGCGGCACCCGCCCGGTCATGCTCACTGCGGCGCGGGTCGCCGGCGACGACGGCTCGCTGCAGCACCTGCTCGTCCTGCTGCGGCGCGCCGAGGTCCGCCAGCGTCTGGACGCCGCCCGCAGCGACCTGGTCTCGACCGTCAGCCACGAGATCCGCTCGCCGCTGACCTCGGTCAAGGGGTTCGTCAAGACCCTGCTCGCCAAGTGGGACCGCTTCAACGACGACCAGAAGCGTCAGATGCTGCTGACCGTCAACGAGGACGCCGACCGCGTGACCCGGCTGCTCGGTGAGCTGCTGGACGTCAGCCGTATCGACGCGGGGCGGCTGCAGCTGCGCCGGCAGATGGTCGACGTCGAGGCGATCGCCGAGCGCGTGGCCGCCCGGCTGTCCGCCGGCGACGAGTCCCACGCCATCGAGGTCACCTTTGCGCAGGGGTTCCCGCGCCTGTACGCCGACCCCGACAAGATCGAACAGGTGCTGACCAACCTGGTCGAGAACGCGTTGAAGTACGGCGGGGGGATTACCGCGATCACCGGCGCCGCCGACGACACCGAGGCGCTGATCGTCGTCAGCGATCAGGGGCAGGGCATCCCCGAGCAGTACCTGACGCAGATCTTCACCAAGTTCTTCCGCCGCGCCGGGGAGCGTCGAACGGGGACGGGCCTCGGCCTGTACATCACCAAAGGCATCGTCGAGGCGCACGGGGGACGGATCTGGGCCACCAGCGAGGAGGGCACCGGGACCCGGATGCACGTCACCTTGCCGGTCGGCGGCCTGGAGCTGCTCGGGATCGACGTCCCGGTGCGCTCATGAGCGACCTCCAGGCGCTGCAGGACCAGGCGGTGGCGGCGTACGAGTCCGCCACGACACTGGACGAGCTCGACGCCGCCCAGCAGCGGTTTGCCGGCAAGCGTGGAGAGCTGACCGCGGTCCAGCGGACCCTCGGACAGCTCCCGGAGGACCGGCGCCGCGAGGTGGGTGCCGCTGTCAACGCCGTCCGGGCCAGGCTGACCGAGGTGGAATCACAGCGGCGAGCCGAGCTGGAGGCCGAGCGCGATCGTGTCGTGCTCGCGGCCGAGGCCATCGACGTCACCCTGCCGCCCCGCGTTCCCCGCCGGGGGACCCTTCACCCGGTGCAGGAGACCATGGAGGCGATGCTCGACATCCTCGTGGGCCTGGGCTACACCGTGAACGAGGGGCCCGAGGTCGAGACGGACTGGTTCAACTTCGACGCGCTGAACACGCCGCCGGACCACCCTGCGCGCGGCCTGCAGGACACGATCTACGTGCATCCGTTCGACGCCAGGGACGAACCCGAGCCGGATCGCACCACCGGCCTGTTACTGCGCTCGCAGACCTCGCCGATGCAGCTGCGCACGATGCTGTCACAGCAGCCGCCGCTGTACGTCGCGATTCCCGGAAGGGTGTTCCGCGCGGACACGATGGACGCCACCCACCTGCCGATGTTCCACCAGATCGAGGGGCTGGCGATCGACACGGACCTGTCGTTCGCCGACCTCAAGGGCAGCCTGGTCGTCGCGGCCCGTGCGCTGCTCGGCCCCGACGTCGAGCTGCGGTTCCGCCCCCACTTCTTCCCGTTCACCGAGCCGTCGGCGGAGCTCGACGCGCGCTTCGAGGGCCGCTGGATGGAGCTGCTGGGCGCCGGCATGGTGCATCCCAACGTCTTGACCGCGGGCGGTCTGGACCCGGAGCAGTACCGCGGCTTCGCCTGGGGGATGGGCGTGGACCGCATGGCGATGCTGCGCCATGGCATCAACGACCTGCGGCTGCTGGTCGAGAACGACCTCCGCTTCCTTTCCAGCCTGTAGCGCAAGGACGACTGGTGCGAGTCCCCCTTTCCTGGTTGCGCGACTTCGTCGACGTGGACCTGTCGGCCGAGGACCTGGCCGACCTCATCACCGTGCGGATCACCGAGGTCGACGCCGTCGTGCGCCCCACCGCGGGCATCCGCGACGTCGTCGTCGCGCGCGTCGAGTCCGTGGCCCGCATCGAGGGCAGCGACAAGCTGTCGCACGTGGTGGCGACGGACGGCACGGACACCCTGGATGTGGTCTGCGGCGCGTCGAACTTCGCTGCCGGTGACCGCGTGGCGTGGGCGAAGCCGGGTTCGGTGCTTCCCGGCGGGCTCGAGATCGGGCGCCGCACGATGTTCGGCGTCACCAGCAACGGCATGCTCGCCAGCGCCCGCGAGCTCGGTGTCGGCGACGATCACAGCGGCATCTGGGTGCTCGAGTCCGACGCCCCACTCGGCGCGGACGTCAACGAGTGGCTGGGGCTTGACGACGCGGTGCTCGTCCTCGAGGTGACGCCGGACCGGGGCTACGCGCTGAGCCTGCACGGCCTGGCGCGGGACCTCGCCGCGATCACCGGCGCGACGCTGCGGGTGCCGGACCTGGGCGACGCCACCGCCAGTGCCGCGCCGGCGTACCCGGGCGAGGATCCGGTGCCCGTCACCATCAGCGACCCCGACCGCTGTCGGCGCTTCGACGCGCGGGTCATCCGAGACGTCTCGGTGGGGCCGTCACCGGCGTGGTTGCAACGCCGGCTGGCAGCAGCCGGCATGCGCCCGGTGTCGAACCTGGTCGACGCCACCAACGCGGCGATGCTCGAGACCGGCAACCCCATCCACGCCTATGACCTCCGGCTGCTCGCCGGACCGGTGATCGACGTCCGCACCGCCAGGCCGGGGGAGCGGCTGCGCACCCTCGACGGCGTCGACCGGGAGCTCGTCGCCGACGATCTGGTCATCTGCGACGCGGACGGGCCGGTCGCGCTGGCGGGGGTCATGGGCGGCGAGGCGACCGAGATCAACGACGCGACCCGCGACGTGTTCCTGGAGGTCGCCAACTTCGTGCCCTGGACAGTGTTGCGGACGGCGCGGCGCCACGGTCTTCCCACGGAGGGCTCCAAGCGCTGGGAGCGCGGCGTGCCCCCCGAGTCGGCTCCTGTCGCAGCCGCGCGCTGCGTGGAGCTGCTGCAGGCCACCGCCGGCGGGCAGCTGGAGGGTGGCGCCGACCACTATCCGACCCCGCCCGAGCGCCCCGTCATCCGGTTGCGCCACAGCCGCGCCAACGACCACCTGGGGCTGGCGCTGACCGCCGAGGCGCAGGCGGCGTTGCTGCAGTCCATCGGCTGCTCGGTGACCGCCGAGGACGGTGCGTCCCGGGTCGACCCGCCCGCGTACCGGCCCGACCTGGTCGACGAGGTGGACCTGTACGAGGAGATCGTGCGACTCCACGGCTACGAGCGGGTGCCGCAGCGCGTACCGTCCAGCGGGCAGGTGGGCGGCCGTGCTCCAGACCACGCCGCTCGCATCGCCGTCCGCAGGGCGCTGGCCGGTGGGGGCTGGACCGAGGTGATGCCCTTCCCGTTCATCGCCGACGCCGATCTCGAAGCCCTGCAGCTGCCAGCAGACGACCGCCGGCGCCGGACCATCGCGCTGGTCAACCCCCTGTCGAAGGAAGAGGCCGTGCTCCGCACGACCCTGTTGCCGGGGTTGCTGCGAGTCGTGCGTCACAACGTCAACCGGCAGGTGACCGACGCCGCGGTGTTCGAGATCGGCCACCTGTTCTTGCAGCCGACGTCCGACGAACCCGGTGCGCCGGCCGGCCCCGGGGAGGACGTCGCCCTGCCGGCCGAGCCGCTCAGTCTGGGTTTCGCCGCCTGCGGGGCATTCGACCATCCCCGCCACGACCGGCCCGCACGACCCGTGGACGTCTACGACGTGCTGGGCGCGGTCGAGCTGGTGCGTCACGCCGTGGGCGCCGACGCGCTGACCGTCGAGGCGACCGACGAAGCTCCGCTGCATCCCGGGCGAGGTGCGCGCCTCAGCCTGGAGGGGGAGGCCATCGGCACGGTGGGAGAGCTGCATCCGCGCGTCGCGGAGACCTTCGGCGTGCCGGCGCGGACCGTCGTGGGGGAGATTCGCCTGGAGCCACTGGTGCGCCACGGCATCCGGTTCCGGCCGGCCATCACGCCGTCGCCGCTGCCGGGAGCACGGTTCGACGTCGCGGTCATCGTCGAGGCGTCCGTGCCGGCCGGCGCGGTCGAGCAGGCCGTCCGCGATGCTGCCGGCGCGCGGGTGACGTCGTGCCGGTTGTTCGACGTGTTCTCCGGCGCGCAGATCGGCGAGGGCAACGTCTCCCTGGCCTACGCGCTGCAGCTGGACGACTCCGCGCGGCAGCTGACAGACGCAGACGTCGCCGAGGCCATCGAGCGGATTGCCGGCACGGTGGCCGAGCGCTTCGGTGGGCGCCTGCGCCGCTGATCTGTATAGTTATGCGTCATGATGCATAACGGCACCGTCCCCGTCGGCATCGTCGGCGCCTCCGGCTACGGCGGGGCGGAGCTCGTGCGCCTGCTGGAGGCCCACCCGATGTTCGACCTGGCGGTCGCCACGGGAGGGGAGCAAGCGGGCCGTCCGCTGCGCGAGGTCGCGCCGCAGGTCGACAGCGATCTGATCCTGGCGCCGAGCCGATCCGAGGAGCTCGACGGCTGCGCGGTGGTGTTCCTGGCCGCCCCGCACGGCGTGAGCCTCGCATTGGCGCCGGCGCTGGTCAGCGCCGGCGCGACGGTCATCGACCTGTCCGGGGCGTTTCGTCTGGACCCCGAGCAGTTCACCGCCTGGTACGGCGAGGAGCACACTGCGCCGGAGCTGGCGCCCGCCCCCTACGGCCTGCCCGAGCTGTTCGTCGATGACCTCGCCGGCGCCAGGCTCATCGCCAACCCCGGGTGCTACCCGACGGCCGCGCTGCTCGCGCTCGCGCCGCTGGCGTCGCTGGTCGACCCCGCGTCGGTGCACATCGCCGGCATGTCCGG
Organism: Egibacteraceae bacterium; assembly: GCA_035540515.1. Lineage (GTDB taxonomy): Bacteria > Actinomycetota > Nitriliruptoria > Euzebyales > Egibacteraceae > WHTG01. The sequence goes on along the minus strand of DATLGM010000225.1, from coordinate 8,095 downwards.
AACCTCGGGTGCCGGCAAGGGGCTCCGCGACGATCTGCACGTGAGCCACGCGCTCGGCAACGCCGCCGCCTACGGGGCGCCGCGGCACCGCCACACGCCGGAGATCGAGCGAGGCTGGCAGCGCCTGACCGGGGTCCCCGCGCCGGTCACGTTCACGCCGCACCTGGTGCCCATGACGCGTGGGCTGCTGTGTACGGTCACGGCCCAGCTGGCGGCTGACGTCGATCCGGAGGCGGTGACCGCCCACCTGACCAAGACGTTTCAGGGCCAGCCGTTCGTGCGCGTCACCGAATCCTGGCCGTCGACGTCGCACCTGCGCGGCTCGAACGCCGCAGCCGTGGCGGCCGCCGTCGACGAGCGCACCGGCCGCGTGACCGCGTCGTGCGCGATCGACAACCTCGGCAAGGGCGCTGCCGGCCAGGCGGTGCAGAACGCCAACATCGCCGTGGGCCTGCAGCAGCGGACCGGGCTGACGGCGACGGGCGTGTACCCGTGATCGTCGACGACGTCTCCGGGGGTGTCACGGCGACCCCCGGGATCACCGCCGCGGGGATCGCCGCCGGCTTGAAGCCCAGCGGTGCGCTGGACATGGCGTTGGTGGCCGCTCCCCAAACCGTGGCAGCCGCTGCGGTGCAGACACGCAACCAGGTGACTGCTGCGCCGGTCCAGGTGACCGCACGCCACGTCGCCGACGGCCGCGCCCGCGCGGTGCTGCTCAACGCCGGCAGCGCCAACGTCTGCACGGGCCCTGACGGGCTCACCCTGGCCGAGCGGTCCGCCGTCGAAACGGCTGCCGCGCTGGGCTGCGAGGCCGCCGATGTGCTGCTGTGCTCGACGGGCGTCATCGGGGTGCCGATCCCCGAGGCGCCGTTCCTTGCCGGCATCCCGGTGCTCGTCGACACCCTGGCCGCCGACGGTGGCGCGACCGCCGCCCGGGCGATCATGACGACCGACACGGTGCCCAAGGAAGCCGCGGTCACCGTCACCGACGACGCCGGCTCCTGCACGATCGGCGGCATGGTCAAGGGCTCGGGGATGATCGCCCCGGAGATGGCCACGATGCTGTGCGTGCTCACCACCGACGCGCCGGTGTCCGGCCCGGTGCTGCGCGCCATGCTCACCGAGGCGGTCGCCTCGACGTTCGGACGGATCTCCGTCGACGACTGCATGTCGACCAACGACGCGGTCGTGATCCTCGCCACCGGCACCGCCGCGCCGCCACCCGGGCTGGCGGCGTTCTCCGAGGGCTTGCACCACGTGTGCCAACGGCTGGCCGAAGCGGTGGTGCGCGATGGCGAGGGGGCCGCCAAGCTCGTCCGCATCCGCGTGCGCGGCGCCTACCGCGACGACGACGCCGTGGCGGTGGGCCGGGCGATCGCGCGCAGCGCGCTGGTTCGCACCGCCGTCGCCGGTGAGGACCCCAACTGGGGGCGGGTGCTCGCGGCGATGGGCGCCGGGCCGGTGGCCTTCGACGTCAACCGCGTCGCCGTGGCCTTCGGCGGCGTCACGGTGTGCCGCTTCGGGGTGGCCACCGCGTTCGACCGCGGCCAGGCCGCCGCCGCGCTCCGCGGCAACGAGGTCGACATCACCGTCGACCTGGGCACCGGGGATGCCGAGGCCACCTTCCTGACGTGCGACCTCACGCACGACTACATCACCATCAACGCCGAGTACACCACGTGACCCGGTCAGCGAGCGGAGCGAGCGCAGGTCCGGGTCACGCCCCGAATGTGACCCGGTCAGTGAGCGGAGCGAACGTGGATCCGGTGGTGACCGACCGGATGCGCCAGGCCCAGACCAAGGCGCGGGTGCTGCGCGAGGCGCTGCCGTGGATCACGCGGTGGGCGGGACGGACCCTGGTGGTCAAGTACGGCGGCAACGCCATGTCCGACGGGGCGGACGCGGCCTTCGCCGCGGACATCGCGCTGCTGCGCGCGGTCGGCCTGCGCGTGGTCGTCGTGCACGGCGGCGGGCCGCAGATCTCCGCGCTCGGCTCTCGCCTGGGTCTGACGCCGACGTTCGTGGACGGCCGCCGCGTCACCGACGACGCGACCCTCGAGACGGTGTCGATGGCGCTGCTGGGTCAGGTCTCGCCCCGGTTGGTCGGGATGCTGCAGTCAGCCGGAGCCCCGGCTGTCGGGTTGTCAGGCACCGACGGGGCGTTGCTGACCGTGGCGCCGGTCCCGGGCCTGGGGCACGTCGGCGACGTCGAGCGCGTCGATCCGCAGGTGCTGTTGACGCTGCTCGACGACGGCATGGTTCCGGTCGTCGCCAGCCTGGGACGCGACGCGGCCGGCGCCCTGCACAACGTCAACGCCGATGCGGTCGCCGCAGCGCTCGCGGTCGCCTTGCCGGCCGACAAGATCATCTACCTGACCAACGTCCCGGGGCTGTACGAGGACTTCGGCACCGCCGACTCCACGCTGCTGTCCGAGGTCACCGCCGGCCGTCTGCGGGCGCTGCTGGACGCCGGCGAGCTGCACGCGGGGATGGTGCCGAAGGTCGCGGGGGTCGTGGCCGCGCTCGACGGTGGGGTGCAACAGGCCCACCTGCTCGACGGGCGCGTCGAGCACGCGGTGCTGCTGGAGATCTTCACCGACGAAGGCATCGGCACCATGGTCGTGCCCGAACGCGGCTCAAGCAGCCCGCAGGGCGTAGCCGCCCGATGATGAGCGGCTCAAGCAGCCCGCAGGGCGGTAGCCGCCCGATGATGAGCGGATCAAGTAGCCCGTGGATGGAGCGGGAGGCGGCGGCGATCCTGCCGACCTACGGCAGGCGGCCGGTCGTGTTCGTCCGCGGTAGCGGCATGCGGCTGTACGACGACGACGGCCGCGAGTACCTCGACGCGCTGTCGGGGCTGTCGGTCACCTCCCTGGGGCACGCGCACCCGGCCGTCACGGAGGCCGTCGCCCGCCAGGCGGCCACGCTGGTGCACACCTCGAACCTGTTCTTCACCACCCCCCAGATCGAGCTCGCCGAGCGTCTGGCGGACACGCTGGGGTGGGCAGACGGCCGCTCCTTCTTCAGCAACTCTGGTGCCGAGGCGAACGAGGCCGCGATCAAGCTGGCCCGCCGCCACGGCAAGCGGCGGCACCCTGACAAGGTGAACGTGGTGGCGCTGCACGGCGGCTTCCACGGCCGCCTGCTCGGCCCGCTGCTGCTGACGGGCAACCCTGCCAAGCACGAGCCGTTCCAGCCGCTGGGCGGGTGGGTCACGCACGTACCCCACGACGACGCAGCGGCACTGACCCGCGCGGTCGACGAGCGCACCTGTGCGGTGTGGCTGGAGGTGGTGCAAGGCGAAGGCGGGGTCAGGTCAGTGCCCGAGGACGTGCTCCAGGCGGCCCGGTCCGCCTGCGACGCGCACGACGCGCTTCTTGTCATCGACGAGGTGCAGACCGGGATCGGTCGGCTCGGCAGCTGGTACGGGTGGCAGCAGACCGCCGTGGAGCCGGACGTCGTCTGCCTGGCCAAGGCGCTGGCCAACGGGCTGCCGATCGGGGCCACCGTGGCTCGTGGCGCTGCCGCAGAGGCGTTCGCTGCCGGCGACCACGCCAGCACCTTCGGCGGCGGCCCGGTCGTCACCGCGGCCGCGCTCGCCGTCCTCGACACGGTCGCCCGTGACGGACTGGTGGAGCACGCGGCCGCGATGGGCACAGCCCTGCGACGGCGCCTTGAGGAGCTGGTCACCGCGCAGCCGTTGGCCACGGGGATCCGCGGACGGGGGTTGCTGCAGGGTCTCGAGCTGGCCGGGGACGTCGCTGCAACGGTGGTCGGCGCCGCCCTGGACGCTGGTCTGGTGGTCAACGATGTCGCGCCCGACGTGTTGCGGCTGGCGCCGCCGCTCATCATGGGCGACGCTGAACTGGACCAGCTGGCCGAACGACTGGACGCGGCGCTGAGCACAGCAGCCCGTGCCCTGTGACCAAGACGGTGACCCCCAGATGACCGATGCACAAGCCGAACGCCCGCTGATCCTCGTCGTCGAAGACGACAAAGGCGTGCGTGACCTGATCGACACGGTGCTGTCCAGCGAGGGCTTTGAGGTCCGCAGCGCCCGGGACGGGCTGGAGGGTCTGCTCAAGCTGCGCATGCTCAAACCGGCCGCCCTGGTGCTGGACATCATGATGCCCGACGTCGGGGGGCTCCGGGTGCTCGACGAGCTCGCCGAGGAGCACGCCGACGTCCCGGTCATCGTGGTCACCGGCAAGCCGCAGGCGGCCAACGAGTGCCGCAAGCGCCTGGGCCCCGACAACGTGTTCGACAAGCCATTCGACCTCGACGACTTCATCCGCCGGATCCGGCAGGTGGCGGGGCTCGAAGCCGCAGATGGAGCCAACGGATGACCAAGCGCGACTACCTGACCGTCGACTCGCTGACCAGCGAGGAGCTGACCAAGCTGCTGGACTCGGCCGACGAGCTCAAGCGCGACCGGCGCCAGCGCGACGACCTGTCCGGCAAGTCCATCGCGATGATCTTCGAGAAGCCCTCCACCCGGACCCGAATCTCCTTCGAAGTGGGGATCGCCGAGCTGGGCGCCCACCCGGTCATCCTCAACGCCTCCGAGCTGCAGCTGGGCCGCGGCGAGACGGTCGAGGACACCGCGCGCGTGCTGTCGCGGTACGTCCATGCGGTCGTGGTGCGGACGTTCGCGCAGTCGCGGCTCGAGACGCTGGCCTCGGCCGGCACCATCCCGGTGATCAACGCGCTGAGCGACTTCGCCCATCCGTGCCAGGCGCTGGCCGACCTGCAGACGATCCGCGAGCACAGGGGATCGCTGACCGGCATGAAGCTGGCGTACCTGGGCGACGGGAACAACGTGGCACACAGCCTGCTCAAGGCCGGCGCCCTGGCCGGGATGCACGTGGCCGTCGGGACCCCCGCCGGCTACGAGCCGATCCCGCAGGTCGTGCGCTCCGCCGAGGAGCTCGCCCGCGAGACGGGTGGCCGGATAACGGTGACGCAGGATCCGCTCGAGGCCGCTGCCGATGCCGACGTCGTCTACACCGACGTGTGGGCGTCGATGGGGCAGGAGGGCGAGGCCCAGACCCGGATGATGCTGTTCCGTCCCTTCCAGGTGAACGGGCACGTCATGGAAGCGGCCAAGGACGACGCGCTGGTGATGCACTGCCTTCCCGCACACCGCGGCGAGGAGATCGCCGAGGACGTCATCGACGGGCCCAACAGCGTCGTGTTCGACCAGGCGGAGAACCGGCTGCACACGCAGAAGGCCCTTCTGCTGTTCCTGCTGGCGTAGGCGCCGATGGCCGACCGGATGCGCCGTCGGGCGCTGATCCGCGACCTCGTGTCGTCTCACGTCGTGACCGCCCAGGCCGAGCTCGTCGGCCTGCTGCACGATGCCGGGGTGGAGGCGACGCAGGCGACGGTCAGCCGCGACCTGGAAGAGCTGGGGATCGACAAGATCCGCGGAGCCGACGGCCGGACGTTCTACGCACTGCCCGACAGCGGCGGGCTGGCGCAGATCCTGCGCCAGTTCGCCACGGACATCGACGCCAGCGGCAACCTCGCCGTCGTGCGGACGCCGCCCGGTGCGGCGGCCGCCGTCGGTTCCGCCATCGACGGGGCCGACCTTCCGGGGGTCCTGGCCACCGTCCAGGGCGACGACACCCTGCTGGTCGTCGCCCGGGAAGGCACCTCCGGCCGGCAGATCGCCGACCACCTCCGCGACACCAAGGAGCGCAGACCGTGACCCAACGCTGTGTACTCGCCTACTCGGGCGGCCTGGACACCTCCGTGGCGATCCGATGGCTGGCCGAGAACAAGGGCTACGACGTCGTCGCGTGTGCCATCGACGTCGGTCAGGCTGCGCCCGGCGAGCTCGACCGCGTCCGCCAGCGCGGCCTGGACTGCGGTGCAGTCGAGTCGCTGGTGGTCGACGCCAAGGCCGAGTTCGCCGACGACTTCGTCGGACCGGCGATCCGCGCGAACGCGTTGTACATGGGCAAGTACCCGCTGGTCTCGGCCCTGTCCCGTCCGCTGATCACCCGCCACCTCGTGCGCGTCGCTGAGGAGACGGGCGCGGGCGCGATCGCCCACGGCTGCACCGGCAAGGGCAACGACCAGGTGCGCTTCGAGGTGACCGCCATGGCGATCGCCCCGGACCTGAAGGTCGAGGCGCCGATCCGCGAGTGGGGCCTGTCGCGTGAGGCGGCGATCGCGTGGGCCGAGGAGCGCGACATCCCGATCCCCGTCAAGAGGGGGTCGCCGTACTCGATCGACGAGAACCTGTGGGGCCGCACCGCCGAGTGCGGCATCCTCGAAGATCCGTGGGAGTCGCCCCCGGAGGAGGTCTTCGAGCGGTCCGCGGCGGTCGCCGACACCCCCGACGAGCCCGAGGATCTCGTGATCGGGTTCGAAGACGGCCTGCCCGTGACCATCGACGGCAAGCGGCTGGACCTGGCCACGCTGATCGCTGAGGTCGACCGCCGCGCCGGCGCGCACGGCGTAGGACGGATCGACATGCTCGAAGACCGGCTGGTGGGCATCAAGAGCCGCGAGATCTACGAGTGCCCCGGCGCCGTGACGCTGCTGACGGCCCACCGCGATCTCGAGGACCTCTGCCTGGAGCAGGAGCTGGCGCAGGAGAAGCGGTCGATCGAGGGACGCTACGCCCAGCTGATCTACAACGGGCTGTGGTACACGCCGTTGAAGCAGGCGTTGGACGCGTTCATCGGGACCGCCGACCGCTACGTGCAAGGGGAGGTGCGGATGACCCTGTTCAAGGGCTCGGCCTCGGTCGCCGGCCGGCGCAGCGAGGTGGGGCTGTACGACCACGACCTGGCGACCTACGACGAGCAGGACAAGTTCGACCACACGCAGGCAGAGGGCTTCGTCCGGCTGTGGGGGTTGCCGACGCGCGTGTGGTCGCGCCGGCAGGGCGACCTGTAGTGGCCGACGGCGGTCCGGCGGAGGGGCGGCTGTGGGGCGGGCGGTTCACCGACGCCCCGGACCAGGCGGCGTGGGTGCTCGGGCGCAGCGTGCACTTCGACCTTCGGCTGTGGCGCGACGACCTTGCCGGATCGCTGGCGCACGCCGCGGAGCTGGCGCGACTGGGGCTGATCTCCGAGGCCGACCGTGAGGCGATCGTCGGGGCCATCGAGGCCGTCCGGGTGGAGTTCGCGTCCGCGACGTTCACGTTCCTCGACACCGACGAGGACCTGCACGGGGCCGTCGAACGGCGGCTGATTGAGCTGGCCGGCGAGGCTGGCGAGCGGCTGCGCGCCGGCCGCAGCCGCAACGACCAGATCGCCGCGGACCTGCGTCGCTACCTCGCGCGCGAGACGCTGACAGTCGTGCTCCCCGGCCTGCGCGACCTGCAGGCGGCGCTGATCGACCGGGCGGAGCAGACCGCTGACTGGCCGGCACCCGGCTACACCCACCTGCAGCGTGCCCAGCCGGTCACCCTCGGCCACCACCTGCTGGCCCACGCGTGGGCGCTGGACCGAGACGCCGGCCGGTTGGCCGATGCCGTCGGCCGGATGGCGGTGTCCACCCTGACTGCCGGGGCGCTGGCGGGCACCACCCTCGGCCTGGACCCGCAGCGCTACCTGCAGGACCGGGAGACGGTCGCGGACAACTCGATGGACGCGGTGGCCGACCGCGACTTCGCGGTGGAGTTCCTCGCCGCGGCCGCCATGCTCGGCGTCCACCTGTCGCGCCTGGGCGAGGAGATCGTGCTGTGGTCGTCCGCGGAGTTCGCGTGGGCGCGGGTCGGTGACGCGTTCTCGACCGGGTCGTCGATCATGCCGCAGAAGCGCAATCCCGACGTCGCCGAGCTGGTCCGCGGCAAGTCCGGCCGGCTCATCGGCGACCTCGTGTCGCTGCTGGTCACCCTCAAGGGTCTGCCGCTGACCTACAACCGGGACCTGCAGGAGGACAAGGAGCCGGTCTTCGATGCCGTCGACACCCTGCGCCTGGTGCTGCCCGCCATGGCCGGGACCGTCCGCTCGCTGACCTTCGACCGCAAGCGCCTCGCCGCGACCGCCGGCGGCGGGTTCGCGCTGGCCACTGATGTCGCCGAGGAGCTAGTGCGTCGCGGCGTGCCGTTCCGCCAGGCGCACGAGCGCGTCGGGGC
>DATLGM010000224.1:0-5692 GCA_035540515.1 Egibacteraceae bacterium | reverse complement strand
GTCTACGACGTGCGACTCGCCCTCGAGCTGCCGGCGGTGCACCTGGTCGCGCGCGGCGGTCAGGGTCAGTGGCGGGAGGAGCTCGCCGAGATCCTGACCGCCCAACGGGCGCTGGCCCAGGCCGACGAGCGGGAGGAGCTGCACCGGCTCGACCGCGACTTCCACTGGGCGATTTACCGCGCGACCGGCAATCGCTTCCTCGGCCGAGCCCTCACCCCGGTGTGGTCGCACATCAGCCGGGCCATGTTCCGGCTGCTGGCGGTTGAGTCCTACGCCGACATCGCATGGGCAGAGCACTCGGCCATCACCGAGGCTCTCCTGGCCGGTGACGGCGACGGTGCCGCCGGCTTGATGGAGCAGCACGTCCGCAACGGCGCGGACCGCCTGCTGCAGGTCATGGACACCGGGCGCGCAGGCGCCGGCACATGAGTCGTGTCGTACGCGCTCGCTCAGCTCTGCCGGCTCGCCATGCTGCCGTAGAAGCCGCGGATGTGCGCCTCGACCAGCGCCGCGGCCAGGTCCTTGTCGTCGTCCCGCATCGCGTTGGCGATCGCCTGGTGCTCCGCGCGGAGCTTGTCGGCCATCGGCGGCCAGTCCTCGAGCCGTTCACTGGTCGCGACCATCTCGCGCTGAACGGCATCGCGTAGCGCCTGCATCAGCGCGTGCAGCAGCGGGTTGCCCGAGGCCTGGCTAACGGCGATGTGAAACTGGGTGTCGACGACGTTGAATTGCGCCGGGCTCAGGTCGGTGTCTGCCATCTCCTCGACCAGCAGCTGCAGGCGTCGGTCTGCCTCCACGCTGAGCTTGCCGGCTGACTGGCGCACGGCCTGGATCTCCAGCTGCACCCGCACCTCGACCAGGTCAGCGAGGGAGAAGTGCGCCAGCGCCAGGTGCAGCCGCAGCAGGCTGCTGAGTGCGCCGCTTGGGCCGCCGGTGATGATGCACCCCGAGTTCGGGCCCCGGCCGGGACCGCGGGCGACTATCCCCATGGACTCGAGTGCCCGGAGCGCTTCCCGCACCGACGTCCGACTGACGCCGAGCAGCGAGGCCAGCTCGCGCTCGCCTGGCAGTCGGTCGCCGGCTCTGAGGCTGCCTTCCAGGATCTGCTGCTCGATCAGGGCCAGCACGCGTCGGTGGGTCCGGTCGTGCTCGTCCGCCGTCGCGGCCGTCGACGGCGAGGCCGCCCCCCAGTCGATCCGCTGCCGGCGGACCACGCCGAGCTCGCCCGTCCCGGGCGGCATCAGCACCACCTCCTCTCAGCTCCTCGCGTAGTGGTAGAAGCCGCGCCCCGTCTTGCGGCCGAGCAGTCCGGCGTCGACCATCCGCAGCAGCATGGGCGGCGGCGAGTAGAGCGGCTCCTTGAACTCGACGTACAGGGACTCGGCGATGGAGGACAAGGTGTCGAGCCCAATCAGGTCGGCCAGCTGCAGCGGCCCCATCGGGTGCGCGCAGCCCCGCACCATGCCGGCGTCGATGTCCTCCGCGGACGCGAACCCCGACTCGAGCATGCGGATCGACGAGAGCAGGTAGGGGACCAGCAGCGCGTTCACAATGAACCCGGCCCGATCGGGTGAGCGGATCACGGCCTTGCCGAGCTCCTGGGTGGAGATCCGGTGCACGTCCTGCACCGTCTGCTCGGAGGTGAGCATCGACGGCACGATCTCGACCAGAGGCAGGACGGGGACGGGGTTGAAGAAGTGCAGCCCGACGACGCGTTCCGGGCGGCGGGTCACGCTGCCGAGCTTCATGATCGGGATGGAGGAGGTGTTGGTCGCCAGGATGGCGTCCTCACGCTGGACCACCTGGTCGAGCCGTCCGAACATCTGCGTCTTGAGCTGCTCGTCCTCGGTGGCGGCCTCGATCACGAGCCCGACGTCGTGCAGGGCCTCAAGATCGGTGCCGACCGTCACACTAGCCAACGCGTCCTCGGCGACCTGCGCGTCCAGCTTGCCCTTGCTCACCGCCCGCTCCAGGGAGGACTCGACCCGCGCCCTGCCACGGGCCGCGGCTGCCTCGTCGACCTCGTGCACGAGGACGAGGCGCCCGGCTCGGGCGAACACCTCGGCGATGCCGGAGCCCATGAGGCCGCAGCCGATGACACCCACCGTGGGCTGCGTCACTCGTCCTCCTCAGCGCTGTGTGCGGTGCCCGGCGTTCTGGCCTGCCGAACCGTCAGGCTACGCCGCCGGAGGGCTCAGGTCGAGAAAGGTCGGACCAAGATGCCCAATGCGGCGCCCGCCGTGACATGGTCCTCTGAGCCGACCCCAACCGGACCCGGAGAGCTGCGTGCCCAGAGCCAGAGACATCCAGCGGCCGGGAGGTCCCAAGCCGCTGCACACCGCGTACGAAGACTCCCGCGGCCGCGTGCTGGTCGCCGACTCTATGAGCTACTTCGACGCCCGTGTCGCCCCGACCGACGTCCTGGTGTGCGGCTCGTTCGCCGGGGCGCGCATCGCCGACCAGCTCGGGCTCTGCTGGGGCCCGAGGGCGCTGATCGGCCATGCGTGCGGGATCGGAAAGGACGAGGCGGGCATCAGCGGCCTGGAGCTCTGCCAGCGGCTGGGCGTGCCGATGGCGGCCGTCGAGACGATGTCGGCGCGGATCTCGGACGGGGTCTCCGTCCACGACGTCGGTGTCATCGGCCACGCGAACAAGGCCGCCCAGGCGCTGGGGGTGCGGGTCGGCCAGCCGACCGCTGAAGCCGCGCAGCGCATGCTCGACGCACCTCCAGGGACCCCGCTGGAGTCCGACGTGACCGAGTCACCGGTCGACACGCTGTATGAGGGTGCGCTGGGGGCGGTCCTGGCCGTCTGGAACCCACTGCTGCTGCTCGAGCACGGGACACGGCCGCACGACGTCCTGTGCATCGGGCTGCACTCGGGCAAGGTCATGGCCGAGTGGTCGGTTGCGGTCGCGCCGCGTGGCGTGATCGGCAACGACGGCGGCATGGGCAAGGACCGCAGTGGCGTCGCGGGGTTGGACGCGCTGCAACGGGACGGTATCGCTGGTGCGTCGGTCGCCGCGATGTCCGCGCGCATCGGGGATGCCCTGAGCACCTACCAGAACGGGATCGTCTCGGCTGCGAACGACCTCGCGCTCGTGCGCGGCGTGACGCTGGGCATGCCGGCGTGCCAGGCCGCGCGGCTCCTGCTCGAGGACGGGCGGGACGCATGACCGACCGCTGGCTCGAGGACTACGTGGTCGGCGAGGTGCAGGAGTTCGGCCCGATCCTGGTCGAGGAGGGCGACGTCGTTGACTTCGCGCAGCGCTTTGACGCCCAGCCGTTCCACGTCGACCGCGAGGCCGCAGGCGCCGGGCCGCTCGGTGGTCTGATCGCCAGCGGGTGGCACACGGTGGCGCTGATGATCAGCCTGTTCGCGACCGAGTACCTGTCGCCGGTGTCGAGCCTTCCCTCTCCCGGTGCCGACGAGCTGCGCTGGTTCCGACCGGTGCGACCGGGTCAGTCGCTGGTGCTGCGCACGACCGTCGCCGAGGCACGCCCGTCGCGCAGCAAGCCCGACCGCGGTACGGTGCGCACCCGTCTCGAGGGGCTCGTGTCAGGTGAGGTCGTCTGCAGCCTCGTGCTGACGAACCTGATCCGCAGCCGTCCCCGCTGCTGAGCGAACAGCGGCCGGCATGAGCTCCACCGGTGTGCGGCCTGCCACAGCGCCTTGCAGGGCGGCTGTCCAGCACCAACAGCACGAAAGCCGTGAGCGCGTCCGCCGTCTCCGCCGGCGTACGTGACCATGGTGGTCAGTCAGAGCCGGAATCCAGAGGCCCTTCACGTGGAGCGTGTGTGGTATGACCACACCGTGGGATCGTCAACCTCCGCGGATCGCGACCTTCAAGGATGGAGCCGTCGGGCCAACGTGTCCGCGCGACCAAGCCTGGAAGTGCCCCGCGGCCCGAACATCTCGCCCATGACGTTCGTGTGGGCGTCACCAGCACCCAGACACCACCCCTCCCTGGCGAAGGAGCAGAGATGACTAGTTCCCAACGACCCCCCAATTCACCCGCCGACGACGAAGCCGCGATCATTCTTGACGACGATGGCGGCGGCCCGGCGGTGGCGACGGGCACGCCTCGGGAGAAGGCAGAGCACAAGCCGGCCGCCGTGCAGGACAGCGCCTCGGCGCAGAGGCCCGCCGTCGGGGAGACCGCGGAGAGGTAGACGGTGCACCGGTGACCACGCACGTGAAGGAGCCGCCGCTCGTCGAATAGGCGATTTGGCCGCCAACTCCTGATGGTCAGCAACGGGCGGTCGCAGGTCGACCCGGGTACCCCGATTGCACCAAGATGACCCGGACGGGGCCACGGACGTACCGGCGCCCACCTGCCTCAGCTGCGGCGGCGTGAAGGCACCTCGTTGAGAAGGAGCAGAGGCGATTCCCGAAGATGCGACGCAGGAATCCGCCGGTGCCCTGCCTCCGGTTCAGCCAGTGACGGATGCGCAACTCGCGCGTCCTACGATGAAGCTTGTCATTTCGGTGGCAGAGAGCGCATGGAGGGGAACGATTTACCCCACGCAGAGCAACCGAGGTGCGCGACAGACGTTCGCATCGCCTGATGAGCTGTTGCGCGCTGTCGCGTTTCTCACGGGATGGCAGTCCTCGTACGCCACGGACCGGTCGGTGGGGCGGGAAGAGGCCAGCGACTAGGGCGTGTCTCGGTAGTCACCTGAGCCAGTCCACGATCGCTGCAAGGATGACTCCGCCTCGGAAGACGACGGCGAGCTTGTCGTAGCGGCTGGCAAGACCGCGCCAGTTCTTCATGCGGTTGAAGAAGCGTTCGACGACGTTGCGGCCCTTGTAGTCCTCGACGTCGTAGCTGACCGGACGCCCTCCCGCGGCGCCCTTGCGCTTGCGGTTGGCGACCTGGTCGGCCGGTTCGGGGATGACCGCGGTGATCCCTCGCGAGCGCAGCAGCGCCCGCTTGCCGCGGGAGGAGTACGCCGCAGTCGATGGAGTCTTCCACGGGTTCCGGCCAGGCAGTCGTTGGGTAGGGCGCCATCCTCATGCTCGTCGTCCTGGCTAGGGCGGTACACGGCCCAACTGTTGGCGCCGCCCGTAACGCGGTCGACACGCCGACAGCGGCTCGGACTGATGCTCAGTCCGTAGGCGACGGATGGCGGCGGGCGCTGACGTGCTCCAAGGCCAGTGTTTGCAGTGCCAATGAGGATTGTCAAGTACTAACGGCGTTCGCGTCTGCGTGTCGCGGCAGGAACATCAGCCGGCCGCGGCATCCGAATGCGGGAGCCTGGGTGACCACCACGTGCGCGAGCACGTCGTCCTCGATCGTGCAGCCGTGCAGCACGGCCCGGTGGCCGACCGAGACGCGGTCGCCGACGACCACCGGCGAGCCGGGGTCGGTATGCACGACGGTGAGGTCCTGGAGATTCGACTCGGCGCCGATGGTGATGCGCTCGATCTCCGAGCGGAGCACGCACCCGAACCACACCGAGGCGCGCTCGCCGAGGACGACGTCGCCGGCCAGCACCGCCCCCTCGGCGACGAAGGCGGACGAGGGGACCTGCGGCGTCTTGTCGCCGACCGTGATCAGGGGCATGCCGCCGATCGTGGCACGACCCGCCATCCCGACGGGTTACCGCGCCCGGACGTCACGAACGCGGGTGCTTCGTCACGCGTCACGGGAGCCGCGGTTCGAGACCCTCGTCGGCGACCGGGTGCAGGAC
>DATLGM010000223.1:0-5890 GCA_035540515.1 Egibacteraceae bacterium | reverse complement strand
CACCGTGAGGACACCCCGTGGCCAATGCCAGTGCAGTCGAGGAGCTGAAAGCGACCAGCAACGGGCTGCAGGGCCCGCTTGCTGCCGAGCTCGCCGACGCCACCGAGAAATTCTCCGGTGACGCCGCCCAGCTGCTGAAGTTCCACGGCAGCTACCAGCAGGACAACCGCGACTCCCGCAAGCAGCGCGGCAGCCAGGGCCTGGATCGCGAGTACTCGTGCATGGTCCGCGCCGGCATCCCGGGCGGCGTCCTGACGAGTGCCCAGTACTTGGTGATGGATGAGCTCGCCGACTCGGTGGGCAACGCCACCCTACGAGTGACCACGCGCCAGGGCCTGCAGTACCACTTCGTTGCCAAGGGTGACCTCAAGCCGCTGATCGGCACGCTGAACCGGCACCTGGTCAGCACCCTGGCGGCGTGCGGCGACGTGGTCCGCAACGTCATGTGCTGCCCCGCCCCGCCGGCCAACGCTGCCGAGGAGCAGGTCCAGGCGCACGCCGTGGCGCTGAGCACAGCGCTGAAGCCGCGCAACACCGCCTACTGGCAGCTGTGGGTGGACGGGGAGCAGGCGGTGTCGGCCAATGAGCCCGTCGCTGACGTCGACCCGCTGTACGGGCCGACCTACCTGCCGCGCAAGTTCAAGATCGGCTTCGCGTTCCCCGGTGACAACTGCGTCGACGCGTACACCCAGGACATCGGCATCGTGCCGATGGTGCGCGCGGGAGCGGTCGTCGCGTACACGCTGCTGGTCGGCGGTGGGCTGGGGATGACGCACAACAAGCCCGAGACCTACCCCCGCCTGGCCGACCCCCTCGGCGCCGTGGCCCCCGGCGACCTGCTCGAGGCGGTCAAGGCGATCATCGGCATCCACCGCGACCACGGCGACCGCACCGACCGCAAGCACGCCCGGCTGAAGTACGTGGTCCAGGAGTGGGGCCTGCCGGCGTTCCGCGATGAGGTCGAGCGCCGCCTGGGCTGGACGCTGGACCCGCCGGCGTCGCTGACGTGGCCGCTGACCGACGACCACCTGGGCTGGCGCCGACAGGCCGACGGCCGCTGGTGCCTGGGCGTGCGCATCCCCAGCGGCCGCATCGTCGACAACGGTGTGCCGCTGCGCACCGCACTGCGTGCGGCGGTCGAGACGTTCGGCACGGGCGTGCGGTTCACGCCCCGCCAGGACGTGCTGCTGACCGACGTCGCGCACGCCGACCGCCGGCCGCTGGAGGACCTGCTGCGCGGTCACGGCGTCGCACTGCTCGATGACATCGCCCCGGTCGAACGCCACGCGCTCGCGTGCCCGGCGCTGCCGACGTGCGGCCTGGCCCTAGCCGAGGCCGAGCGCGCCCTGCCGGACGTCATCGGCTCGCTGCGCTTCGAGCTGGCGGCCCTCGGGCTGGGTGGTGAGGCCGTCCACGTGCGCATGACCGGATGCCCCAACGGCTGCGCCCGCCCGTACTCCACCGAGGTGGGCATCGTCGGTCGCGGCAAGGACCACTACACCCTGCACCTGGGTGGCAACGCCGAGGGGACGCGCCTGAACAGCGTCTACGTCGACCGCGTGCCCGTCGCTGCCGTGACCGCCGTCCTCGCCCCGGTGCTTGCCGCCTTCGAGGCCGAGCGCAACGACGGCGAGCGGTTCGGCGACTGGTGCGACCGCGTGGGGGTCGAAACGCTCCGCCGCCGCTTCCGCCCGGATGACGCGCTGCCGCAGCGCCGCACACGGGGCGAACGGGCACAGACCGCATGACCCCTGCCGTGGGGGTCGTCTCGGCCGAGGACCGCGCCGCGGTGACCGCGTCGGTCGCGGCGGTGCTCGACGGCGCGCGCCCCGCCGAAGACGACCGGTTCCGCGCTACCGACGACGCGGAGGGCCGCTTCGTCCGCGCGCTCGCCGCCGAGGCCGCCGCGCAGCTGGAGGGCAAGCCCGCCCAGCGGATCTTGGCGTGGGCCGCCGCGGTGGTCCCTCGGTTCGCCGTCACGTCGTCATTCGGCGCCGAGTCCGCCGTGCTGCTGCACATGGTCAGCCAGGTGGCGCCGGACGTCCCGGTGCTGTTTCTCGACACCGACTTCCACTTCTCCGAGACGATCGACTACCGCCGGCGGCTGGCCGTCGAGCTCGGCGTGACCGTCGTCGACGTGCGGCCGGCGCTGTCCCCGGCGCAGCAGGAGGCCCGCCTGGGCGCGCGGCTGTTCGACCGCGACCCCGACCGCTGCTGCGGGCTGCGCAAGACCGAACCGCTGCGCCGGGCGCTGACCAGCTACGACGGTTGGGCGACCGGTGTCCGCCGGGTGCAGACCCCCGAGCGGTCCGCCACGCCGGTGGTCGAGGCGCGCAGCCACGACGACCGCTGGCTGGTCAAGGTCGCGCCGCTGGCGGACTGGACCGACGCCGATGTCGCGGACTACCTGCGGTGCCACGACCTGCCCCGCCATCCGCTGGTCGCGGCGGGGTACCGGTCGATCGGTTGCGCGCCGTGCACGCTGCCCGTCGCCGCCGCCGACGACCCCCGCGCCGGCCGGTGGTCGGCGTTCGCCAAGACCGAGTGCGGTCTGCATCTGCCCGGCGACGGGGTCACGGACCGGGTGACGACCACCCCCGGGTGACCGCGGCCGGAACGGTGCCGTAACGGTCCCGCCGTACGGTCGCGCCACTCAACCCGGGAGGCAGCTATGGCGACTCGCCCGATGACACCGCCGCTGACCTGGCCCGACGAGGTCGACGAGATCCTCGCCGGCGACCTCGTGGTCGTCACTGGCTCACCCACGCCCGCCGGCGGGGTGGTGCTCAACAGCGTCACGCCGCTGGGGATCCGCGACCGCGCCGAGGGCACGGTGATGTTCACCACCTCGCTGGGGTTCGGCCGCAAGCTCGAGCGCATCGCGGCCGATCCGCGCATCGCCGTGGCGTACCACACGCGCCGGCATGGCTTCAGCGACCGCCCCGGCCTGGTCGTCGTGCAGGGCGTGGCCGAGGTCTACGACAACTACAGCCAGGAGGAGCGCGACGAGATCGCCGAGACCGCCAAGCAGCACATCGGCCAGTTCGCCGAGGGCCGGTTCTGGGACTGGTGGCTGTCGGTGTACTACCTGGACCGCGTCGGGGTGGGCGTCCACGCGCGGCGGATCCTGTGGTGGCCCGACGGCGACGCCGCCGGCCGACCCCGCGTGATCGGCGAGCCGCTGCCGGCCGAGCCGCCGCCCGCTCAGCGGCTGCCGCGCGACCCGCAGACGCCGAGGGTGCCGCTGCGGCGGGTGCGGCGATCGGCGCGGTGGCGCCACGCGCTGCTCGGCGTGCTGGCGTCCGACGGGATGCCGCTGATCCTGCCGGTACGCACGCGCAGCGACCCTGAGGGGTTGGCGCTGGTCGATCCGCCGGCGCTGCTGCCGGAAGGGGGTCGGCGGGCTGCGTTCATCGCGCACGACTTCCGGCCGAAGCTGGTCGGTCTGAAGACGGCCACTCACACCGGTTGGCTGCAGGCAGGGGAGCGGACGGTCTGGACGCCGCACACCCGCCATGCGTTCTACGCCCCGCCGAACAAGACACTGTTGCTGCTCGGCAACGGCGGTGGGGCGCGGTACGGCTACCGCAAGGCCCTGCGACAGGGTCGCGACCAGATCCTGCACCATCGGCCGGCCGTCCGGCGCTGACCTGCCCGGGCCATCGTCACCCACCGAAACGGATCATTACAGAAAGTAGTCATCAAGTACGGCGTGTGATCTGACGTTCTTTGTCCGGACGGAACTAAAGGATCGGATCGCACGGATGCGCACGACGCTTGGCCGCAAGGCCCTCATCTCACTTCACTGGTCATGACGGCGATGCTCGCCATGGGCGCCACGCCCAGCCACGCCCTGCTCAAGACGACCACCAGCCTCTTGGACAGCACGGTCGACACCACCCTGGGCCTCGTGGACGACACCGGTGGCCTGCTGCTCGGCGACGGCTGGCTGGTCGAAGACGGCGTCGAGACCTCGATGGACCACGTCAACGACGTCGTGGGCGCGAAGTCCGCGTGGCGCAACGGCTGGACCGGCAAGGGCGTCGACGTCGCTCTGATCGACACGGGGGTCGTGCCCGTGCCCGGGTTGACGCGGTCGCCGGTCAGCAACGGTCCGGATCTCTCCCTCGAGAACCAGTCCGCCGACGCGCGCTACCTGGACACCTACGGCCACGGGACGCACATGGCGGGCATCGCCGTGGGGCGCGAGTCGGCCACCGGAGGCTTCCGGGGGGTCGCGCCCGACGCCGGCCTGGTGAGCCTGAAGCTGGGCACCTACGACGGCGCCGTCGACGTGTCCCAGGTCATCGCCGCCATCGACTGGGTCGTCCAGCACCGCCGCTCCGACGGTCTGAACATCCGCGTGCTGAACCTGTCGTACGGCACGTCGAGCACCCAAAGCCCGCAGCTGGACCCGCTGTCGCATGCGGTCGAGAACGCCTGGCGCAACGGCATCGTGGTCGTGGTCTCGAGCGGGAACAACGGCAACACCGCCGCCTTGAGCACGCCGGCCACCAACCCGTACGTCGTCGCGGTCGGCGCCGCGGACACCGCCGGCACGGTTGGTCACAGCGACGACACCGTCGCGAAGTTCTCCAGCGGCGGCTCGAGCGCTCGGCGTCCGGACCTGGTCGCCCCGGGGCGCTCCATCGTCTCGCTGCGCGACCCGGGCTCGTACATCGACGTCAACTACAGCACTGCCCGCGTCGGCGACAAGCTGTTCAAGGGCAGCGGCACGTCGCAGGCCGCGGCCGTGGTCTCCGGTGCCGCCGCGCTGCTGCTGCAGCAGCGTCCGGGCCTCACGCCCGACCAGGTCAAGGCGCTGCTGACCCGCAACGCCGCCTCGATCGCCGGTGGCGACCCCAAGGCCGGCGCCGGCATGGTGCGCGTCGACCGGGCGCTGAGCGCCAGCACCCCCTCGACGAGGCAGACGTGGACCGCGTCGACGGGCACCGGCTCCCTGGAGGCGGCCCGCGGCATGGCTCACGTCGCCGATGACGGCACCGAGCTGACCGGTGAGCACACGATCCTCGGCCCGTGGTCGGCCACGCCGTGGTCGACGGCGAGCACCGCCGGCACCGCGTGGACCGGCGGCGTCTGGCAGGGCCAGACGTGGACGGCGGACTGCTGGTGCGGCACGTCATGGGCGCCGCGGACGTGGGGCCACGCGCCCTGGGTCGGGCAGACCTGGGCCGGCAACGACTGGGCCAGCCGAAGCTGGAAGGTCGGCACCTGGGACTCGCGCAGCTGGAAGGAAAGCGCCTGGGACAGCCGCAGCTGGAAGGACGGCTCGTGGGAGAGCCGCAGCTGGAAGGGCGGCTCCTGGCTGGCCGGCACGTGGAACGGCGCGGGTCCGCCGTGACCGCGACGCGGCTGAAGCGCACGGCCCGCACCCACCGGGTGTGGCTGCTCGGCGCGGCACTTGCTACGGCAGGTGCCGCGCTGCTGCACGTCGGCGACTCGGCGCCGCCGCTGCCGCTGTGGACGCCGGCGGTGACCCTGGTCGGGCTGGCCGTGGCGTTTGCGCTGGCGGAGTCCTTCCTGGTGCACATGCCCATCGGGCGGCACGCCCAGGCATTCTCGGTCGGTGAGGTCCCGCTGATCGTCGGGCTGTTCTTCGCCGCGCCGTGGGTGGTCGCCGTCGCCAGGCTGGTCGGCGTCGGGGTCGCGCTGACCCGCATGCGCGTCGCGCCGATGAAGGTCGCGTTCACGCTCGGGCAGTTCTTGTTCGAGGTCAGCGTCGTCGCGCTGGTGTGGTCGGCGCTCATGGGCTCCTCGCAGGCACTCAGCCCGCCCGCCTGGCTCGCCACCATCTTGGCCGTGGTCATCGGCGACGCGCTCAGCGGCGTGCTGGTCACCGGCGCGATGCACCTGCACGACGGATCGATGC
>DATLGM010000222.1:0-4025 GCA_035540515.1 Egibacteraceae bacterium | reverse complement strand
GGTCTGGATGGTCTTGAACAGGTAGACCCCCGGCGTGGTCGCCGCCTTCACGTCGAAGTCCCACGTGTCGTCGATGAACACGTCGACGCCGTCGGTGCGGGTGAACGTGACGACCGGCAGTGAGCCGGACCGGACGATGCGGCAGTCCCAGTTGGCCTTCTTGACGCAGTCAAGCGCCTGGAAGCCGGCGGGCACCTGCACCTCGACCTTGGCGTTGTAGTGGCCGGCGCGTTCGGAGAAGGCGCGGACGGTCAGCCGCTGCTCGGTGCCCGCGGGCACCGACTTCTGCGCCAGCTGGGCGTGGGCCCACACCGGACCGGCGGACAGGGCGAGAACGACGGCCACCATGAGGGCCACGAATGAGGTACGCATGCCCCATGAGTGCGCCGTGGCGCCGGATCAGTTCCCGACGTGAGAAAAAGAACTAGTCAAGTCCGCGGGCGGCCATTCCGGGTGGGCGCCAGCCCATGATCGCCTCAACCGTGCGGACCGCCCGCACCGTCGCCCGTGTGTCGTGGGCGCGCACCAGTCGGGCTCCCAGCATGACCGAGGCGACCGCCGCCGCCAGCGATGCCTCCAGCCGCTCGTCGACCCCCAGTCCACCCAGGGTCTCGCCCAGGAAGTCTTTGTTGCTCAGCGCCACCAGCACCGGAAACCCGAGCGCGCACAGCTCCGGCAGCCGGCGGGTGACCTCCAGCGACTGCATCGTGTTCTTCCCGAAGTCGTGGCCGGGGTCGACGATGATCGCGTCTTTCGCCACGCCGGCGGCCATCGCCGCCTCGGCCAGGCGCCGGCACTCGTCGACCACCACCGTCGTGACGTCCGGCGCGTACACAGGTCGGTACGGCCGGGTTCGCACCGGCCCGCCGGCGTGCATCACGACCAGCGCCGTGGCGGGCCGTGCGGCGACGACCTCGGCGACCCGGGGGTCGCTCATGCCCGACACGTCGTTGACGATGTCGGCCCCCGCGTCCAGCGCCGCTTCGGCGACGTCTGACCGGAACGTGTCGACCGAGACCGGGACGTCGCAGACGCGGCGGAAGGCCTCGACGAACGGCACGATCCGCTCGCGTTCCTGCTCGACGGTCACCTCGTCGCCCGGCCCCGCCTTCACGCCGCCGACGTCGACGATGTCCGCGCCGGCCTCGACTTGCGCCAGCGCGTGGTCCACGGCCGCTCCCAGCGCAAAGGTGCGTCCCCGGTCGTAGAAGGAGTCCGGCGTGCGGTTGACGATCGCCATTACCGCGACGGAGCGATCCAGCGCCAACGTGTGGGTCCCCAGCGTCAGTCGCATGCCCGCGCATCGTAGAGTTCGGCCATGTCTGTCGCGATCGCCGCCAGCGTGATCGGGCTGGTGGTCGTGCTGATCGCGTACTACCGGGACCCGCCGCTCACGCCACCGCCGACCGAGCCGCCGGCCACGTGGGGACCGTTCCCCGACCCGTCAGAGGTCTCCCGCGCGGAGTTCCCGCTGCGGTTCTCCGGCTATGACCCTGCCACGGTGGAGCTGCGCTTCGATGCGCTCCTACGCGCCTACGGCGACCTGCTCGCCGTCGCGACCCCCGACGTGATGCAGAAGGCACAGCGACGAGCCCAGCTGCGCGCCACCGGCGAGGTGGCGACGGCCCCACCGCCCGGACAGACCCCGTCTCCCGCCACGCAACCCGCGCCCAACGCGGGCGGTGATGCCGTCGATGCCGGCGACGAGCGCGTCGAACCGGCAGACCGACGCGACACACCGGCGCCCTCGTCGCTGGCCGCCCCGCTGAGCACGGAGGGCGCCGACGCCGAGGCGCTGCGCGCCGAGGCCGCCCTGGCAGATCTCGAGGCACGCCAGCAGCCGGAACGCCGATGAGGCGATTGCGCCCGTTGACGCTGGCCGACCTGCTCGACGGCATGGTGGACCTGTTCGTCGCCCACTGGCGGACCTACGTGCTGGTGCTCGGGCCGATCGTGTTGCCACTGTCCATCGTGACGGCGTGGTTGCAGACCGAGGTGTACGGCGGCGCCGGCCTGCTCCAGCAGATCACCGACCCAGCGACGACCGATGCGCTGTTTGCCGGTGGCCCGGCGACGCGCGCGTTCGGCGCGGCCGTGGTGCTGTCGCTGGTCAGTGCGCTGCTGATCTCGCCGCTGCTGTACGGCAGCGCCTGCCGGATCGCCGCGTCGGGGTACACCGACGGCGACCCCGGGGTCGCCGGGGCGTTCTCCGCCACCTGGCGCCGCTACCCGTCCCTGGTCGCGGTGACGGCCCTCGTCATGCTGCTCGTCGGTGTGATCGTGGGGGTCCCGGCGGTGTTGATGGTCCTGGGCGGCATGCGCAGCGAGCCGCCGCTGGTCGCGGCCGGAGCGGTCGGGATGGTGCTGGCGTTCCCGCTGGCGGCCGCCGTCGCGGTGCGGTACTCGCTGGCGTACCCGGCGGCCGTGGTGGAGCGTCTGGGTCCGATCCTCGCGCTGCGCCGCTCCCGGAACCTCGTCCGCGGACAGTTCTGGCGCGTGCTCGGCGTGGTTGGGCTGGGGCTGTTCATCGCCACGGTCGTGGCGCAGATCGTGGCGCTGCCGCTGTCCATCCCGGGTGACGCGTGGGGCGCGCTGCTCGGCGTGGCGCTGGTCTCGGTCGGCACGGCGATCTCGTCGCTGCTCATGACGCCGCTGGTGGCGAACCTTCTGACCCTGCTGTACTTCGACGGCCGCATTCGCAAGGAGGGATACGACCTCGAGCGTGTCATCGACGCGCTCGACGTCCCGGAGCCGGCCGTTGGCTGAGCTCGATATCCCCGTGCACGACCCGGAGGCGGTCCGGCAGGCGACCGAGGCGGTGCTGTCACGACCCGAGTTCGCCGAGGCACGGCCGGCGTGGTGGGAAGAGGTGCTGCGCATCATCGGTGAGATGCTCGACCGTCTGGTCACCACCGCTGGGTCCGGTGGCCGCGGGTCGGTCATCGGCGTGGTCGTCCTCGCCGCGTTCGCCGCGGCCATCGCGCTTGGGGTCATCCGGTTCGGCAGGACCTTGGGACGCGACCCCGCCGTGGACATGACGGTCGAAGGGCCGGTCGGACGAAGCGCCGCCGACTGGCTGGCGGAGGCCGACCGCCATGAACGCCAGGGCGAGTGGCGCGCGGCGCTGCGGTGCCGGTACCGCGCCCTGCTGGCCGACCTCGCCGCGCAGGGGCTGGTCGAGGAGGTTGCCGGCCGCACCACCGGCGAGTACCTCGCCTCGGTCACCGCCGACGTGCCCGATGCCGCAGCGTCGTTCGCCGCCGCGACCGCCGCGTTCGAGCGCGCCTGGTACGGCCATGGCGAGGTGGGGGCAGCCGACGTCGAGCGCTTCGCTGCCACCGTGCACCAGGTGCTGCGCGACGCCGAAGTGACCGCAGGGGCGGCGAGCGCATGAGGGCCCGGGTGCGCCGGTTCGCGCCGCTGGTGGCGCTAGCGGTCGTCACCATCGTGCTCGCCGTGGCCTTCGCCCGGACCCCCGACAGCCGGCTGCCCTACGACCCTCGCTCGCCGCGATGGGACGGCACCCGCGCCCTGGCGCTGATCCTCGACGACCTCGGCGCCGAGGTCGACGTGCTCACCGAGCGGCCGCGGCAGTGGCCGCAGACCATCGTCGTCTTCGTCGACAACGTCACCGACGCGACTGCAGCGTGGCTGATGGAGTTCGTCGAGAGCGGTGGCGTACTCGTCGTCACCGATTCCGGGGGTGCGCTGGCGCCCCGACTACGACCGGCGGGGTCCGCCGCCGTCGGCCTGCTGTCGACGACGCTGGACCGCGACTGCGACATCCCCGCGCTGGGCGACGTCTCGCAGGTCAACGTCGGGCAGTCACCGCTGTTCGAGGTACCCGACGGCGCCACGGGCTGCTTCCAGCGTGATGCGCTCGCCTGGCTGCTCGCCAGCGAACGAGGCGACGGGGTGATCGTGACGCTGGGCAGCCCCACCGTGTGGACCAACGGGTTCATCGGCGACGCCGACAACGCGCTGCTGGCCGCGGCGCTGCTCGCCCCCCGGCCCGGGACGACAGT
>DATLGM010000221.1:0-3069 GCA_035540515.1 Egibacteraceae bacterium | reverse complement strand
GTCCACAAGGAGCTCGCGGTCAAAGCCGCCGTCGCGGCGCAGGCGACCCGCAACGCGCAGACCCTCGGCGAGTCGATGGGCGTGCCCCCCGGCGTGGGCCTGCCCGACCCGCCGGTGCGCGTGCGGTGGGGGTGGCGGCGGACGGTCCGGTTCGCCGTCGAGCGCCGCATGTACACCCCCGAGTACCTCGCGCTGTACGCCCGCTACCTGTCGCACCGCTTGCGCCACCCGCACGTGGACCTGCAGGGGATGGTGTTCCTCGGCCCGCGCGTCGAGCTGGCCGCCCGCCGCCACCACGGCCGGCTGTCGCTGGGGCCGTGGTGCTGGATCGGGGCGGACAACAAGCTGCGCGCCCACGAGGGAAATCTGCGGCTGGGCCCCAAGGTCGTCATGGGCCGCGACAACGTCGTCAACACCTACCTCGACATCGAGATCGGCCAGAACGCGCTGCTGGGCGACTGGATCTACGTCTGCGACTTCGACCACATCTACGACCGGCTCGACATGCCGATCAAGAAACAGGGCCTGGTCAAGACCCCCGTGCGGATCGGTGCGGACGTGTGGGTGGGGGAGAAGGTGTCGATCCTGCGCGGCTCGGACATCGGCGCCGGTTCGGTCATCGCCAGCCAGGCGCTGGTCAAGGGCCACATCCCTCCGTTCTCGATCGCCGTGGGGACGCCGGCGCGGGTGATCAAAAGTCGGCTGCCCAAGGGCATGACGGTCGAGGAGGGCCTGGCGCTGCAACGCGGTGGGCAGCGCATCCCCGGCGATCCGCTGGACCAGTAGCGCCGGATGCCGACGGGGGACAGGTCACGGCGTACGCGCCTGCGCAATCGCATCCTCGGCGACGATCGCCACCTCGGACTGTGGATCCTGCCGCTGTTTGTGATGGCGGCGCTGCTCGGAGCGGTGCTGATCGGGGGGTTGGCCGCCCTGTACTACGGCCAGCAGGTCAGCGACCTGGAGGAGACCACGCGCCGGGCCCGCGACAACCTCGACGAGGTCGTCACCGATGTCGAGGAGAGCACCCAGCAGGCGCGCCGGTCGATCCGCCGTCAGGTCCGCCAGGCGCGTGACGAGTTCACGCGCACCCCGCCCGTGCAGGTGCCCGCCGAGTCCGGCGTGTACGCGGTCAGCGCAGACCTCGGCGGCGGCGAGGTCCGTGTCGGCACGGCGTTCACGGTGTTCTCCAACGAGTCCGAGACCTACCTGGTCACCGCCGCCGCGCTGGTCGACCGCGACGGCGCCGACGCCGTCCAGGTCGTCGAGCTGTTCCTGCCCAACCAGTCCGTGACCATCCGCGTGCACGGGCTGGACCGCGGCCGCGACCTGGCGGTGCTCGTCGCCGAGGGCGGCCCCCTGCCGGTGCTGCCGTGGCGCCCCGCCGACGATGCCATCGGTGTCGGCGACGTTGTGTACGCCGCAGGCATCGCCGGCTCGAACACGCCGGCGGTCGTCGAGGGGTCGGTCGCCGGCGTCGGTCCCGAGGCGGTCGTCCCCGACCTGCCGCTCAACGCGTTCCTGGCCGGCGGTCCGCTGCTGGACGGCTCGGGGCGCGTGGTCGCGGTGGCGTCGCTGCGCTACGCGCCGTTCGGCGAGGTCGAGGGCGGGCTGCTGTACGCCCCGCCCATCCGGATGGTGTGCGAGGCGCTGCTGGACTGCACCGCTGCCGACCTCGGCCAGTAGCCGCCCCGCCCCGCCCCGTTTCTCGAACACTTCCATGGACCTGGTGGGGGCAGGCGTACGAGAAACGGGTGTCAAGGGGACGAAGCGGGCGCCGCGGAAGAAAATCTCGGCCGCCGTCGTCATCCGGCGGGGGTCGGGTCGTCTATATCGGTATGGACGAGCAGGTGCTAATCACGCGAGCGGCCGAGGGCGACGCCACCGCCTTCGAGCTCATCGTCCGCCGCCACGCCGGCGACCTGTTCCGCCTGGCGCGGTCCGTGCTCGCCGACGACCAGCTGGCCGAGGAGGCCGTCCAGGACAGCTTCGTCAAGGCGCACCGCAACCTGACGACCTTCCGAGGCGACGCGTCGCTGCGGACCTGGCTGTCGTCGATCTGCTACCGGACCGCACTGGACGGGGCGCGCCGCCGCCCCGGCAACGTCGTGCCGATCGACGCGGCCCGCCCCGACCCTCGACCTCACCCTGACGTCGAGCTGCGGTTGTGCCTGCAGGAGGCGCTCGGGGAGCTGCCGCCCGACGAGCGCGAGGCCTTCCAGCTGGTGCACGTCCTGGGGTATCCACGCGAGGAGGCGGCCCGGATCGTGGGCGTGCCCGCCTCCACGATGCGGTCGCGCGTCGCCCGCGCCCGCGAACGGCTCGCGCTGTCGCTGCGCACGCTCGAAGACTCCGTCACGGGAGGGTCGACATGACCACCATGACCCACACCGAATGCCGGCACGCCCTGTGCCGCGACGACGCCGAGGCGGCCCGCGCTCACCTGCGTGACTGCGCCGACTGCCGGGCGTTCGCCGAGGATCTGCGCCGGCTCGACGACCTCGCGCCGACCCTGGCGCCGGCGATGCCTGAGGGGCTCGAGGAGCGGCTGGCGGGGCGGCTGGCGGTCAGTTTCTCGAACAGCTACCCCGACAGGTCTGAGGAACTGTTCGAGAAACGAGTGGTGTCGCTGGATGACCGCCGCCGCTGGCGCGACGCCTCGCGAACCCTGGGCGTGCGGCTGACCGCGGCGGCGGCGGCGCTCGTCCTGGTGGTGGCCGTCGTCACGGCCGTCCGCGGTGAGCAGGCGACACCGGCGGAGGCCGTGCTCGCCAGCGCCACCGCCACCGCGGAGGCCGGCAACGCGCGCGTCGACCTGCGCGCCCGCACCCGGGTCGTCCTCGAGGCCCCGCCGGCCCCGCCCGGCCAGGTGCCCGCGGCGCCGGACTTCGCCGCGGCGCCAGCGGAGCTGCGCGGGAGCATGGAAGCGCAGTGGGCCCAGCTCATGGCGGACTTCGAGGCGCAGATGGACGCCTTCTTCGAGCAGGTCGACCGCACGCTCGACGAGGGCACCAGCCAGATGGACGAGGCGCTGCGCCAGATGCAGCGGCAGCTCGACGAGGCGATGGC
>DATLGM010000220.1:0-5063 GCA_035540515.1 Egibacteraceae bacterium | reverse complement strand
CCTCGACGAAGGCGCGCACGGCTTCACGGGCGGCGCTCGCCACGGTCATCTTGGCGTCCACGACACCCCACGCGTTGACGATCAGTAGCGTCCCGACCACGAAGACGAGCAGCCCGAACGGCAGCATCTCGACGCCGCCGACGGCCCCGGACTCGGCGCCGGCCCGCCTCAGCAGTCGGCGCACTGCACACGCTCCCGCCGCAACACGACCGACCGGTCGATGGCGTCTGTCCCCAGCACCCGCCCGAACATCCTCGGCAACAGGGCAGGGCTGGTGGCCGTGACGCGCACCCTGACCTGGTCGTCGCCGACGGTCACGTCGAACACCGACACCCGCTGCGCGAAGTCGCCGAGCGTCTCAAGCCCCCGCGCCCGCGCCGTCGCGGCGCGCGCCTGGTCCGCGCCCGACGCGATGCGCGCGGCTTCGAACGCGGCCGCATTCACGTACGTGGTGGCGAACAGGTGCACCAGGATCTGCACTGCGAACAGCAGGAAGGCCAGGAACACCGTCACGCCGGCGACGCTGGAGATCAGGCCGGCGCCGGCGTCCTCGTGCAGGCGCCGCACGGGACCGTCAGCCGCCGATCGAGTCGACGGCGCTGCCGGCCTTGTTCGAGGCACCGTCGAAGATCGCACGGAACGCCACCCACATCGCCGCTCCCAGCAGCGCCATGATCAACACCGCGATAGCAGTGGAGATGACGCCCTCGCCGACCTCGTCGGACCACCGGTCGCGCAGGGCGGCCACCTGGATGCGGTACGCGACGTGTACGTGCAGCAGCAACGAGCTCACTTCACTTCCCCCTTCGAGTCAACTGGCGAACATCTGCAATGCGGTGACGAACGGCACGGCGAGGAAGATCACCCCGGGTAGCAGGGTCGCGACGGTCACCGGGATCCACACCTGCTGACCGCGCCGTTCGACCAGCTCGGTCAGCTCGCGTTGGACGTCGCGCCGGATGGCTCGCGCCTCCTCAGACAGCAAGCGTCCGAGGTCCGACGCCTCTCGGTTCAGCGCGAGGACAGGCACAAGACGGTCCAACGCGTCGACCTGAGCGACCGCCGCCCACTCGCGCAGGGCTTCGACCTCCGACAGCCCCTGGCGGACACGTGCCACGACCCGCCGCAAGTCCCTGGCCGTCGCACCCTGTCCTCGCGTGGAGATCCGGTTCAACGCCGAGGTCAATGAGAAGCCAGCCGACAGCAACATCGCCAGCTGCTCGGCGACCACCGGGAGCTCGAGGAACACCCGACGCTGCCAGGCCTTCGAGGCGGACGCCAGCTGCTGCTCCAGCAACAGGAAGGCGAGCAGCGGACCGCCCATCAGGAACAGCAGGGCGATGGGGAGTGGCGGTCGGACGGCGGCGGTGAAGACAGCGGCAACACCGAAGGCGGCCACGGCGTATCCCACCTGCCGGATGCGGAAGCCGGTGGGGTCCAGCGGTGAGTGGATCCGCGCGAGCCGCACGTCGAGGTTCTCGCCGATCCCGAGAGCCCGGGCGATCCGTTCTCCGACGGCCTGTGACAGGGGCCCCACCGCTTCGCGGAAGGACTCGACCGACAGCAGGCCGCGGCCTCCCTGAGCGCCCATGCCGCCCACGGCATAGGGGCGCAGCCGCTCCGCCAGCGGGACCCGGGAGAACCAGCGGGTCGTCGACAGCAACAAGGTGGTACCGACCCACAACAGCAACCCGGAGACCGTCAGCACCCGCGTCATGTCGACCCCCGCCGGCGCCGACGCGACACGTCCTCTTCGTAGAACACCCGCTGCTCTTCGGGCAGGCGCATCAGGCGGCCGGCCCACCACCAGCAGATCCCGATCATCACCATCCCCGAGACGACGGCCAACTGCCCGACGGGTGCGGCGTACGCCGCTCGGCCGTCGCCGATGGACAAGCCCACCACGGCCATCCCCAGCGGCACGACGACCACGAACGCACGTGCGAACCGCGCCCCCGCTTGCTTCGCCGCGGCGTCCTTGCGTCCCTGCAGGTCCTGGATGCGGTCTTCGACCAGAGCGCTCAGCCGGCGGTCGACGTCGCTGCCGCCCAACTCGTGGGCGACCAGCAGCGTCTCGCACACGGCGTCGGCCGTGGCGTCGGCAAGCCGTGACTTCAATACGGCCAACGTGCGTTCGAAGTCGGTGGAGATCAGCCACTCACGTTGCGCGGCCGCGAACGCGGGGCGCATCGGCTCGGGACCGCGGCGGCCCACGTCGAACAACGCTTGCGGGACGGAACGGCCGACCGACGTGGTCAGCAGCCGAATCTCTTCGATCATCCGCGGCCATGATTCGCGCGCTGCACTGCGGCGCCGTGCACGCCGGGTGCGTGCGGCGGCAAAGGGGAACGTGGCGGCGAACGATCCCGCTGCGACAGGGGCCACGAAGCCTCCGAACAGCGCGTACGCCAGTCCCGCACCGACGATGAACAACACAGCGGCGGCCCCCACCAGCTCGGTGACCTTCACGTCGGTCATCCCCGCCTGCGCGAGCCACTCGCCGATCCGGTCCCGAGGCGGTGTCGTCCGCGTGGCGCTCGGCGCGATGGCCACCCCGCGCCAACCGAGGGCGAGAGCGGTGAACAGCAGGAACACGCCGTAGCCGGCGAGCAGGGCCAGCGCCAAACCGGTCGCGCTGGTCACCGGCCGGCTCCGCTCACCGGCGTGGCGCCGCCGACCTCGAGCAGCTCACGGACGGGATACCGCGCCTCTTCCAACGGGCGGGCGGCACGGACCGGGAGATTGCCTGTCCACCGCAGCGGCGCATCCCAGTGTGCGCGGGCGAAGAGCTCCGTGACGGTGAAGTGCACACCGTCCGGTCCCCCCTGCTGGTCCTCGACCGCGATGACCTCGGTCACCTGGACCTTGCCCTGACGGCGCGCGCAGTGCACGACGATGTCGATTGCCTCGCTGACCAGTTGGTTCAGCGCCGAGAGGGGGAGCTCGCTGGAGGTATCGGCAAGCTGGCAGATGAACCTCAGGCGCGTGAGTGCTTGGCGAGCCGAGCCCGCGTGGATGGTCGTGTAGCCCTTCACACCTGACGACAGCGTGAGCAGCAAGGGCAAGGCTTCCCGGTCGCGCACTTCGCCGACGATGGCGATGTCCGGGGCCATGCGCAGGAATCCGGCGACGAGCCGGCGCAGGTCCACCGCCGGCCGGTCGGCCCGCGCGGGGCGCGTCTGCATCGACGCCACGTTCGGGAGCGGGACGTCGGCCTCGAAGACCTCCTCGGCGATGACGACCCGCAGCGCCGGGTCGAGCTCGGCGGCGCAGCACGACAGCAACGTCGTCTTGCCCGAGCCGGGTGCTCCGGCGAACACCACCGACAGCCGGGCCCGGACGCAGGCGCGGAGGAACTCAGCGACCGACCGGTCGAGCATGTCGCGCGCGACCAGCTCGTCCAGCGAGCGGAACGACACCCCGGTGAACTTGCGGATGTTCACCACCATGTGGCCGTCGCGACCGACGTCGCGGTGGACGATGTGCAGCCGCGCCCCGGTGTCCAGCTGGGCGTCCTGCAGACCTTCGGCGGGGTCCAGCTTGCGGTGCGCGCCCTCGGCGTCGTCAAGGATCTTCGTCAGTGTCCTGACGACGTGATCGTCGTCGTGGAAGACCTCGTCGTGGTACCCGGACGGGCCGGAGTGGCGCTTGACGAAGACCGCATCGGGAGCGTTGATCATGATCTCCCACACGTCGTCGTCGTTCAGCAGCGGTTCCAGCGGGCCGTAACCGGCGAGGTTGCGAAATGCTCGCTCGGCAACGATGACCGGATCGCTGAGATCGAAGGCGCGTAGGCCCCGCTTGTAGTCCGCGCTCCAGCGGCGCACCTCCTCCTCGATCAGGGACCGCAGGTGCGCGCGTCCCTCGTTGCTCGCCATGTCCAGTGACCGCTGCTTGGCGCGCGCCTGGACCGCGCGCTCGATCTCGACTAAGGGGGACAGCAGGTCGCTCATTGCTCGTCTTCCGTCCACGTGCCCAGCGTCCCGGGGGCGACAGGCACCGGGGCAGGTGTGGCCACCCCGCCGCGACGAGCGCTGCGCCGGTACACCGCGCGGACAGCGCCGGCGAGCAAGGGACCAAGCGGCGCCGGGATGGCTGCGCCATCGCGCACCGCAGCATCGACGCGCCGGCGGGGCACGAACACGGGGGACGCGAGGTCCGCGGCCGCGTCGCCCGGCAAAGCGGTCAGCTGCGCCAGGGCTGCGGCCATCTCGGCACGGGCCTTTGGGTTGCGGGGTGCCTGGTTGACCACCGGCACGATGCGCGCGGCCGGGACGCCCAGATCCATCAGCTCACCAAGGAGCCGGACCAGCGCGTGCAGCCCTTTCACGCCCGGCATCCCGACGGCCACCACCGCGTCAGCTCGCAGCGCAGCGGTCCTCGCCATCACATTGCGCTCCTCGACGTCCAGCGAGCCGCCTTCGTCCTCACCCTCGAAGTCCGCTGTGACGTCACACACCACGGTGCCGTACGTGCGGCGCAGCGTCTCGAATGCCGCCTCGAAAGCCCGTGGGCGGACCGTGGACCAGTACCGTGACCGGCGCAGACCGAGCAGCAGTCGGTAGCCGCGTCCGCCGACGTCGAAGGTCAGCCCGCCGACCTCCTCTGGAGCCGGGTAACGGCCGCGGTGCGCCTCCAGCAGCTCCTGCACCCCCGGGACGATGTCGCGCGCGTCGTGAAGCAGCGCCTGCTCGGCGCGCAGCGCGAGATCGGCCAGCAGCACCGGCCCCTCGCCACGCGGGTCGCCGGCGATCTGCTGTGCCACCGCGATGGCCAGCGTCGACGCTCCGGTTCCGCCGGGACCGCACACGACCACGACCCGCCCCAGTCGATCACCGCGTGCCACCTCCCACCCGTCCGCGGCCGCCGGCTCGTCACCGGTGCCGACCATCGCGGCGTGGGCCAGCAACGCGTCCAGCAGCTGCTCGCGATCGAAGGATGGCGGCAGCGTCGCCGCAGCGCCCAGGCCGTGCCAGTTGCGGCTCCCTCGGCCGTCGTCGACGACGATCACGGGGCAGCCCGCGTCGCGGGCCGCGGCGATGAGGTCGCGGTCGACGCTGGGC
>DATLGM010000219.1:0-14107 GCA_035540515.1 Egibacteraceae bacterium | reverse complement strand
GTGTCGGGGCGGCGGTCTCCGCACCCGGCGCGCACGCCGCGACCGCGAGGATGAGGACGGCCGGCCACCGGTTCACTCGGCCAACCCTAACGCGCCCCCGGCGCCGTCGCGACGGCCGTCCAGCCACCGGACCGCCACCGCCACAGTGTCGTCCCCAGCCGCACGGCCATCATCGCGCCCATGCCCGCCCAGACCCCGGTCAGGCCCCAGCCGAGCCACAGCGCCGCCAGGCCCACGGGCACCAACGCCAGCAGTGCCGCGGCGGCGGTGGACCACAGCAGGAAGCGGAAGTCCCCGGCCCCCATGAGCACGCCGTCCAGCACGAACACCACACCCCCGACCGGTTGGAGCGCCGCGACGATCGGCCACACGGCCCCGACGGTGGCAATCACGGTGACATCGTTGGTGAACAGCCGCGGTCCCACCCCGCCCAGGGGCAGGTACAGCGCACCGATCACCACCCCGGCGACCAACCCCCACCACACCACGCGCCGACTCGTCGCCATCGCCCCTTGCGCGTCGCCACGCCCCAGCGCGGTGGCGATCAGCGCCTGCGCGGCGATCGCGAACCCGTCGAGCACCAGCGCGAGCATGGTCCACAGCTCCCGCGCGATCTGGTGCGACGCAACGGTCACGGTGCCCATGCGCGCCGCGATCGCCGTGGTGATGAGCAGCCCCGACAGCAGCGAGGCCGTGCGCAGGAACAGGTCGCGGCTGACCGCGACGATCTCGCGCATGGTGGACGGGTCCACCCGCAGGCCGGCATCACCCAGCGCGCGGCGACCGAGCACCAGGAACGCGGCGGCGCTGACGACCTCGGCGACGACCGTCCCCGTCGCGGCGCCGGCGATCCCCCAGCCGAGGGGGTAGATCAAGACCCACGACAGCACGCCGTTGGCGACGTTCGCCACGACGGTGATCGCAAGAGGTGTCCGGGTGTCCTGCAAGCCCCTGAAGGTTCCGTGCCCCACCTGCACGATCAGCACCGCGATCGTCCCGATCGCCCGCAGCCGCAGGTAGGTGACCGCCGGGTCGACCACGTCGGGCGCCGCCCCCATGGCGCGGACGATCCAGGGACCCGCCGCCAGCAGGACCGCGCCGGTGACCGCACCCAGTCCGATCGCGAGCCACAACGCCTGCACCGCGTACCGCGCGGCGCCCGCAGGGTCGCCCGCCCCTCGCCGGCGGGCGACCGCGGCCGTGGTGCCGTACGCCAGGAAGTTGAACCCGAAGAACACCATCGTGAAGACGGCCGTGTCGATGCCCAGCGCCGCCAACGGCACCGGCCCCAAGCGCCCGACCAGCGCGGTGTCGACCAGGGACAGCAGCGGGTCGGCGGCCAGCGCGAGCATGGCCGGGACCGCGAGGCGCAGGATGTCGCGGTCGGCGACGCCAATCACCCTCGCCCGCACCATGCGCATACCGTACGGGGCGCCATGGCAGCCATCCGCATCAACCGGCACACGACCGTCGACGAAGCCGAGGTGCAGCTGCGCTTCGCGAGGTCCGGCGGGCCCGGCGGCCAGCACGTCAACACCAGTGCCACGAAGGTCGAGCTGCGATGGGCGATCGACGACTCGCAGGCGCTGGACGACGAGCAGAAGGACCTGGTCCGCCGGCGCCTGGGCAACCGGATCAACGCCGACGGCGAGCTGGTCCTGCAGTCGTCCGAGCACCGGTCACAGGTGCGCAACCGCGACGCGGTCGTCGTCCGGTTCGCTCGGTTGCTCGCCGACGCGCTCGAGACCCGCCGGCCGCGCCGGCCGACCAAGCCCAGCCGTGCGGCCCGCCAGCGCCGGCTGGACAACAAGCGCCGGCGGGCGGAGACCAAGGCCCTGCGCAGGAACCCGCCACCGGCGTGAGCAGGAGATCCCGACCACCGCGGCGAATCAACGCCGGGTCGGGAACCCCTTCCACCTGCGAGGTCGTGCCATGCGTCGGCGCTTCAGTGCGTTCATCCTCACCCTTGGTCTGATCGCCGGCGCCGTGCCGGCGGCGTCCGCCACCACCGTGTCCTTGCGGGCCGAGGCCGCCAAGGCCACCGCGGCGTTCAGCGGCAGCCCCAACATCGCGCACGTCGCGAACCTGCCGCACGCCACTGCGCCCGGCGCGACCGCACCGTCGAAGGGCAGCGACATCGAGTTCGCCACCATCGACGTGACCGGGCTCCCGCAGGCCGAGGCCGCCGGGGTCGCCGGTGAGCGGGACTTCGCCGTGGCGGGGACGATCCGCATCGACGGCGTCGACAACAGCGGCATGCAGATCGTCGACATCACCGATCCGACCAACCCGGTGCGCGCCGGCCTGTTCGAGTGCACCAACTCGCAGGGCGACATCCAGGTGTTCACCCGGGAGGTCGACGCCGTCACCCGCACCTACGCGACATACACGACCGACAGCACGGGCGTGACCTCCTCGAAGTGCTACCGCGACGCCAAGGAGCGCGGCCTGGGCTTCCGTGCCGAGGACTCCGGCACGTTCATCATCGACATCACCAACCCGTACGCGCCCGAGCTCGTGCGCTTCGTCGAGATCCCGGCCGGTTCCCACAACCAGACCGTCCACCCCAGCGGCAACTACCTGTACAACTCGAACAACGAGCTGACCCGCCCTCACACGGCGGCGATCGAGTTCTTCGACATCACCGACCTGTCGGCGCCCCGCAAGCTGGGGGACCTGTCCATCGCGCCGGGCCTGGATGCCCACGACATCACCTTCAGCGAAGACGGCTCACGCGCATACGTCGCCGCGATCACCCACACGCTGATCCTGAACACCGAGGACCCGGCGAAGCCGTCGATCATCGGCCGGATCGTGGACCCGACCGTCGGCATCCAGCACCAGTCCGACCCGGTCACCATCGACGACCCGATCCTGGGTGAGCGGACCTTCCTGGCGATCACCGACGAGTTCGCCGGCGCCGCCGGCAACGGCTGGTGCCCCGGTGGCGGTGTCACCATCTACGACATCACCGGCGACCTGGAGAAGACACCGGTCCGCGTGGGCTACTGGAACATCCCCGAGTTCCGCCCCGCCGGCGGGGGCACCGACGCCACGGGCACGAGCCTGCGGTGCACCTCCCATGTCCTGCGCTTCTACCCCGAGCAGAAGCTCATGACGATCGGTTGGTACAACGCCGGCATCCGGGTGGTCGACATCTCCGGGCTGGTCGGCGCCAGTGTCGGCGTGGAGCCCGCCGCCACGGGCAACGTCACCCCCGGGATGAAGGAGATCGGCTACCACTGGTTCGCCAACTCCGAGTCGTGGGCGGCGAAGATCCACCGCTTCGACGAGGACGGCTCGGCCTACATCTTCTCCAACGACCTGCTGCGCGGGCTTGACGTGTACCGGTTCGACGCCGGCGCCCCGGCGTCGCAGGAGCAGGGCACCTGGCTGAACGCGGCGCAGGCCGCCGCCCGCCCAAACCTGCGGCTGACGCTGAACCAGCTGAAGCCCTACTGCACGCTGCTCGCCTCGTAGACACATCGGCCGCCGGGCAGGAGTCGTGCCACCCGGCGGCGAATCACCCGCTGAGCGGAACCATCTGACCTCCAAGGAGCATGACTATGCGCCGCCGTACCTTTCGCCTGCTGCTCGCCCTGAGCCTGTTCGCCGGGTTGGTCCCCGGGATCTCGGGTGCCGCGCTCGCTTCGGACTCCGAGCCCAAAGGCGCGGTCCACAGCGACAACATGACGCTGGTCAAGCAGCTGCAGTACGAGGCGCGCAACGGCACGCGTGCCAACGGCGGCACCGACCTTGAGTTCACGCAGATCGACGTCACGGACCTGGAGTCGGCTGCGGCGCGCGGCGTCACCGGCACCCGGACGTTCTCGTTCGCCGGCTCGTACGACAACGGGCTGCAGATCGTGGACGTCACCGACCCCGACGAGGCGGCGATCGTCGGCGTGTACGACTGCGGCGTGCGTCAGGGTGACGTGCAGCTGTTCACCCGGGAGGTCGACGGCGTCGAGCGCACCTACGCCGCGTACACCCAGGACACGGGGTACGGGTTCGCGCGCCAGAGCGCCTGCTACACCGAAGCCGAGGCGCTCGGCTTCCGCCGGCCCGACTACGGCACGTTCATCGCCGACGTGACCGACCCGTACAACCCGGTGACGGTGTCGTACGTCCGTGTGCCCAAGGGTTCGCACAACCAGACGGTGCACCCCAGCGGCAACTACCTGTACAACTCGAACTCGGACCTCATCACCTCGGCCGCGAGCGCAGGCATCGAGATCTACGACATCCGCGATCTCGCTGCGCCCAAGCACGTGACGACGCTCAGCCTGCCCGTCCGGCCCGGCCTGGGCACCGAGTCCCACGACCTGACCTTCAACAAGGAAGGGACCCGCGCGTACTCGGCGGCGCTGTCGCAGACGGTGATCATCAACACCGAGGACCCCGAGAAGCCGTCGATCGTGACGTCGTTCATGGACCCCGCGATCAACGTGGAGCACCAGTCCGACCCGGTGACGCTGACGGACAAGACGACGGGCCTCACGCGTGAGTTCCTCATCATCGAAGACGAGGTCGCCGGCGCGACACCGACCGGTCAGTGCCCCAACGGCGGCGTGCACGTCTACGACATCACCGGGCCGCTGGAGCTGGCGCCCGTCAAGGTCGGCTACTGGAACATCGACGACGTCCGCACCTTCTCCACCAGCCTCGGCTGCACCGCCCACGTGTTCGAGATCCACGAGGAGCAGGCGCTCATGACGATCGCCTACTACCAGGGCGGCGTCCGCGTCGTGGACCTGTCCGGGCTCATCGGCGTCGCGCTCGGCAACGCCGGTGTGGGCATGAAGGAGCTTGGCTTCTACTACTTCGAAAGCGGTGTCGCCGACCAGCCCTCGAACACCTGGGCGGTCAAGGCGCCGTTCGTCACCCGGGACGGCTCGTTCGAGATCTACGGCAACGACCAGAACCGCGGCATGGACATCTACCGCTTCAGCTGGGACGAGGCCTCCTCGACCGAGACCGGCCAGTGGCTGACGCCAAAGCAGGCGCTGAAGCTGGCCCAGAAGCGCAACGCGCTGTCCGGCGGAGCCATCGGCAAGCCCTACTGCCTGCTCGGCGACCGCGTCTAGCACTACCGCCTCACCGCAACGGCCCCGCCTCGGCGGGGCCGTTGCGCGTCTGCAGCCGCGTGCGCTGACCGGACGGACTAGTACCTACGGGCTAGATAGGCCGTTACCCTTCCGGTCCCACCTCGTTAGGTACGTCGGGATCGCACCTTTTGCGCCCCACACCTGCGCCGATCCCCACACGCCGCCGCCGACATCAGGAGACCCCTGCATGCGCCGCATCGCCTTGCACGCCGCCCTCGCACTCGCGCTCGCTGTGACCCTGCTGCCCGGCCTCGCCGCCGCCGCCGACGAGGGCAGCTCCAGCGAGAACCTGACACACGTCAAGAACCTGCAGTACGCCGCTCGCAACGGCGGCACCGGCAACTACGGCACCGACATCGAGTTCGGGACGGTGAACGGGCGCGAGTACGCCTTCGCCGGCAGCTACCGCAACGGCATGCAGATCGTCGACATCACCGATCCGGAGAACGCCGAGATCGTGGCCGTGTACGACTGCGGTGTGACGCAGGGGGACGTTCAGGTGTTCACCCGTGACGACTATCCCGGCCGGACGTTCGTCGCCTACACCTCGGACACCGTCGGTGACGGCACGTCGACCTGCTACGAGGAAGCCCGTGCGCTCGGCTTCACCAACACGCGCAAGGCCAACGGCCAGGGCGCCAACGGCACCTTCGTGGCCGACGTCACGGACCCGTTGAACCCGACGACGGTGTCGTTCGTGGCCGTCCCCAAGGGCTCGCACAACCAGACCGTGCACCCCAGCGGGAAGTTCTTCTACAACTCCAACTCCGACCTGATTACGTCCGCCGGTGACCAGGGCATCGAGGTGTTCGACGTCACCGACTTCCTCGCCCCGAAGCTCGCGACGAAGCTGGCGCTGCCGCTGCGTCCCGGCCTGGGCACCGAGTCCCACGACATCACCTTCAACGCCGACGGCACCCGCGCGTACTCGGCGGCGCTGTCGCAGACGGTGATCATCAACACCGAGGACCCGGCCAACCCGAGCATCGTCTCGTCGTTCGTGGACCCCGCGATCAACGTCGAGCACCAGTCGGACCCGTTCTCGCTGACTGACGCCGACGGCAACCGCCGGGACTACCTGATCGTCGAAGACGAGTTCGCCGGCGCCGCCGGCGCCGAGCCCGCCTGCCCCAGCGGCGGTGTGCACGTGTATGAGATCACGGGCGACCTCGAGCGCAACCCCGTCAAGGTCGGCTACTGGAACATCGACGACGTCCGCCCGATCGGTCCCCTGGACACCTGCACCGCGCACGTGTTCGACGTCCACGAGGACGAGGGGATCATGACGATCGCCTTCTACGCCGGCGGTGTCCGCGTCGTCGACATCAGCGGCCTGACCGGCTACGGCATCGGCGAGACCCCGCTGGTCGGCCAGCCGATGCGCGAGATCGGCCACTTCTACTTCGCCGACTCCAACAACTGGTCCGCGAAGACCCCCAAGATCGACCCGGCCACCGGCGACTTCTACCTGTACGGCAACGACATCAACCGTGGCCTTGACATCTTCAAGTTCGACGGCGAGGCGCCCGCGCAGCCGCCGGCCGACGAGCCGCCCGCCGACAACCCGGGCAACGGCAAGGGCAAGAGCTCGGAGAAGGGCAACAACGGCAAGGGCAACGACAAGGGTGGCAACGACAAGGGCAACCGTGGCGGTCAGGCCGCAGCCCAGGGCCAGACCGCTCAGACGTCGTCGACGACCTCGTCCGGGGGCACCTGGCTGACGCCGGCCGAGGCCGCGCTCACGCTGCCCAAGGTCGACCTCGCCACGCTGGACTACACGCCGTTCTGCCTGCTGCCCCAGTAGCGGCAGGAGCCGGCGCCCCGCGCGTCGAAGCACGCACCACAGTCACAAAGCGACCCCGCGCCCCGGCCGGGGTCGTTTTGTGTTGGGCCCCGCTGGTAGTGGTCAGCGCCGGCGGAGCGACCGCCAGTGGCGCTCGGCCGCCTCCCAGGCATCGCCGAGGGGTTCCAGCGCGTCGGCGACGGCACCGAGCAGCTCCTCCAGCTCGGTGGTCTGGACGGCCACACGCTTGGCCGTGGGGATGGCGCCCAGCGCCTCGTCGATCGACTCCGCGCAGGCGCGCCACTGCGGGCGGACCTCGTCGACACGCCAGCGTGGCAGCTCGGGACGCAGCGCGGTCAGCTCGTCGTGCAGCACGTCGAGCCCCACCGGCACCGGCGCGGGGTCGACACGGCCGACCGGCAGGCACGAGAACACCGCCCCCCGGGCGTTCTGAACACGCTCGGCCTGCGCCTGGAACACCTCCCAGGCCGGCTCCAGGTGTGCGGGCATGACCTTGCGGCGAAGCATCACCACCGAGGCTAGCGCCCGGGTTGCGCCGACCCTGCGGGGGTTAGGCTCGTCAGCGTATGGGCTTCACCACGATCGACCCGGCCGCGCAGACGCCGCGCGAGAACTACTTCCTGCTCACCAACCTGTGTGTCCCTCGCCCGATCGCATGGGTCTCGACGCTGGGCCCTGGCGGCGTACGCAACCTGGCGCCCCACAGCTACTTCAACATCGTCTCGACCGATCCACCGATCATCCACTTCACGCAGACGGGGCGGAAGGACACGCTGACCAACGTCGAGGCCGCCGGCGAGTTCGTGGTCAACGTCGTCAGCGCCGGCCTGGTGGAGCCGATGAACCTCACCGCCGCCGACTTCCCGCCCGACGAAGACGAGTTCACCTGGGCCGGCGTCGAGGCCGCCCCCTCCCTGCGCGTGGCGCCACCGCGGGTGGCGGAAGCCCCGGCGGCGCTGGAGTGCCGCGTGCGGCAGATCCTGCCGATGGGCAACGGGAACATGGTCTTCGGCGATGTGGTGGCGGTGCATGTCGACGACCGCTTCTACGCCGACGGCCGGATCGACATCGCGGCGCTGGCGCCGGTCGGGCGGCTGGGCGGCTCCGCATACGCCCTGGTCGACGACATCTTCAAGCTGGTCCGTCCCACCTGGACGCAGCTGGCCACCGCACGCGAGGAGACCGCCCCGTGACCGAGCTCGACCGCTACACCATCGACGCCGTGCTCAAAGATGGCCAGACGGTCCACATCCGCCCCATCACCGCCGACGACACCGACCGGATGCTGCAGATGTGGCAGCGGCTGTCGCCCGAGACCATCCGGATGCGCTTCTTCGCGCCCCGCACGATGGACGCCGAGCAGATGCGGTTCTTCACCAACGTCGACTACAAGGACCGCTTCGCGCTTGTCGCCGAAACCGGCGGACGCCTGGTCGGCGTGAGCCGCTTCGACCGGCTGCCCGAGGATCCCGAGGTCGCGGAGTTCGCCGTCCTGGTCGAGGACGCCGAGCAGAACCGCGGCATCGGCACGGCCCTGCTGCGCGCGTTGGTGGAGCCCGCATCCGACCTCGGCATCACCGGCTTCGAGGGCGACATCCTCCGCGAGAACGCCCGGATGCTGCGGATGATGCGCGATGCCGGGTTCTCCCCCGCGTTCAGCGACGAGGGCTCAGTGGTGCACACCAGCTTCGCCTCAATGCCCACGGAGGAGTTCCTCGAGGCCGGCGACGAACAGGACCGCCACGCCGCCGTCGCCGCGCTCAACGCCGTGTTCAACCCGGCCTCGGTGGCGGTGGTCGGCGCCTCGCGGGATCCCAAGACCATCGGGGGCCTGGTCTTCGCCAACCTGCTCGCCGGCGGCTTCAACGGGCCGGTCTACCCGGTCAACCCGTCGGCATCGCACGTGCAGTCCGTGGCCGCCTATCCCTCGGTGTCCGCGTGCCCGACCGTGCCCGAGATGGTGCTGGTGTGCGTGCCCGCGCCCTACGTGATCGACGTCGTGCAGGAGGCCGCCGAGCGGGGCACGAAGGCCGCCGTCATCATCTCTGCGGGCTTCAACGAGGCGGGCCCCGAAGGCACGGAGCGCGAGCAGCGGCTCATGGAGGTGGTGCGCGCCCACGGCATCCGCGTGGTGGGACCCAACTGCATGGGCGTGCTCAACGCGGCCCCGGACGTCCGGATGAACGGGACGTTCTCGCAGGTCTTCCCGCCGCCAGGGCGCGTCGCCTTCTCCAGCCAGTCCGGCGCGCTGGGACTGGCGATCCTGGCGGCGGCCCAGCGACTGGGGCTGGGCCTGTCGTCGTTCGCCAGCGTCGGCAACAAGGCGGACCTGTCGGGCAACGACCTGCTGCAGTTCTGGGAGGCCGACGACGACACCGACGTCATCCTGCTGTACCTCGAGTCGTTCGGGAACCCCCGCAAGTTCGGTCGGATCGCCCGCCGCGTCGGGCGCACGAAGCCGATCGTGGCGGTCAAGTCCGGCCGCACCGCTGCCGGCGAGCGGGCGGCGTCGTCGCACACCGGGGCGCTGGCCGCCGGTGACGTGGCCGTCGACGCGCTGTTCCGCCAGGCCGGCGTCATCCGCACCGATTCGCTGGAAGAGCTGTTCGGCGTCGCGACGGTGCTGGCGAACCAGCCCGTCCCCAAGGGCACGGGTGTCGCGATCCTGACCAACGGCGGCGGCCCGGGGATCCTCGCGGCCGACGCGTGCGAGTCCAACGGCCTGGTCGTCCCCGAGCTGCAGTCCGAGACGATCGCCGCACTGTCGGAGTTCCTGCCCGCCGAGGCTGGCATCCGCAACCCGGTCGACATGATTGCGTCGGCGACGGCTGAGGCCTATGGCCGTGCCATGCGCGTCCTCGCCTCGGACCCCAACGTCGACGCCCTGCTGGTGATCTTCATCCCGCCTGTGGTCACTCGCGCCGAGGACGTCGCCCTGCAGATGGCCGCCGCCCGCGACGACATCGGCGACGACGTGCCGGTGGTCAGCGTCTTCATGTCCGAGGCAGGCGTCCCCTCAGAGCTGACCCAGGCGCGCATCCCAAGCTTCCGGTTCCCCGAGGGGGCAGCGCAGGCGCTGGGCAAGGTCGCGCGCTACGGCCAGTGGCGCAGCCGTGACCTCGGCCACGTGGTGGAGGTGACCGACGCCGACGTCGACACCGCCCGGCGCATCGTGGAGCAGGCGCTTCCCGACGGCACGGACTCGGCGTGGCTCGACGCCGAGCGCACCGATGCGCTCCTCCGCGCATTCGGCATCACGACCGCCAAGGCGCGCGTCGTGTTCAGCCCCGACGACGCCGCCGCGGCGCAGGAGGAGTTCGGGACACCGGTCGCCGTGAAGTCGGCCG
This sequence comes from Egibacteraceae bacterium, assembly GCA_035540515.1. Lineage (GTDB taxonomy): Bacteria > Actinomycetota > Nitriliruptoria > Euzebyales > Egibacteraceae > WHTG01. Next base: position 3,848 of record DATLGM010000219.1, on the reverse strand, counting down.
CACCCATCCACAAGACCGACCTGGGGGGTGTGCGCCTGGGCCTCGGCCGTCCGGCGCAGGTCGCCGAGGCGGTCCGCAGCATCAGCGGGGAGCTGGAGGCTGCGGGGCGCGACGACCTGGTCCGCGCCGGCTTCCTGGTCCAGGAGATGGTCGGTGACGGTGTCGAGATGGTCGTCGGCGTCAGCCACGACCCCACGTTCGGCCCCATCCTGATGGCCGGCATGGGTGGGACGCTCGTCGAGCTGCTGCGCGACGTCTCCGTACGCATCCACCCGCTGACCGACAACGATGTCGAGGAGATGCTGACCAGCCTGCGCGGCTACCCGCTGCTGACCGGCTACCGCGGCTCGGACCCCGTGGACGTCGAGGCGTTCAAGGCGCTGCTGTTCCGCGTGTCGGCGATGGTCGAGGCGGTCCCAGAGATCGCCGACCTCGACCTCAACCCGGTGTTTGTGCGCCGCCGAGGCGTCGCCGCCGTGGACGCGCGGCTGAAGCTGGCGCGCGTGCAGCCGCGCCGCCGGCGCTGACGGCAGCCGTGGCTACTGCTGGACGACCCGGGCGTTGGTGACGACGAGCGCGAAGTCCTGGTCTGTGGTGCCGTCCCGGTTGGGAAGGCCGTCGCCGATGAGGTTCGCCGCGGACACCGTCACCGTGTGGGCGCCGGCAGCCGGCGTGGGCAGGTAGACGTTCTCGACGTTGTTGCGCCGGTCGTGGTCGCCGCCGGCGACCGAGAAGCCGTCGGCGAAGACGTTGCCCTTGTAGGTCGTGCCGTCCGGCGCCGCGACGCTGAGGTCGAGGTCGTTGACCCACGCCGGGACCTGGCCGCCCATGCCCGGGCCGAGCGCGTCGGTCCACGCCAGGGTCGCCTTCATCGGCTGTGCCGGGTCGATCGGCTCGACCGTGACCGCGTGCTGCTCCCCGGTGGTGTCGAACACCACCGACTGGTCGACGTGCACGGCGCCGGCCGCCCACGAGTCGACGACGTTGCCGAGGTTGAACCGCCCCCAGCCCTGCTTGTTGTCGGGGATGTGGCCCAGCCGCCGGCCGTTGGCGTCACGGCCGCCGGCGAGGTCGTCGGCGCCGTTGACGAACGCGGCCTTGACCAGTGCAGGCGACGGCGTCGCGCCGTCGTGGTGCTGGCGGTACCAGTCCACGAACACCGCGTAGCCGCCGGTCACGTGGGGGGAGGCCATCGATGTGCCGGTGCAGCCGGCGTGGAGCGGTGAGGGAGTGCTCTCGGCGGTGGGGAACAGCCCGCACAGGGTGCCCTGCGTGGCCCTGGTGGACATGACGTTCTGTCCCGGCGCGACCAGGTCCGGCAGCATCCGGCCGTCCAGCGCCGGCCCGTGCGCGGTGCAGGTGCACAGGTCGTCGGCCGTGGGCCCAGCGGAGGTGCGGGTGCCGCGGACCCCCGAGCCACCCACACCGATGATGTTCTTGGCCTCGTCCGGCGCACCCTGCGTCGACGTGCCGCCACTGCCGTTCATGATCGAGAACACCAGCGCCAGCGGCTGGTCGCCTTCTTGGTCGTCGTTCGCGTCGCGCACGATGGAGTCGAACTCACGCGTCGCAGCGTCGTAGCCCTGGGGCGTGCCGCTGGGCCCCCAGGAGTTCTGCGACACGATCGCGCCGCGCTCCTGCGCCTGCTGGTACACGGGGCGGTAGCCGTCGGCGAACGGGTCGGGGTACAGGGCGTTGAGGCTGACGGCGTTCTGCACGACCGCCTTGGCGCCGGGGGCGATCCCCTGGCCGTACGCGAAGCCGTCGGCGTCGCCAAGCCCCGTCGAGCCGGTCCCCAAGACGATGCCGAGCACGTGTGTGCCGTGGCCGATCGCGTCGTCGTGGTTCCGCGCGTTGCACAGGCCGCCGGCCGGCAGAACGCTGTAGTCGATGCAGTCCGCCACGCGGTCCGACAGCTCGGGGTGGTTCCAGTCGACGCCGCCGTCGACCTCCGCGATGACAACCCCGCTGCCGTCCGCGCCGATCCGCTCCAGGAACTCCGCATAGCCCGGACCCAGCGGCTGTGCGGTGCCCTGGGCGACGACTTGCGACGACTTCTCGTCGCGCAGCTGCGGGCGGCCGCCGGCGTCCGCCACCGAGTACACGCGGGGCAGGCGGGCGAGCACCGCCGCCTGCGCCGGGCCACCCGGAACCTCGACGACAGCCCCGTCCACGGCGGTGAACGCGCGCGGACGGACGGACGCGGGGCTGAGGCCGCCCAGACCCTCGGTGCCCACCACGGTCACTCGCAGCCGGGTGGAGGCCGGCGTGACGCTGTCGGCGACCCGGGCCTGCGCGGGCAGGACGCCGGCGAACCGGACGCCGTCGACGCCCCGCAGCGCCCGCGTCTGCGCCGCGTCCGCCCACACCAGGTAGGACACCGGGGCGAGCGGCTGCACCAGCTCGGCGCCGGTCGCGGCGATCGCGTCGACGATGCCCACGGCACCGAACTGCGACCACTGGACCAGCACGAGGTCGCGGCCGACCGGCTCCGTCGCGGACCAGTCCGCGGCAGGGTCGACCGCACCGCTGGACAGCGGGATGCGGTACAGCGACGCGTCGTCACCGCTGGACGGGGCGGCGGCAGCGGGGAGGGACAGCAGGCCGGCGAAGACGGCAAGGACGAGCAGCAGGCGAAGCCAGGGCATCACAACTCCAACGCGGCGATCGGGGTGTTTCCCGATCACTTCGACGCCGCAGGGGTGCACTCCTGCCTGCGGACGGCCCCCCGGTCAGGGACGCTCGCGACCCCGGTCCCGCGGCTCGCTGGCCTCGCCCCGGTCCCATTCGACCCAGTCGGTGCCCTCTTCCTGCTCCTCACCGACCGGGTCGTCGACCTCCGCACGGTCCAGTGCGTCAGCATCGTCGGGTACCGACACGACCGACAGCAGGCCGTCGTCGCTGGCGAAGCACACCAGCGCCGCCCGCGACCAGCACCCTTCCTCGTCAGGCAGCCACCCCACCGCGCAGGGCTCGCCTTCCAAAAACGCCCGGGTGAGCAGCACCGACGGCGAACGCTCCCAGATCGCGGAGATCTCCTCCGACAACGCTTCGATGCCGTCGCCGTGGATGTCGGGACATTCGACGTCGCGGTGGGCCAGAGTGACGATCGAGTCCAGATCACGGGCGTTGAACGCGTCGACGAACTCGTCGCGCAGCGTCTCCAGGGCGGCGGCGTCCTCGCTCAGCGGCTCGCGGGGATCCTCGTCGAGGTCGATCGCCTCGCCGTCGACGAGACGAAGGCCTTCCTCCGGGGAGACGCTCATGGGATCGCTCCTGGCTGGGGTGCGTGCATGTTCGCACCTTTTCCGCGTCGGCGTCAGTCCGTCTGGCCGCCGTAGCATGAATGGCCATGTCCGGGTTTCTCGAGCGCCTCAGCCGCGGCGTGCTCATCGTCGACGGAGCGATGGGCACGTCCATCCAGGCGTGTGATCTGTCCCCTGACGACTTCGGGGGGCTCGACGGGTGCAACGAGGTGCTGGTGCGCACCCGCCCGGAGCTGATCGAGCGGCTGCACACGGAGTTCCTGACCGTCGGCTGCGACGCGGTCGAGACCAACACGTTCGGTGGCGCCCCGTGGGTGCTCGACGAGTACGGCCTGGGGGCGGACACCGAGGAGCTCAACGAGTTGGCCGCGCAGGTCGCCCGGCGCGCGGTCGACGGCGTGCAGGGCCGTTCCGACGGTCCGTGGGTCCTGGGGTCGATCGGTCCCGGCACCCGGTCGCCGACGCTGTCGCTGGGCAAGGACCCGGCACAGGCCAAGGACTTCATCGACTACGACGCGATGGTGGCCGGGTACCGGCGGCAGGCGCGCGGCCTGCTCGCCGGGGGCAGTGACGCCCTCATCG